>JBGOYH010000075.1:0-9532 GCA_041479575.1 Bathyarchaeia archaeon
GGACCTGTATGGAAGGGATCTGATTACAACGCAGGATTGGAGCATTGACGAATTAGTGGCGACGATGAAACTCGCTGGGAAGCTTAAGGAAATGAGAAAAAAAGGGAAGCTTCCACCCAAAGTTCTTGATAGAAAGAATTTTTTCATGGTTTTTTGGGCTCCTTCGACGAGGACAAGAGGGGCGTTTGAGGCTGGGATGAACCTTCTTGGTGGACATGCCCCATACATTGATGTCATGACCACTAGGATTGGGACTGGGGAAGCCTTGCGAGACGTGATTCAAATGTACGACATATATGGAGATGGAATTGGGGTGAGAGCACTAGACGAGGCCATCGACTTCGTTTATGGCAATGGGCGAAGAATTGTTGAGGAGTTTGCCAAAATCGCGAAAGTCCCGGTAATCAATATGGCTTGCTGTACGTACCATCCGACTCAAGCCATAGGAGACATCATGACTCTGAGTAACAAAATAGGAAGCCTCAGAGGGAAGAAGTATACTATAACGTGGGCTTACTCCAGCAAGCTCCGTGGAAGGGGCAGTATTCAGGAAGAGCTGCTCATCGCAACCAGGTTTGGCATGGACGTGGTACTTGCTTACCCTCCGGGATTTGATATTGACCCGAACATCGTTGAAGCGGCAAGAAGAAACGCCAAAGACGCTGGAGGCAGCCTCGAGATGAGTCACAATTTCAAACAAGCGCTGAATGGTGCAAACGTCGTTTTCCCTAGAAGCTGGGTTACTTCTGAACTGAGTAGGGTCGGCGCGACCGCTTTCGGCACGGATAACGAGATTACAATTCATGACAAGTACAGGAATTGGAAGTTGGAGAAGAGTCACGTTGATGATTTGATGGGCAAGTCGGCGGTTGTTACACATGTTCTTCCAGTCTATAGAGGTGAGGAAGTGACCGATGAGGTTATAGATGGACCAAACTCGGTGATACATGAACAGGCGGAGGACAACTTTTATGCAAAGATGGCGGTCCTTTCTTTGACCATGTCCGTGAAAGCGATGCTTTGAACTGTATTCAGTTGATCACCGCCAACGAAAGAATTTGATTGACCAGACGTTTTGTCGCAGGCTGAAAGCTACTTGTTTTTATAATATAATGCACATTCATTGCAAGTTGTTGCTAGCTACGAGAGGTAAGAACAATGAGAAAAACAGCTGTTGTTGCCATTGGCGGCAACTCCTTAATTAAAGATAGAGACCATCAGACCGTGCCCGATCAGTTTGAGGCCACCCGTGAGACCTGTGTACATATTGCCAGCATGATAGAACAGGGCTGGAACGTGGTCATAACCCACGGTAATGGCCCCCAAGTAGGCTTCATTCTCTTGCGTTCAGAATTGGCAAGCCACGTTTTGCACACTGTGCCACTTGATTCGTGTGGGGCGGACACTCAGGGAGCGTTGGGTTACATGATTCAACAGGGTTTATACAACGAGTTTGAAAAGCGAAACATCAGGAAGCAGGCAGTCACAGTGGTAACGCAGGTATTGGTGGACAGTAGCGATCCGTCTTTTCAGAATCCCACGAAGCCAATAGGGCACTTTTTCGACAAAGAAAAAGCAAGAAAGTTCAGAGACGAACTTGGATGGAACGTGGTGGAAGATGCTGGACGAGGCTGGAGACGCGTAGTGCCCTCACCAAAACCTTTACGCATTATTGAAATTGATGCCATAAGGGCTCTATTCAACCAAGGTTTCATAGTAACAGCTGTGGGCGGCGGAGGTATCCCGGTAATTGAAAAAGACGGAAAATTGATGGGAATTGAGGCAGTTATTGACAAGGACTATGCCTCGGCACTCCTTGCCATTGATATGAAGGTCGATCTCTTCGTAATATCCACGGCCGTTGAGAGAGTTTCTCTAAACTTCGGCAAACCCGATCAAAAACCACTAGATAAAATGACCTTAACTGAAGCAAAGAAGTATTATGAAGAGGGACATTTTCCTAAAGGAAGCATGGGCCCAAAAATCGAAGCCGTCATCAACTTCCTCGAAAACGGAGGCAAAAAAGCCCTCATAACGAACCCCGAGAACATTGAACGCGCATTGCGCGGAAAGTCAGGCACGTTAATTGTACCTTAGGCAAGTTGAAAATAGTAACCTCTCAACATCTTGGCTCCTCCGCGTAACTAATGGCAAATTGAGCCCGCGCTAGAGTCTGGGTTTACCGACAGAATCTAAATATCTATTTAGTTCTCGCCTAGATATGACCCAATTTCTGCCTTGTTTAGCTGCCCCTAATAGTCCTTTTCTGGCAAGCAGACTGAGATATTCTTGGGAATATGGTGTAATCTCGCTGGCTTCGGTGAGAGTAAGTAGTTCAGGTTCCTCTAGGGCATCAAGATACATGTCTAAGGCTCTTTCTACGCATCGGGCGACGAAATTCACGAAAGACGAAGAGTTTCCAAGGTCTGCTTCCATGAGCGTCCTCAGATACTTTGGACGGTCAAAGTTCGATACTATGGCGATAAAAGGATATCCGTTTTTCATGAGGATCGCATTCATAAGTAACCTTGCGGCTCTTCCATTTCCCTCTGAAAACGGATGTATCTGAACAAAACGATGATGGAAGACCGCGGCAACTTCCATTGGCGTGTGTTCATCAGGATTTTCCCTTAACCATTTCAGAAGCTCATCCATTCGAGGTCTGACTTGTGAACTGGGAGGTGACATGAAACTAGCGCCTGTTATTCTTACTCCCATGGTTCGGTACTGGCCAGCATCTTCCGCGATGTTTGCCATTATCAGCTTGTGAACCTGAAGCACGACGTCTTCAGTTACCTCACTTTTTGCCTCAACAAGTTTCTCGACAAACTCTATCGCCTCAGGATGATTCTTTGCCTCTAAGGTTTCTGCTATGCTCTTCCCGCCGACCGTTATTCCTTCTTCAATGACAAGCTGCGTTTCTCGCAATGTCAACGTGTTCCCTTCAATGGCATTGGAGTTGTACGTATACTCAATCATCATTTGTTTTTTCAGCCTTCCAACAAGCGACGACGGAATAGGCCTGAGTTTGTCCAGTTTTTTCTTTTTATCGAGCACCCTTTCGTGAACCCTCTTGCTGATCAACGCCATCGATTGCACCTTATGCAGATATGTGCATATGTCCGATATAATAGTATATCGGATAACGGCAAAACTATGCTTATCCGATATTCAATTGCGCACGCGCTCTTGTCAGCTTAGAGGTTATTGAAGCGGCTAGTGGCAGAGAGTAGGGGTGCTTTTTGAAACTACGTCAGTTCAAATGAGCGTTAAAAGTGACAGTTGAAGCAGGGCTGCACTCGACTGGTTCGAAGACAAAGACGTAGATGCCCGGGTTTTGCACATAAAACTCGGAGTTCAACGACGTGGTTTGGGTCTCGTTGATTAGTACTTGGCCAAGACTGACAGCCTCAGCGAGCTCTGGTCGGGTGTCAACTTCCCAGTTAATGTCCCTCACATCTAGTGCAAGTTGAAAATTGACAGGGGCTGTAGCTCGGAATTGAAATACGATTTTGGTTGATGAGTTTAGGCGGATGCCGAAGTAGTGTGCAAGGAGCGTGACGTTGTCGCCCATTTCGAAGACCGGGGGCAACTTTTCCTGTTGAAAACTCATTCCGTACATGGCAGTGATATGGGTTACGCACCAATCTTGCCAGAACAGAGGTGCTTGTGACGTATTGTTGTTCTGATTGCCGGATCCCGTGTACTTGAGCAGCAGGATGACGTTGAAGACTAGTGAAGCGATCAAGGCGCAAACAAGAAGGATGGTCAGGAGGTTTCTCAGGATCGGGCGATTGCATCGCATGCCTAGGCGTCTAGAGTCCTTGGGTGGTTCTTCCACGTGCTTCATGGTTGAGACGGATGCCTCTCCGAGCGATGACAACGCATATTTTCCATCTTCAGTCTTGACAAGAAGACTCCCCAAGCCATCCAGGTGATACGTCAAGTGGGAGCTTTCAATATTGAAAGATCTTTGCAGATCTGTGAAAGACTGAGGTCCATCAAACAGAATTCTGAGGATCCTGCGGCGTATAGGGTGCTTCAAAGATGCGAAGATGGTTGAATAAGTGTCTTCCTCGGAACCTGGCAAGTCCATCAAGTACTATGTCTCTGCGGTTGAGATAAGGATTTTCGTAAAGAAGTCTTTACGACCGAGTTGTGCACTCTCGTAAAGAAATCTTTACGAAGAACAAGGGTGCCGTTTCTCAGTTTGCAGTTTTGGCTACACGGTAGGTTAACCCTCCGCCTCTTTTGGGCGAGCCCAAGGGCGAAATGTGGGTTATAAACTTCAAGGGAGATTGAAGAAATGAGTCAAAAAGAAATCTCAGACCTAGCGCACCAAATCGAAGAACGGTTCACCAAGATCGAGGGAAAAGTGTCACAGAAAGAAGACCTGAAACTGTACGCTAACATGACGATGAAGGAAATTTACGCGCTCGCTTGAGCATTTTGGTCGTGACGCTGCGGTTGAGTATCTACTGATGCCTGAGCGTGTCAAGAAGCTTGAGGGCTAGGTTCAAGTCTTGCACGTTGATTTGGAGGAACTCACCGGGGCTCTAAAGAAGCTCTTGAACATCGGAGGTTCTGTCCAAACTGTTCCAGAGAGCCAAAGGAGTATGCAAGACTATATTTCTTAGCCTATCTTTCGGCTTTTGAGGCCCGTTCAAAAGATGTTCCCAATAATAAAGAAAACTGATCCCTAAAGGGGTAAAATTCAAGCGCGCGCGTCATAACGAATAACTTTAGGGCTTTCTCCCGAAACTCAAAGTTGCGTCATGCGGGAAATCCTTTTCCAAGAGTCCAGAAATCCTACAAACTGCCCAAATCAAGGTTGAGTCTTGTTACAGTCTAGTGGTGGCGCTGCCTCTCCGTAACTTCCACATGTTCGATCACGATCACGGCTCCGATCACCACTCGGTGATCCGCTTCTCCTGTTATCGAGACTCCGAGCTGATCTCGCACCGAGACCCACTTCTTGTGTACAGAGGCAACCTTAACCCCGTTAATCTCCATCTGATAGTCGTGCTCCGTGAAGTTTCCGTAGATGCGCATGAACTCGCGCCTGTCTTTTTCTACCCAGTACTCTTCCCCGATCAGCTTGACAAGCTTTTTCTTTATGGTTCCCAGCTCTGCCCCAGCATTGTCGTAAAAAGTGAATTGGTTTCGGAGCGACAATACTTTCCCTTTGACTTGCATCAACTCAGAACCATTGGTGTCGATGACGACAAACTTGGCTGGAAACTGAATGAGGTTGCCATCAGCCTCTCCCAATTTCGTTCCAGTCACATCCTCCAAGTCATAATGCTCACGCACAGACAGTATCTTCTTCTTCAGCACCAGATCGTTGACTCCAAAGGGAGAATTTGCACCGCTCATTCTTACTCACAAGTAGACAATGTCGGACTTACAACTAAAGCTTTTCTTGCGTGCTAAGCGTGATTCTATTTCTTTCGTGTTTTGCGTCTAATTGCTGTGAAGAGAGCGGACAGCATAATTATCATAGTGAGATAGAATGAAGTTGGTGTTGTCGTGCTATATCCCTTCATAGAAACGGAGTAGCCCCCGACTACTGAAGGAATCGGTATCGGTGATAGAATAAGGACGAGGGTCATGTTCTGGTCCACATAAACGTTGGCTGATCCAGACTGATAACCTTGTTTATAGGCGTTTATCGTATAGTTGCCTTTTGTGAACGTGAACACTACAAATCCGCCATCCGTCAGTTTCGATTCTTGGCTGGTGTAGACTGCTGCATTTGATATTGGATTTCCCTTGTTGTCAGTCACGTTGACTGTGACGTAGAACTTTTCCTCAGCTTGCGTTTGAATCGACACGGTTCCATCGACTTTCACGTTATTAGCTGTGTTGACTTCATTAGGAACTTGGCCAGCCTCACCTTTCAGGGTATAAACTCCAGGAGTAACAGTTGAAGTATTCCAAGCAAACGTAAGGATCTGAGTATCGGCTGGGTTGAGAAAAACATTACTAATCGTGCCTATGGCCGTAGTGTCATAGTATGCTTTGACAGCGAATGTTTCGGGTTCCGTTCCATTGTTTTTAACTGTCACATCAACATTTACCACCGCGCCTTGAAACACTTGAGCCGCAGAGGATACGACGTCAATCACGGCGACATCATGAATTGGAATTCGGACTGAGAAATAGACGAGATCGGATGAGCCCATGTCCCCCAAGCTATCATTCGCGAAAACGACGACGTTATGAGAACCATCGAGCAAGCCGGTAAGGGTTGTGTTTCCAAGAACTGTGATGTTTCCACTGTTGTCAAGACTGTATCCGATCCAAACGCTGGGTTTGTTGATCGTGAAGTTGAGCGCAATGGTATTAGTGGCATATGTTGTGTTTTGGGGAATAAGAACTTGGATTTGAGGCGGAGCTTGTGGCGAGACATCAATCGCGAAAGTCTTCAGATCAGTTGCGACCAAGCCATCTAAAGGCGCCATCATGCTGGAGACTGTAACGTTGTAAGAGAAATGCCCCTGACTGACGTTTCCAGGCGGTTGTATCGAAAAGTGCGATTTCATCATATTTCCTGGCGTCACATTAAGATCGTTCTCAGAAAAGCTATATTGCCAATCACTTGGAACTCCTTGAAGAGACAATTCAAATGTATCGTTAACACTGCCTGTGTTCACTATTGAAACTTCGAAGAAGGCTGATTCAGTGGTTTCTATACTCGCCACTGAGGGGTTAATCTGTATTATTCGAACACCATAGTTCTTGACGAATAGATCCACGTTGACGCTGTTGGGATATCCAGGATGCGTCCCCACATACCCATTGAGGTTTCTGATAAGCCAGCTTAGATCTAGAGTGTAGATAGGTATCTCTGCGTCCCCTGTAAGCCAGTCTATCCATGAATTGAAATCGAATTTCAGCCAGAACCGCATATAGAAGTTGGTGAAGTAGTACCTGAAATTTGAAATGCTGATATTTGCGTAACTAGTTGTCGGATCCAAGTTGTTGGCAAGCACTGTGAATGGTAGACGCTGGCCAGGGGCTGTCCATGTTATGTTGGATCCAGCCACTACTTGGCCGTCTCCTGTTACGTTGGCCACTGCAGTAACTCTGTCTGAGCCGAATCCGGGTTGACCTCCCAAATAAATATCGAGAAAATCAAAAGGACAAACCCAATCTGCCTCAAACACTTTCGCATATATTGGGCTGATTGGAAACGCTATGGCGTGGCCAAGAGGCGTTTGAAAACTCTGTGAAAGATCATAGTCAGGCCCCTCTTCTGCATAATATGTCACCCAACCGGTAAATGGTGTCCAGACTCCAGCTGCTGCCCACACATATGCTTTGAACACGCACAATCCTTCATTGAAATTTGGTTTGTCAATTGGCGTAATGGTGGCGTAAAACGTGTAATTGCGACCTACTGTCATCTGTTCAGGGTATTCAATTGTCATGTTTACAGGCAATCTTAGCCCAAACTCAATATCTACATTGATTCCAACTTCAACATAGGCCTGCAAAAGCCACACGTTTGTGCTCCAATCCCATTGCCTACGGTATTTAGCGATTTCATATGTGAAACCCATTAGCAGTTGTTGTTCCATCATTGCTGTTTGGGTTGAGTTTTTGTAACTCGTATGTTCCTGTTCAGAAGTGAACAAGGAGATAGACTGATTCGATGCGTCATTCAGAACGTTAAGAGTTGCGGTTTTGTTTACTAGGGTCTCGAAAGTCTCATCCAATGTCCCATTTCCAAAGTCGACGATCATCAACGTCGTTCCATTTTGAAAATCAGTGAAATTTGAAAGTGGATAAGTCTCGGGTGAAGACTGGGTACTACTCGCGCTAAGACTACTTGCACCTTGAGCCTTCACCTGCGTGAAGACAGAAAACATGGAAAAAACAACTATAAGCATCGCTGCTACCGCTAGTACTCTCTTCGTATTCTCCCTTCCCCTGAGCAATGAATAAACAGCAATTCTCGTTAATTAAGATTGATGGAACTTACTTCTATCAAATCGGGAAGTGCCTAGCGAGTTATCGCATGACAATAACACTGTATGCGAATAGACCCTGAATAGGTCCTTTTTCTACACTGTTCCTTGATGAGCTTGCAAAGAACACTTCTTTGTGGGTGCTCGCAAAAAAAAGCCCTAGCGCGCGCACGTTTGGCTTGGATTCTAACGTCAAAGTAAATAAAAAACAGTCATATTTGGATCCAAATATGCATGATACACAAAAACCTAGAGGGGGTAGGAAAATCAGACCATCATTCGGAGGCAACGCAACATGACCCTGGAGCCGGGGATGGGAGTTGAATCCTAGGCTGATGGAGACATCACCCGCAACTCTCCCTTTTTCTCTCTGCATCAATGTATTCTGGTCACTTGACACTAACATGTTCGGCCTACCGTCAAACCAGAGCGCTTTAACTAGCATCCTCCGACTATGGCACTAATAAATCTAATGTTCCACTCACCCTTCCAATGGCACACCCCTGCAAACCATACTGTGAAAAGGAAGCGCGCGCTTTTCAAAGTATATAAAAAGTCTTTTATCCGAGACCACCCGTAACCAACAAACTGAGGACTGACAATGAAAACTCTGGTAATTTACTACACCCGAACTGGAAACGCGAAATTCATCGCCGAAACCATTGCGGCAGAACTCGGAGCCGACATAGAAGAAGTCATTGACTTGAAGAACCGCCAAGGCAAACTCAGCTTCATATCAGCTGGCAGGGATGCTATGCGCGCAAAAGAAACCGAGATTGCCCAAACAAAAAGAACTCCAACTAACTATGACCTCATAATCATCGGACAACCCATCTGGGCTGGAAGTCCAACGCCAGCAATCAGAACATACCTGAACAAGAATGATTTGTCGGGGAAGAAGGTGACGTTGTTCTTCTCGGATACAAATTTGGGTCAAGCCGTCGAGAAGACCAAAGCGTTGATGCCGAACTCCACCTTCGTCGGCGAGTTAGCCTTGCCGAAACCGTTAGAGAACAAGGAAGAGACGAAAAAGAAAATCGCTGAGTGGTGCAACACACTCAAAATGGCGTAATGTGCTGAGCGCGCGCGTCAGACTGTGTCTTCCTTCAATTTAATGGCGAGTTCCCTTGCAAAATCTTTTGTCCGCTCGATTTCGCCTTCTTTAAGCGGTCCCTTTTGCCCCAACACAACGGCTTTCAGAACCGGCAACAGTTCGTTCATCTTCTTGCCTCTAAGCTTTTCTGAAATCTTTTCGGCTGCGCTCCATTCTTTCTTCTCAGCACGCGCTCTCTCAATGTTCTCAGGATTTTCAGTGTCGAAGGCTGCGAAAGGCTTGCTCATCCATTCCTCGGTCTTCACCTTGCGTAAGAAACCTCTGATTGCGAAGCTTATTGTGCCAAATCGGGTTGGAGAACCGAGAACCAGAAAATTGTAGTCTCTTGCGCTTAGCTTCTTTACGTTCTTCACGTCGAAGAGGTCAACTTCTATTCCTGACTCTTTCAGTGTCTCTGCAATGGTTTCTGCGATTGTCTTGGTGTTTCCGTAGGAGGTGTCATAAA
>JBGOYH010000076.1:0-9403 GCA_041479575.1 Bathyarchaeia archaeon
CGAGTTGCCGCTAGACGAAGAAACTGAGCAGCAGCCAGAAGAAACTGAACCTGCTCAACCAGAAGTCAAGTTCTTGGAAGAAACAGCACCTGTCGAAGAAAAAGAAAGCAGCGAAACGCATGAAGAGCCAGTTGTTGAAGCTGTAACCTGCACAGAAGTAACTGCAACAGACAGTGAGGCTAAGACTGAAGAGAAACAACAAGCCTAACAACTGCTACCAGCCTCCTCCCTTTTTCTATCCAGAAGCTCCAGACAGGCTACTACAGATTTTATACAGGGCCAGTCTAACTCTAGACAGAGTAGGTGTCTCAATTGACTGAAAAGACCACCATAGGCTTCCATGAGAAATTCAAACAGTATGACCTAGGCCATGGACATCCGTTTAGAGGCGACCGTTTTGTCAGTGCAATGGATTTCTTTCGGCACCAAGGTTTGTTTGATGACCCAAGAATCGTTCTCTTCCAGCCACAAGCTGCCTCCCGAAATGACTTGTTGAGAGTTCATGACGAAAAATATGTCGATTTGATCTTTCAATTGGCAAAAGAAAGCAAGGCATATGACGTTGAAACACCAGTCTCTCCTGAAATCCTTGAAGGCGCGTTATTCATCTGTGGCAACGCAATTCAATGCGGCAAAGCAGTTGCGGAAGACACCGCAAGAAGAGCAGTTGCCTTAGGCGGTGGATATCATCACGCTGGGAAAAACTACGGCGGCGGGTTCTGCCTATTCAACGACATCGCAGTCTTAACTGAGTACCTCAGAACTGAATGGAATATGCATCGGTTTTTGATTCTCGACTACGACGTTCACTTTGGAAACGGTACAAGCGACATCTACTACAGAGATCCAACAGTACTATACATATCCTTGCACCAAGACCCAAGGACTATTTATCCTGAGACAGGATTCGTTTGGCAGATCGGGGAAGGAAAAGGAGAAGGTTACAATGTTAACATACCGTTGCCGCCCGGAACAGGCGACGAAACCTACCTTCATGCTTTGAAGGAGATTTTTGTTCCGTTAGCTGAAGAGTTCAGACCCGAGATAATAATTGCAAATGGTGGAAGTGATCCACATTTTGCAGATACGCTTGGAAGTTTGGCGTTGACAGTCAGCGGATTCTTCGAAATATCAAACGTGATAAGAAAGACCGCTGACGAAGTCTGCAATGGGAGACTCGTGTTGATGCCTGGAAGCGGATACAACATACAAATCCTGCCGCTTTGCTGGTATGCGCTTGTGGCAGGAGTCGTTGGTCTAAAAAACATAAATGTCAAAGAACCTTATGCACCCCCCAATGAATCTCCTGATTGTCGCAGAGCAGTCGAAAACACCATCGACGAACTGAAAAAGCTACTCAGAAGACACTGGGCTTGCTTCGACGGGTTCACAATTTTAGGTGTCTACTGACCAACGTAGACCTTGACGCTTTAATAGTCAGACGCTATTACTGTAATTTCACCTACAAGGCATGGACGGCCTGCACATGGATGACATGCAGAAAATCCGGGAGCAATTTCCAGTTACTAAGAAAAAAGTATTCTTGAACCATGCCGCACAGTCGCCCCTTCCCAAACCTGTCGCAGATGCAGTGCGCAAGTATGCAGATGAATACTCAAAGCTCGGGACAACCTCGATTCAATGTGAAGACTGGGGGAAATCATGCTTT
Organism: Bathyarchaeia archaeon; assembly: GCA_041479575.1. GTDB lineage: Archaea > Thermoproteota > Bathyarchaeia > Bathyarchaeales > Bathycorpusculaceae > DASPPK01. Next base: position 1,670 of record JBGOYH010000076.1, read on the forward strand.
GCAGAACTCATCGGCGCTAGACCCGAAGAGATAGCCGTGATTGGAAATACGTCTGAAGGCATGAACATCGCTGCAAACGTGCTTCATTACCCACGAGGCTCAAAAGTCGTTACAACCGACTTGGAGTATCCTTCAGTCGTTTTTCCCTGGTTGCGAAAAAGTCTCGGGGTGAAAGTACATTACGTTAAGAATGTCGCCGGAAAGATAGCTTTAGACGACATGGAGAAAGCTGTTGACGACAAGACTGTTGCAGTCGCAATAAGCCACGTTGAATATGCCAACGGATTCCGCCACAACCTTCGCGTGTTAAGTGAAATCGTTCACGAACACGGCGCGTACTTGGTTGTTGACGCAATACAATCAGTCGGGACCATGCCGATAGACGTACGCAGAGATGACGTAGACTTTCTTGCAGCTTCATGCTACAAATGGTTGTTAAGCCCGCCAGGAGCAGCCTACCTTTACGTGAAGGACGAGCTCATCGAAAAATTTGAACCCCCTTTTGTTGGATGGGCAAGTGTTAACCAAGGGATGTTTGAGACGCCTGATTTCTACGACATCTGGAACATGGACCTCTCGAAGACGGCAAGCCGTTTTGAGGTAGGGTCACCATGCGAAATCAGCCACGTGGGCGCACGAGAAGCCATGAAAATCCTGCTGAGCTATGGAACCGAAAACGTCAAGAAAAGAATCATGAAGCTTACAGATCATCTGATAGTGTCCATTAAGGATTTGGGGCTTGAAATTCAAACGCCTGAAGAAAAGCAATGCCGCTCAGGAATAGTGAACTTCAAAGTAGACGAACCGCAACAAGTGACCGAGAAACTGAGCAGAAAGGGCATAGTTGTTTCGGCCAGGGCCAACGGAGTAAGAGTTTCGCCGCACTTCTACAACACGGAAGAAGAAGTTGACGCTCTAATCGAAGAAATTGAGAAAATAGAGGACTAGGAGTCTAAGATCAAAAACCGTGTGCTGAGAATCAAATGGTCACAGTTGAAAAGGTCCGCGAAAGCAACAAAGAGCGTTTCATAAAACAAGTCGAATCCGATGTAATCAAGCATGTATTCGCCTTCTACGACATTCAACATGACCCTGAACACACAACAATCCATGCAGCCTTCGAAAACAGCGATCTACGGGGATACATTCTGCTCTACACAGCGACTGATGTTCCCAGCGTAATTCTTGAATGTGGAGAAAAAATCGCTGAAGCGCTCATTGCCTATGCACCTAAAAGCCACTTTGTCTTTTACACCTCATCAAACCTCTTGCCAGTCGTGAAGAAAAAATTTCCGCACGCAAAGAGCTACATTGAAAATTGGATGCTAGCAAGAAAAGAAAACGTGAAATTTATCAGTTCAAAACTTGTAAGGCGCCTCCGCACTAAGAAAGATGCAGCAATGTTTGCAAAGCTTGTTCTCAACAGAAAGGATCGCCCAAAGAGAAACTTGAAGAGATACGTTGATTGGATAACCAAAATGCCCATTTATGGAGTGTTCAAGGAAGATGAATTGGTCTCTTACGCTGGTTCCTTCATTCAAACGCCCCAAATATGGATGATTGGCGGAGTGTACACCGACCCGGCGCATAGAAACAAAGGATACGCGTTACTAGCCACATCCGCCGTTACGCAAGAAGCGTTGAAGAAGGCTGAAATAGCAGCGTTATTCGTCAGGTCGGATAACTATGCAGCGATCAGAGTTTACGAGAAGATTAGTTACCGAAAGATAGGTGAAAAACTCTGGGTAGACGTGGGCACTGGACTGAAACCTTGAAACTAAATGGTCTTTTCCAGTAGATCTTTTAGTAACTTTATTGCAGACCACGCTGCAAGTGCGCTTGTTCCCGGGTTGTCTGGGTGGGGGTCGTTTTCAAATCTTAAAAGCATGTCTCCATGTTTCCAGGCGACCTTGATTTCATGAACGTTCCTAGTTACTTTAGGGTCTGATATTATCTTCACCTTCACTTTCTCGGGATATACTGCCAACGCCAGAGTTGCTGCGACGTTCATTTCTTTAGGAAAAAGCCTGACAGCCATTTCAGCATCCCCATCAAATACGATGGTCTCTCCTCGTTTCTCTGTCTTCAACGCTTGAGGATTCTTCCTCGTCGTCAGTGTCACCTCATCAATCCCGGCAAGTGCAGCGCTGGCTATGGCATCAACCCCGCCGATTGCTCCTGATGGAGAGTGAATCTTGCGGTTATCCACCCGCATATCTAGAAGGGCGCCTACGCTCATGACTATAAGTTCAATGTTTTCTGCCAAAATCCTGTGCAAGTATTCTTTGACGGCTTGTTGTGAAGCTGCTTCAACGATAATTGCTGGTCCGAGTGCGATCATTTCTTCAACGCTTCTTACGGTCGTGGTTTTGACTCGCAGTGACTTCTGAAGAGTGTCAGCCTTCTCGGGGCTGTAGTCGTAGAGAACCAGCTCATCACATTTTACGATTCCATCTTCAACGGCTTTTGCTATTAGGGAACCAATAGCGCCGCACCCTATGATTCCGACTTTTTTCACTATTCACCGCTTCCCAATATCACTGGTAGGTTGCAGTGAAACTGAGGTTGTATGGTTTGACTTCTCTACCGTTTCCCTTGCCTGTTGAAACCTGAAAGTCATCAATCTTGCAGGTGCCGCATATGTCCTCTTTGCCTTCAACCACTCTTTTCGCCGTGTCCTCATCTTCAGCGCAGATTGCAAGCTTCTTGATTAAGGCATTCAATGGAAGATGTTTCTCGGCTTTTTCTCTTCGGATCTCACTAATCAAAGCCATTATTAGATCTCCGTGTTTCTCGGCTTCTTCATCCATGTACTTTTTGCTGATATGTGGCCATGCAGAACGATGGATACTGCCGTGTTTTTCTTCCGCGTACAGTATTTGGTAGATTTCTTCTGTGATATGCGGTACTATTGGCGCCAGAAGAAGCAGGAGCCTGTTCAGGACGATGTACAATGTCTGTTGCGCGGCTTTTTTCTTTTCTTCTCCGTAGATCTCTGGTCTGTAGAGCCTGTCTTTCACAGCCTCTAGATAGCAGTCGCAAAAAATGTGCCAAGTGAAGTTGCGCGTTTCTTCCAAAGCCGTATTAAACTGGCACTTTTCCAAAGCATCCGTCACTTTCTCAGTTAGTTTCTCCGACTTGCTCAGTATCCATCTGTCTAGAGGTTGAAGGGCGTGCTTGGTTTTCTCTTCAGTCGCATAATCTTTGAGCAAATTGCTCACGAAGCTTGATGCGTTCCAAAGTTTGATAAGAAAGCGCCACCCATATTCAGCGTCTGGCCATCTGAACGGAATGTCCGATCCAGTGGCTCCGCCGCCAGCAGCCCACTGTCTTATCGCATCTGCTCCATACTTGTCCAAGACTTCCTGTGATCCAACATAATTGCCCAAGGACTTGTGCATTTCACGGCCATCTGTTCCAAGAACCATGCCGTTGATCAGACAACTCTTGTACGGCTTTTCATCGAACAGGGCTAGGTGTCTGACCATCAAATAGTAGGCCCATGTGCGGATGATGTCAACACCTGAAGCGTGCATGCTGGCTGGAAAAAGTCTTTTCCAGTCTTTCTTGTCAGGCCACCCAGCATGCACTGCACACGTTATGGATGAATCAAACCATGTATCTAGCACGTCTCGTTCGGGCCTAAACTCTTTGCCTCCGCATTTTGGACACTTGTCAATTCTTGGTTGTTCTATACGGGGATCTATTGGTACCCAAGTCGGCTCGGCAAGAATTATTTCACCGCATTTCTTGCAATACCAAATCGGTATCGGAGTTGCAAACACTCTTTGCCGCGATATTACCCAGTCCCATTCAAGGGATTTCGCCCAGTCGATTAACCGATATTTCATGTAGTCTGGGTACCAGGTGATTTCCAGAGCGTTTTTCTCCACTTTGTCGGTGAGGATGCGTGTTTTCATGAACCACTGTTCTCGTTCAAGTATCTCTATCGGTGTTTTGCATCTCCAGCAAATGCTTACTTCCTGTTTCAATCCCTCTTTGTGTCCCAGGAGGCCTTCACTCTTCAAGTCTCCAATGATGGCTTTTTTTGCCTCGCCTGTCTGCATGCCCACGTACTTGCCGGCGTTTTTTGTCATTCTGCCCTTCTCATCTATACACATTATCACGGCCGAATGATGTTTCACAACGGTTTTTACGTCTGCTTTGTCTCCGTATGTACAGATCATGACAACGCCTGTCCCGAAATTTGGATCCACCATTTCATCGGTTACGATTTCAACCGTTCTGTCTGTTGTGGGTATCTTGACTTTCTTACCCGCGTACTTCTTGTAACGCTCATCGTCAGGGTGAATGACCACAGTCACGCAAGCCGGTATCAATTCAGGCCTAGTGGTAGCTATCTCGAGAAAACCGCCATCTTCAAGTTCGAACTTGATGTGGTGCAATTCAGTATTTCTGTCTTCATACTGGACTTCAGCATCGGCTATGGCGGTTTCGCATCTTGGGCACCAGTTCACAGGATGCGTTCCACGGTAGATGAATCCTTTATTGTAAAGAAGAATGAATGAGAGTTGAGTGCGTCTCCAATAATCAGGGTCCATTGTTTTGTACTCTGTCGTCCAATCCATTGAGTATCCCAGACGAGTCATTGAATCTTTCATGGCGACTATGTATTGGTTAACGAGTTCTTCACAGAGCTTTCTGAACTTGTCAGGAGGGATGTCTGTCTTCTTTATTCTGTTCTTTTTTTCTACCTCTACTTCTACGGGCAGTCCATGGCAGTCCCAGCCTTGTGGAAAATGGACGTTGTAGCCTCTCATCCGTTTGTATCGTGCGACAATGTCGAAGTATGTCCAGTTAAGAACGGTTCCCATGTGGAACTCGCCAGACGGATACGGCGGAGGTGTATCAATGCTGAATGGGGGCCTTTTGCCGTCCTTCCAGTCAAAGTGGTAAGTACCATTCTTCTCCCATTCAGTCTGCCATTTCTTCTCGGTCTCCAGAATGTCCATTTTCTTGGGCAGTTGCTTCATGATTGTCAACAGCATCCTGAGGTAAGTTTTAGGCTATGCCTAGGAAAAGTAAATATACGCATAGATAACAATTACCCCTAATAGGTTTAAGGGGAGCTGGGACATGACCCGGCTGAGAGGACGGTAGAATACCGTCGACCCATGGAACCTGACCCAGGTAATACTGGCGGAGGAAAAACCATGAAGAGAAGCTCAGAAAGTGAATCTGCAACTCAATTACTTGCTGAAGCAATTGTTTTTATAGCTTTATCTGCAGCATTGAACAGCATTAAATTGTATCAGTTGCCCTATGGTGGTTCGGTTACTCTTGCCGGAATGGTGCCTGTGCTCTGGCTTTCCTTGCGCAGAGGCCCTGTTGTTGGAACATATGCTGGCATCGTTCTAGGGCTTGTCGTAATGATGATTGAACCATACCTGTATTATCCAGCGCAAGTATTGTTAGACTATCCAATAGCCTTCGGAGCACTTGGATTGGCTGGCATCTTTAGAAAGCGACCAGTGATAGGGGTTGGTGTTGGCATGCTTGGACGTTTCATTTCGCACTTCGTCTCGGGCGTCTTCTTCTTTTCCATGTACGCAAAGGGCTGGGGATTGGATCCCGTAACGTATTCCATAGCCTATAACGGCAGTTATCTTCTTCCAGAGTTCGTTGTAAGCGCAGTTATAATCTACTTGCTTTCAAAGAAGAGACTGTTAGACTTTAACGTGTATCCGCGGCTGAGGAAATCAATTCAGAGTTAGAAACAGGGATTAAAGGATTTGACGAGTTCATTAGTGTGGAATTGAGTCTGGTCCGTGGAACGTCATGGATCTCCAAGTACTGAAAGAACAGTCTTTGCCATGCAGTTTCTCTAGGAAGGATCCAAGAGAGACAATCTCTTTCGATGTGCGGGACAAATCTTTTCCCTGCTTGAAAACACACTTCAAATCCTTCGGTTGGAAAACGAAATGCATAGGACCTCTAAAGAAATGTTGAGGGTGATGCAGACATGGGAAAGCTTTCAAGCCAACATCTGAAGAAGCTGTTAAGCTGCATTAAGAAAGATCCAATGGTCATAGTTCCTCCTCTGCCTGGATTTGATTCGGGCGTGCACTTGATCGATGACAAGTGTCTGGTTGTTTCAACTGACCCATGCATTGGAGTGCCCAAGAAATGGTTCGGTTGGTTCCTGATACATTATGCAGCCTCTGATGTAGCGTTGTTCGGTGCAAAACCACAATACTGCACCATAAATCTACTCGGCCCTCCAGCAACTGCCCCCAGAACCTTTTATAAGGTCATGAACCAAGCGTGCAAAGCCGCTGATGAAATTGAATTGAGTATTGTGACTGGACACACAGGAACCTACCAAGGCTTATCAACGCTTATCGGCGTTTGTACGGCTTATGGAGTAATTGAAAAAAGCCGATTAATAACTCCTGGAGGCGCTAAAGCAGAAGACTGTATTGTGTGTACTAAGAATATTGGACTCGAAATTGCTGTTAATCTCTGCTTGACTCGTGAAGCTGAGGCAAAAAGGATGTTAGGTGTCGAAAGGACAGAAGAACTCAAGAAACTTGTCACCATGCAGAGCTGCGTCAAGGACGCGTCGTTGATGAGCAAAAGCGATGCGGTCCACGCTATGCATGACGCTACTGAAGGAGGACTGGTGGCGGCGTTGAACGAGATGGCTGAGGCTTCGGGACTGGGTTTTCATATAGATTTTGATAGAATTCCAATCGCACCAGAATCCCACGAGTTAAAGGAACATTTCCGATTATCAGATACACAACTGCTGTCCATGTCTTCAACTGGCACAGTCTTGGCAGCCATCAGACCTGAATCCAAGGATGCTGTGGTAAGAAAGCTGAGGCGAAATGGAATAAGTGCCAGCGTGTTGGGAGTCTTCACGGAAAGTCCGAGACGCATACTTGTTAGAGGTGGAAAAGCAACCTCCTTTCCGAGGGCCGGAGAGGACCCTTACGAGAGGATCCTTTCTGGGCAACTGTAGACGTTCATCCGATTTCCTCGGACGAAACCCGCTAGAGTCACGTTGGCTTTCTTGGCAATGATGATGCCTGAATCTATTGCAGCGGCAATTGAAGCCACTATGGGCAAACCTACTGTTGCTGATTTCATGACCATGTCGCCCGTCAATCTCCCTGTTGAAGCAAGGAAGCACTTCCCGAGATCGGCCTTGTTCATGATCGCCATGCCTATGGCTTTGTCCACGGCATTGTGACGTCCAACATCTTCAGCGAAAGCTACGGTAGTTCCATCATCTCGAAAAATGGCGGCAGCGTGTACTCCACCGGTTTTTCGAAAGACAGACGCCGAATTCAGTTTGTTGACGCAATCCAGTATCATTCTGGCCTGGATTTTCAGGGTTGACTTTATTTTTGTCAGTCTACGTGTTGGCTTATAGGGTCCTTGCATTCCGCATGCAGAAAGGATTACTCTTCCAAAGTGTCTTGAGAATCTCAGTTTCTTCTCAGCATCCACGCTTGATACGAGCCTCACCAGGCAAACGTCGTCTTTGGCTTCTATTTCCTCAATCTCAGTTATGGATTTCACGATTCCTTCAGAAGCGAGATGCCCTACTGCCAGTTCTTCCAAGTTTGAAGGAGAACAGAAAATTATCGCATAGAAAGATCGATTTATGAATAGGTTTAGAGGCTTTTCTTGCGCCACACAGTCTTTGATATGGCGTGATTCTCTTTTGGTAAGGTCTATTCTAACAATTTCAACTTCCTTCAAGAA
>JBGOYH010000077.1:0-9329 GCA_041479575.1 Bathyarchaeia archaeon
AAGGTGATGCACCTTCCGATCCCTGATGAAGGTCCATCAAAAGGAGCAGTTTTCACTCAAGAAGAACTAGACCTGCTGCTTGATGACTATTATGAAGCCCGTGGTTGGACAAAGGAAGGAATACCTACTGACCAGAAACTCAAGGAACTCGGGATGGAAGACCTGATCCCGATGATTCACAAATAAGGAGAGGAAAAAAGCATGGTAAAGATTCATGACAGAAAGTTCGTTTCAGCAGACCCCGACAAATGCGTAGGATGCCAAGTATGTGAATACATCTGCTCAATGACGAACGACAAAGCCTTTAACCCGTTGAAATCACGGATTCGGGTTGTCAGAATAGACCAACTGATAAACATGGCAGTTACATGCCGACTTTGCGAAACCCCAGCGTGCGTGGCAGCATGCCCACGAGACGCATTGACCCAGTCTGAGGAAACTGGACTGATATCTGTTGACAAGGACAAATGCAACGGCTGTGGATGGTGCATCGAAGCGTGTGATTACGGTGCAATCATGCTGCATCCGGAGAAGAAAGTTGTCTATGTGTGCGATTTATGCAAGGAAAAAGGGGAACCGCAATGTGTCAAATGGTGCCCTGAAGAAGCCTTGGAACTGGTCACGAGTGACGTGTTGGCACAGAAAGCAAGGCTCACGGCTGTGAAGAAACTGTTCCAAGAATCGAGCAAAGAGAAGACAAAGAAATCCTAACTCTGATATCATTCTGTGGTGAGTTACAGAAGCCCTACAGCATCAGGTCCTTCACAAGTTTTACAACGTTTTCTATCACGTAATCGTTTATCAATTGTCCTTTTTCACGCGATGCCACCATTGGATCGCCTATGACACCGCTTGGGAAGGAATCTTCAGGGTGGGCGAGTATTTCGAATCTCGGTGGTTCTGGAAAACTGCTTTTCCCCTTCATTTTCACTAGATCAGGTCGTATGGCCATTACTCTTGAAGTTTCAATTGTTCCTGCGTGGCCGTCTTTTTCGCTGAAGTATTTGCCCTTCAACTCGTAGGCAAAATCGTAGTCAGAGCAAACCATTATTCTAGGTCTATTCTCTGGGCCTTCTTTTTCATGATTCCAGATGACTTCTTGGGCTGCAAGTCTCAGCGCGGCCATGTGAGATTGACCTGCGTGCCCGCTCATCACGAGGATTCTTCTGAACCCGTTGCGAATGAACTCCTCAAGTACGTCTTTGGTGATTCTGTGCAGTGCGTCAAAGCCTATTGATATCGTTCCGGGAAAGTTGCGCGTAGAATTGCAGACACCATATCTCAAGGGTGGCGCAATCAAACATCCTGTTTTCTCGGCTACTTCTACTGCGACATATTCAGGCTGAATGCTGTCAGTGCATAGAGGCAGGTGTTCGCCATGTTCTTCTACGCTTCCAACAGGAAGTATCACGACTTTGCCTTTTTTGGCGGCCTTTTCGGCTTCTTTCATGGTTAACGTGTCGAACCATAAGCATTCATTTTTCTTTCGCGGAAGATTATTAGACGTGTTTTTTGATGGTCTCATGTTTTTGTGATCTCCGGTTTTCTATTGAGTGTATCTCAGTAATTTGGTTTATTATTGTCTGGAAGAATGGTGGATGCGGTTTTTGTATATGTGTATTTGCGCTGAACTGTTGAGAAATAAGGTTTATTAAGATATCAGATACTTCCTCTCTGAGGAATATAAAGACCACCTTATCAAGGGACTAGGAGAACAACACTTGCCAATGCAGGGTGCACAGGGAAGATTCCATTCGTCGAAGAGGACATCCATAGTGATTCTTCTGACTGTCATTGCTTTGACTGGTCTCGTGTTCTCTAGAATGGCGCAGGATGCCTATGCAGCGAACCTAGGCCTCGGCAATCTCCCAACGCCTTTTGTCTCTCAAAACAAGGTGATGAACTCGTCGACAGTCGTTGCTTCGAGTGTTGGTCATGGTCCGTGTGGTGGTTGTCACACTATGGACGTTATGGGTGCCATAATGGTCGCGGCAGAATTCGGTCTTAAGAGTGGGAACGGCACGATGGAGTCGATAATGGACGACTCCGTTTCATCCTACAATTTCACCACTGCGAAGGTTCAACTCCAGGACCTTACGTCAAACTTGGTCGTGATCGGTGGTCCAGGTGTCAACCAGGTCACTTGGTACTACAACGGTCTGAAGTATCCAAACAATAGCAGGGTTCTGCCGGCGTACTTCAGTAAATTTGGGAATGGCACGGACAACATCTATGTCGTTCCGACCAATCACTACTATGCCATTCAGTACGATAGTCAAGGTAGAATTAGCGCCGATTACGGTCTCGTTGAAGTTTTCAATGATCATGGTCGCTACGTATTAATCCTCGCTGGGCTCGGTGGAGCTGGCACGTGGGCAGCCTGCAAGATAGTCTCTTCGTATGATTCTTGGGGGCTTACCGGATGTGCGGCCATTGTGAGGTACCGTGATTCGAACGGCGACGGGTTCTTAGATCAACTTGCGGTTGTGGAGCAAGTATCGGGAACGATAGGCTACTTCAACGTATTCGCGCCTTTGTCAATCGGAGTGTTTTTAGCTGCGTTGGTGCCGAAACTGAAGGTTTTGAAGGATAAGTTGACGAAGAGACGTTTGCTGGCAGTGGTCTGTTTCGTTCTTTTTGTAGTCGTTGCTTCACAGACGACTTTGACTGTCCTTTCAGATAATCCTGGTCCGGGAATCTACACTTTCAAGGATCTTTCTCATCCGTTTGTTTCTGCTGGCGGCTTGCTCAATTCCACGGCTGTTGTTGCTTCGAGTGTTGGTCATGGTCCGTGTGGTGGTTGTCACACCATGGACGTTATGGGAGGCGTAATGGTTGGAGCTCAGTTCGGGATGGATGCCACTGGAGGATCATTGGATGCAACGTTGGACGACTACATTTCATATTACAACTTTAGCACGGGACAGTTGACATTATCTTCCTTGACGAATAACTTGTTGCTTATCGGTGGTCCAGGTGTCAACCAGATCACTTGGTACTACAACAATTTAAGGAACGGGAGCGGTTTCAGGGTCTTGCCTGTTTACTTTGACAAGTTCTCTAACGGAACTGACTACATTTACGTCGCCTCTACGGGGCACTACTATGCGATCGAATACGATGGTCAGGGCAGGGTCAGCGCAGACTATGGATTCGTGACACTTTATTATGATACAGATCATGGGTGGTGGGTGGTCATTGCTGCTGGGCTGGGTGGTCCTGGGACCAATGCGGCATCAAGGTTACTTGCCACCTATAAGGGTTGGAGCCTTTTCGGTCAGTCTATAATAGTGAAGTACGCGGATGCAAACGGAGATGGATATTTGGACACGATGAGTGTACCAGAGATTGTTGGAGTTGGGAAGAGTATCGACGTTTTCTGGGATTCCAGCTGCAGAAGCCCTGTTAATTCTATTGACTGGGGAACGCTTTCTCCAGGCGACGTTGAAAACGTGACGGTGTACGTTCGAAATGAAGGTGAAAGCAACACCGTTTTGGCCCTGAACGTTTCTGGCTGGATTCCCACGCTGGCTTCTAGCTATCTAAGTGTGGATTGGAACTATTCTGGAACGGCTGTTCCGCCTGGTCAAGTTGTACCGCTTATATTGATGATGACCGTGAATTCGAGTATTTCTGGTATCACGAGTTTCGGAGTGAATGTTACGGTTAGTTCTGGTTGAGAATTGTCGATCTGTGCTGTTGGATACGTTGTTAGATTGTATCGTTATTCTCAATACATAATACTTAATACGTTTCTGAAAGGAAGACGCTAATGAACAGACCAGACTTACGGCTTGACCCGCATGTTTCAAATGAATCACTTAGCAATAACCATTCCAAAGAAAGGCTACTTGGTGGCAGGACTGCTGCTTCGACTGTTCTTGGCACCCTTCCTGAGCCACCCATTTGACATGAGGATATTCATGACAGTCGGTGTCGCAGTGTCTCGAGGAATAACCCCCTACGGTCAATATGCCATCCAAGACTTTTTCGTTTCGACTCCTCATCCGCATCTTTATGGGACGTCATTAGGCATAGGCTATCCGCCGCTGTGGGGTTTGATATGCGGTTTAATGTATGTTCTTTCTTCGACCGTCGTTCCCAACAACCTATACGCGTACGTTCTTGCGTTGAAGATACCGATAATACTGGGAGAACTAGCGCTCGCAGTTGTGGTCTACAACATTCTGAAGAGCCAAACAAATGAGAGAATTGCCACCGCGACCTATCTCCTGTTCATCTTCTGTCCTTTCGTGCTTGCAGTGGGCACTATATGGGGCATGTTTGACGTTGTCGCTCTTCTTTTCGCGGTGCTGTCTGCTTACACTCTGCAACAAAATTGGAAACTGCCGTCGTTTTTTTTGGCATTGTCTTCTGTCCTGAAGGTTTTTCCTCTTGTTCTGGCTCCGCTGTACGCCCTACTTATCTATAAGTTCACGCGACGAATAAGGCCTGCAGTTCTCTTCTTTGTCTCCACAGTTGCCATTACAGGTGTCTTGACTGTTCTTCCGATGATCGTCTTTAGTTGGCCACTTTCCAACCTCTACAATGCCTTGGCCTATCACGTGTCAACGTCTAACCCTTCATACTATAGTCTGGCGTCATTTCCTTACGGAGCCGCTAGCCCGTTCAATGCTTTTACTCTGTTGAGCACTCTGTCAGGTGGCAGTGTCCAGCCTCCATGGATCTTGATCTACCTTTGGATACCTGCGTGCATTGCTGTCTACGTACTCCTATTTCGTGCACAGATGGGTGCCAAGGTTCAGGCGTTTGGGGCCAGCAAAGACTTCGCATGGACTGTTCAATGGTCACTGCTTTTGATGTTGACATTGTTCACTACGCGGGTCTGGGTTTCCGAACAGAACCTCGTCTTCCTTTTCGCTTTCTTCACTCTAAGCGTTTTTGTGCAACATCCGCAACAACTGGACAAAATCCAGCTGCTGTGGCTGCTTCTGTTTATCTTCGTGCTTGTCCATGTTCCTATGGTTTCTTTCTTCTGGCTCCCGCTTCCTTGGACGCTCAATGCAGCCAGCTCCTTCGCTGATGGCCCGCTTGGATGGACTCGATTGTTATTGATGACGGGATTGACGTTCACCTGGCTTGCAATGTGCTGGCATTATGCAGTGAAAAAGTTGAGGTGGTGGTAAATGAAAGTCCTGACAATGCTTTTACACGACGAACGCTTCAGCGGTTGGACGCCTAGAGACAAACTTGTCCGCCACCACTTCTCACTCCAGTACCTGCGCTTTTACAAACAGAAAGGTTCAGATCCATTGCTCTACACTTTCCACCAGCAAATCAATTCCAGACAAACTTACCAGCTTGATTGTGCGGGCACCGTCAAGATATTTCCAGTCAAATTCCGCTTTCCACCGTTTCTCCGATTCGGCAACGATCACAACCCAGAGTATATAATGCGAGAAATGGCGTTTGACGCGCCAGATTTGGTGCATTTCCACAACTATTATCTGTTTTCGTTTCCTTATATTGCCGCCTTCACAAAGAAGAAGCTTAAGCGACCCTTGATTGCACAACTCCACGGATACGACAACCGATCGATACACAAATGGCTTTATCTGCCTTGTCTCTTGGCACTCAAGAACGCCGATAGAATACTGTACAGTTACGAACCAGAGAAAGACATATACCAGAAACTAGGCGTTGCAGACAAGGCCACCAAGCTGCCTATTCCAGGCGTCGATCCTGAAATCTTCAAGCCACAAAGACGCTTCACAACGAACCGATTGCTTTATGTGGGAAGAATTCCAAGTCCAGAAACGGCTCATGGTGAAAAATCTCCGTTTCTGCTGATTCGAATCCTGAAGAGGCTTCTGCGTCTTTCAAAGGACGTAGACTTGGACATTGTTGGAGACGGTCCTGGGCTTCTGCGCAGCCGCGAGCTGGTTCAAAGCTTAGGGATTTCTGATCACGTGGTGTTCCACGGCTATGTTCCCAATAACGAACTGCCAAAGTACTACCAAGCTTCCACATTGAGTTTCTCTCCCATTCAGATCTATGATGTGGACGGCTGGTTTGACGGTTCGATACAGGAAAGTTTGGCGTGTGGGACGCCTGTGGTTGCTTTCAAAGCGTCGCGGGATACGCCTTTGCAAGGAACCTATGGCTTCTTGTTATCGAATGACACCGAAAAGGCGGCTGCCGAATTGCATGGGCTGTTGAGAAGATCAGAGTATATGGATGAAGTCGCCCTCGAGGGTTCAAGGTTTGTTCGGGAAAACTGCTCTTGCGACAGAGTGGTTTCTGAACTTGGAAAAACATTGGAGAGTGTTGTGTGCAGTTGAAGTTGAGTATAGTTGTTTGTGCCTACAATGAGGAGAAATCGATAGGTCCTCTTCTAGAAAACTTGATGCAGCAAGATGTTCCTCCTGAGGTTGTCGATCGCGAAATCATAGTCGTTGCGTCAGGGTGCACGGACAGAACGGAAAAGGTTGTGAAAGAGCAGGCGGAAACAAATCCGAAAGTCACGTTGATTTCGGAGCAGGAAAGGTCAGGCAAAGCAACGGCATTGAACAAAGCGTTTGAGGTTTCGTCTGGTGATTACATTGCTCTGGTTCCAGCGGATGTTCTTCCTGCCGAGAACGCGTTGTTCAATCTGCTCATTCCGTTTAGAGACTGCGATGTGTCTGCCGTGAGCGGTCGCCCGATGCAGAATCCTTGGAAAGTTCCTAAGGGTTTTTCAGGCTACTTGGCGAATATGACTTACAGACTGTGGGCAAGGCTGATGGCGAAGCTCAATGACAGAGGCGAGATGGCTCATTGCAGTGGTGAGTTCATGGCGATAAGAAGCGATGTGAAGACAAATATTCCGTGCGAATCTGCCGCGGACGATTCTTACATTGCCATTGCGGCCAAGAGGAAGGGTCATATCAAGTTTGCTTCAGAGGCCATCTGTTACAACCTTATGCCTTCCAACGTCGTGGACTACATCAATCAGAGGAGAAGGTGGCTTTACGGGCATTTTCAGACGAAGAGAATCACTGGCGAGTACCCGACGGTGTTGGACACTGTGGTTTTGTCGAGGCCGGGTGTGGCTTTGCAGGTTCTTGCTGAAGAGGTGACTGAGCAGCCTAAGACTGCTGGTTATCTGGCTGGTGCGATGCTTGTTGAAGCGATCATATATTCGCTGTCTATGTTTGATCGTCTTCTCAGCCGTCGTTACGGCGTGTGGCCTGTGATCAAATCAACAAAGTTTACTTGAGAGGGTTTAGGATGAGCAAACTGTGTGTGGTCGTGCCGACGTATAACGAGGCGAAAAACCTTCCAAGACTCACCGCGCAAATAGAGAAAGCTCTTCACGGTCGGAGTTTTCAACTGATAGTTGTTGACGATAGCAGCCCTGATGACACGGCGAGAGTGGCTGAAAAGTTGAATGAATTGTACGGAAATATTGTTGTCAGGTCTAGAGTTGAGAAGTCTGGTTTGGGTTCAGCCATTCAAGAGGGTCTCAGGGCTGCTCTTGCGATGGAAGATGTGGAGAGGATTGTGACGTTGGACGCTGATTTGTCTCACAGTCCACATGAGATCCCGAATCTTCTTCGTGCAGGTCAGCAGGCTGATATTGTGCAAGGAAGTCGGTATGTGAGAGATGGGAGAGTGGTCGGTTGGGGTATTGGGAGAAGATTGGTCAGCTGTGTTGCCAACATCATTTGCAGGATGTTGCTGAGAACATCGGTTCACGATTGTACTGGTAATTTCAGGGTTTACTCGAGGAAGTGTGCTGAAGCAATTGTGAGTTCTGCAGGTCAGAAGGGTTTCGAGTGGGTGGTTGAGGCTTTGTTCATTGCCAGGAAGCATCGGCTTGCCGTTAAAGAGGTGCCTATCACTTTTGTGAATCGTAAAGAGGGTAAAACGAAGCTGAAAGCTTTGGAGATCGTGAACTGGGCTTTTTTTGCCGCCAAAAGCCTGTTTGCTTCTGAACCGTTTTCTAGCGCGCCTTTTCAGTCTAGCCGTGCTATCCACAGGTCGTCAGCTTTCACGGTAGCGGTGACTGCACCTGCTGCTTCGACCACAAAATAGACGCTTTCAAGCATGTCGCCTGGTTTGAGCTGCCATGCGTTGTTGATGTGGTAAGTTAGGTTTAACGTGTGGCTTCTCCATTCGTTTTCGGGTGCTTGATCGATCTTGTATTCGACTACGTCTCCGCCTTTGTAGACTGTGTTGCCGCCTAGGTTGATGTTGCCCGATGGGCTGGCAAGTGCGGGTGGGCTGTCCCATAGGTCCATTTCCGTGTATACCACTGAGCCGTCGGCTCGTTGTGTGGCGCAGACTAGTGCTATGCGCAGCCATTCGTTGCCTCCGCTACAGTCTGCGTTGAGTATGTTGATTCGGAGACTTGCCACGATCTGTACTGGTTTTGAGGTGTACAGTGGAAGCTTCTGTCTTGTTTTGAAGGCAGTTGTCCACCATGCTCCGGTTGCGATGTGTCCAGATTCGCTTGCTGTTGTTTGTAGGTGCATTTCTGTTTCGTTGGTGAAGGTGATTTTCCAGTTTGAGGCGTCTGTGAGCCCTACTGAGTGTGGGTTCCAGTAGATCTTGTTTTGCTCTGGGCTGAGTGAAAGGTTTCCGTCTGTGTTTATTACTTCTGAGGTTCTTGACGTCAAGTCTGGCTGTGAGAGCTGTTGTGGTTGGGAGGTGGCGTTGCCTGAGACGGGAATGTTGGCCAACAAGAGAGTTGGTAGACTCATTAGTATTATCAAAAGTACTGAGTAGTAGTTTCGCATCTCTTCTGCCTTCTCCCTTCGGTGATGCTGATTGTTTTCGGGGTGTACGGATTTACAATATGTACTAACCCGAACCTATGTTCTAAGGTACTAGCGTTCTCGAGTGCCAATTAAAGGTTATTCCCAAAACCTATACGAGAACTTTGGCGGCATTTGTGTCCTTGCAGAGTGTCATGCACTGAACTCTAGTATGTCTAGATTCTAGGGCGTGCTAATTTGGTTACAGGCTGAACCCATGCAGCTCTAATCAACAATCCTCTTAGCGGGGGCGTTTGGATGTTTGCAATGTTATGTGCCAGCTTTCATATTGCAGTTGCTGCAATTAGGATGCCTGGTGTGGGTTTTCTGGTTCTCATTCCCAAAAAATCATCGAAGAAAACCAAATAGTTAAGAAGAGGATATGCCAATGCGAAGAGAACTGGAAACTTGGCGCGCGCGAAGTTTTGGGAAATCACAAAGCATAATGGAATAAAGAGAACTCGACATTGCGTTCAATCTGCACGGAATTGGTTTGAAAATCGCATAGGCTTTGCGTCATTATTCTTGAATTTATATTTCAAATTCATAAGTGAGATATATATCCTGACT
>JBGOYH010000078.1:0-9210 GCA_041479575.1 Bathyarchaeia archaeon
CATTTGCAGAGTTGTAGACTTCTTGGGCTTCGTCGACGCCTACGATTTTGTCGTTTTCGCCGTTTACTACAAGAAGAGGGATTTCCTCAAGTTTTGAGGCGGCTTCGCATTCATTTAGCTTCATGAGTTTGTCTCTGACGTATCTAGGACGAAGGTCTATTCCATACACTTCCAACTTGAAAAGTTTCGAAACGTTGAAGAGCTTGTCAATTCGGGAAAGGATAAGGAATCCGTAAAGGCCCCGTCTCCCCCTTTTATTTCTGATGAACTTTCTGACATTGTAGTCGTGGTTCTTGGGAACTGACCACAAAACCAGACCTTTGACTCGTGTCTCATTCTGCAACGCGTAAAGCGACACCGCGCCGCCTAGGCTGTGTCCAACAACGTATATTCTATTTGCGGTCACATCTGATCTTGAAGCAAGATAGTTGAGGGCGCATTTAACGTCACTCTGCTCTTTGACCCCATAATCAGACTTTCCTTCACTCTTGCCGACGCCTCGAAAATCGAAGAGCAGAACTACAAAGCCGTTTTCGCAAGCAGTTACTGCCAGTCGACTATAGATCTTCAGCAGATGGAAGCCTTGCTTGTTCATGCCATGGCAGATAAGTAGTGCAGGCGCTGGAACGACGTCGGGAATATAGACTTCGCCGTACAGCTTAGTATCTTCACATTCTATCCATGTTGTCATCGTTTTCACTGGCAATCCATCCGTGGAAAATATTATTACTAATATGGTTACTATTAAGAATAGGGATGCATGTGGCTTCTAAGAAAAAGAAGTTAGAGAAGGCACCAGTCAAGGAAGAACCCGTCAAGATGGAACCCGCTGAAAAACCGTGGTTCAAATTCTGGCCCGAAGGAGTCCCCAGACACATAGATTTTCCTGAAGTTCCCCTTCACGAGTTGCTTACAAAAACAGCCCGAGAATTCCCTGAGCATACTGCGACGGTCTATTTCGATAAAGGGATGACTTACCGAGAGCTTAATCATCTTACAGACAAGTTTGCAACCGCCCTTGCCGCATTAGGCGTGAAAAAGGGAGACAAAGTTGCCATTTTCCTGCCAAACATACCTCAATTCGTTATTTCATACTACGGCATAATAAAAGCCGGGGCCGTAGAGACTGCAATAAGCCCGTTGTACAAGGAACGTGAGGTTGAACATCAGCTTAACGATTCTGAAGCTGAAACAATAATCGTTCTAGACGCACTTCACCCAATTCTGGAAAAAGTCATAGGACACACCAGAGTGAAACACGTGATAGTAACCAGTTTGAAAGAGTACATGCCATCAGCCAAGGCGTTTCTTGGTTCATTAATGAAAAAGATTCCTTCCTACAAAGTTGAACGCAAAGCGAACACGTTCTTCTTCCAGGAATTGCTAAGCAAGCATGAGGCGAACCCGCCTAAGGTTGATATTAACCCGAAGGAGGACCTTGTAGCGCTTCAGTACACAGGCGGAACAACTGGGCTCTCAAAGGGAGCAATGCTGACTCATATGAACCTCGTCTCGAATGCCGTGGCCTGTGCCGAATGGCTCAGAGGAATAAGAGGTAGTGAAACCTTCCTCACAGTGCTGCCTTTGTTCCACATTTATGGGATGACAACAGGCATGAACGCTCCAATCTACTTGGCAGGAAAGATGGTGATGCTTCCACGTTTCGACGCAACGACCACGTTCGAAGCGATCCAGAAGCACAAAGTCACAGTCTTCTGCGGAGCACCAACCATGTATGCGATGCTGTTAACTCATGCTGACCTGCCGAAATACGACTTGAAATCAGTTCGATTCTGCATTTCGGGTTCAGCCCCACTCCCGCCTGAGGTTCAGAGGAAATGGATGGCCGTAACCGGCGGCGTACTCGTGGAAGGCTATGGATTAACGGAGTCGTCACCAGTCACTCACTGCAACCCATTGGACAAGTCGTTGAAAACGGTCAAAATAGGCTCCATAGGATTGCCTTGGCCCGACACAGACGCGAGAATCATGGACATGGAAACCGAAGAAAGACAGCTTGCAGCAGGCGAAACTGGAGAATTGGCGGTTAAAGGTCCGCAGGTCATGAAAGGTTACTGGAAAATGCCTGAAGAATCTGCAGCCGTGCTTCGAAACGGATGGCTCTACACAGGTGACATTGGAAAGATGGATGAAGATGGCTACTTCTACATTACAGATAGGAAGAAGGACCTGATCAAATACAAGGGCTACAGCGTCTATCCACGAGAGATTGAGGACGTGATTTACGAACATCCGGCCGTCAAACTCTGCGCGGTCGTCGGAAAACCCGATCCTGTTGCAAGTGAGATCCCCAAAGCTTTCATTGTACTCAAAGAAGGGAAGACAGTAACGGCAGAAGAAATCAAGGAATTCGTGAACAGCAAAGTAGCACCATACAAGGCAATCAGGGAAGTCGAATTTCGAACCGAGTTACCTATGACGCTTGTTGGAAAAGTGCTCAGAAGAGTGTTGCTGGAAGAAGAGAAGAAGAAGGCCGAGAAAGCTTAACAGTGCATTTGCCGCGACCTTTCAAAATGGTTCGTTGATTTTCTTTCCCGTTTTCTTTGTCCACTCAGCAATGGGCATCGCAAACTGCTTTTCAACTTCAGGTCTGTGGATACTGTTGTAGGTGCAGAAGCATCTCATTTTGCCGTCTGGCGTCGCATAATGAATAGCGCATTTTTGAACGCGGTCAAGGTCAATGTTCCAAACGTCTTGGAAGTGCATGATTCCGATCATTACAATTCGGCGCATTAGGCCTCCCAAAGCGCTATAGCTTCCTTTGGTCACAACGTCTTTGATTAGTCCTCTGACAAAGTCAGATTTCGCCATAGGCAATAGTTTCAGCATCTTCATTTTTGCCATCGTCTTCTTGCCCTTTGCTCCAGAATAGTAGATGTCCCAAAAGACGTCGGCAAACTTGTCAACATCCACATAATTCATGATTGGCTTGTACGAGCCATCCTTGTCAACAACTAAAAAGGTTGCGGCTCCGCACATGGGGTGCATCGTGAACTCTGGGTAAACCCTGTTCTTAACCTGACCCATTCCCTTCGAAACTGGAACGGGCCAATTCACGGGTCTCCAGTCGAAACGTCCGATCGCACCTTTGGTCTGCTTATCAATCTCATTAATCGCGTCAGGAATCGTAATTCGCATCTTGCGCATTTCTTCTTTCCTAGCTTTTCCAGCCATTGAAACTGGCTGAATGTTGACACAACGGATGACATCATGATTCTTGACAGCGAAGTCGATGATTTCGCCAATGTCTTGATCATTTATGCCTTTTGCGTAGGTGACAACAAGAACAATTGAGTTCAATCCAATCTTCGTTGCGTTCTCCAAGACCTTCAGTTTTATCGGAACCATGTCGCCCCTGGCACGAGTCTTCTTGTATATTTCCTCTCTCAACCCGTCGAATTGCAGATATAATGTACTGAGTCCAGCGTCAAGCAACTTCTTGAAGTAGCCTATGTCTTCAGCTATGCGAATTCCGTTCGTATTAACCTCAACATGAGTTATTCCTGTCTTCTGAGCTTCCCTGATCAAATCGGGCAGATCGTTTCTCAGCGTCGGTTCTCCGCCGCTGAACTGCAGGGCGTTGCATGCCCAAGGACTGTTGGCTCTGAAGAGTTTGATCATATCCACGATCTGCTCATACGTTGGCTCGTAAACATAGTTCGTTGCACCAACATAGGCAAAACAAATAGGACAGGCCATGTTGCACCTGTTTGTCACGTCAATAATGCCCAAGATAGTAGGCGTCTTATGTTGAGGGCAGACTCCACAGTCAAACGGACATCCCTTCGCCGTTTTGGTGTGCGGGTTCTCTAGTCCGCTTCCCCAGTAACGGGCATTGTACCAGTTGTCATAAAACCATTTGAAAAGCTCTGCATCTCCCCAGTAAATATCGTCAAATTTTCCATGCTCAGGGCAAGTCTTCTCCAGATAGATAACGCCATCTTCCTCATAAATCCTCATGGGAATTCGCTTCATGCATTCGGGGCACAGGCTTGATGAGATGGCTTCAAATTTTTCAGATGCCTGAGTCTTTGACATACCGAACATCCCAAATTTTCGATTACTCAGTAAAGACACAGGCCATTTATAAAGCATGAAGTGAGCGTTTGCACACCGAGTGAGAAGCAGCGAACCGTATCTTTCAGGTTTTGAATATCACTGGTGCGCTATTTGACTCTTTCAAGATGTTTCTTTTCTTCTTCAAGATGCTTCTTGACATTCTCAACGGTCTTCACTATTCTGTTGAGCTCTTTATGCTTGGTTTTCCCGGTTCTTTTCGCCAGTTTCTTGATTTTCTTTCTCAGTTTTTTCTTTCTTTTCCTCTCTTCCTCAGCCTTGCGTTGTCGCTGTCTAAGCCAATCATAAACATAACCGATCTCTGCGCCCGGGGGTAGTCCTCCTCTTGGCAAAGGGTCACACCCAATATTGAAGCTGTTTGCCAACTCTATATAAAGGTGAGTATGCAGCACACGAAACGACCTAGCATGCACTTAGTTTCTGGCATTGTCAACGCGTTGCGTTTTGTCAAAATGTATATGAAACCCTAGCCTCGCACTAGACTCAAGAGATGGTCAGAGTGCGGATCAAAGTCACGGTCACAGGCATCGTGCAAGGCGTAGGCTTCCGCCCGTTCATTTACCGCATCGCACTGGAACATGGATTGAACGGATACGTCAGAAACCGTGGTGACGCCGGAGTAGAGATAGTCTTGGAAGGCAGGGAACGAGATGTAGGGAAGTTCTTGAATGCCCTGAAAGTGAAGAAACCGCCTCTGGCTCAGATTTATGAAATCATCATTTCGAAACTCGAAGGCAAAAACGAATATCAAAGCTTCACCGTCGAAAAGAGTTCTAATGAAACCGAGCTTTCAGGATCAGTGATACCGCCTGACATAGCAATATGCGATGATTGCCTGCGAGAGCTTCGAGACCCCGAAGACCCAAGATTCGAATACTTCTTCATAACCTGCACAAACTGCGGCCCAAGGTTCACGATAATCGAAAAACTGCCCTACGACCGAGAGAACACGACTATGCGCGAGTTCCCAATGTGCAGCTTCTGCCTAAAGGAATACACGGACCCGTTGAACAGAAGGTTTCACGCTCAGACGGTGGCATGTCCCAAATGCGGACCGAAGGTGTGGCTGGCAACTGGGAACGGCAAGCCGCTCGAACACAAAGACCCAATCCGCGAAGCAGGCCGACTTCTTTCAGAAGGCAATATCCTCGCAATAAAGGGTTACGGCGGCTTCCACATTGCAGCATCAACAACTGAAGACAAACCCTTGGCTAGGCTGAGAGAAGTCAAGCATAGGAGTCAGAAACCTTTCGCAATAATGGCTCGAAATCTCGACGCAACGAAGACTTTTGCAGAAGTAGGCAAAAAAGAAACGGAACTTCTGACAAGCTACTCTCGCCCCATAGTTCTGCTTAACAAAAGAAACGACTACTACCTTTCTGAATTGGTCGCTCCTGAACTTCACAATGTCGGCGTGATGCTCCCCTATACAGGTCTTCACTACATGCTTTTCGACAAGGGCAAAGATGCTGCATTCGTGATGACCAGCGCCAACCCGCCTAACCAACCAATAATCAAAGACAACGATGCTGCCTTGAAAACGCTAGGCAACACAGTTGATTACTTCTTATTTCACAATCGTCAAATTGCACACAGATGCGATGATTCAGTCCTGCGAGCACATGGTGAGCACACGGTCTTCATAAGACGCTCACGCGGCTACGCTCCTGCTCCAATGATGCTTCAAGAAAAAGCAGAACACTGCATACTGGCTCTGGGCGGAGAACTCAACAACACTGCATGCGTCCTGAACGGAAACAAAGCTTTCATCTCACAACATATAGGCGACGTAGAAAACGTGGAAACAAGAGCCTTTCTAGAAACTGCTGCAAAACACCTTATCCGTCTCACGAACAGCAAAGTGGAGACTGTTGCCTGTGATCTGCATCCAAAGTTCACAACAACAAACCATGCACACGAACTTGCGGAAGCAAACGGTTGGCAACTCGTCCAGATTCAGCATCACTACGCTCACATCGCCGCGCTTATGATGGAACACAATGCAGAGGAAATGGTCGGCATATGCTGCGATGGATACGGCTACGGTCTGAGTGGTGAAGCATGGGGAGGCGAAATCCTCCTCTGCGAAAAGGGTTCTCGTGGATTCAAACGTCTCGCTCATCTGGAAAAGCAACCGCTTGTCGGCGGAGACTTGGCAACGCACTATCCACTGAGAATGGCCGCGGGAATACTTTATGACAAAACCCCAGTTGAAGAGTGGCTCATCCAAAACAAGCAGCATTTCCCACATGGCGAAAAAGAAGTCGAGATAATCCTTCAACAACTCAAGAACCAGAAAACAATCATCGAGACCACAAGCTGTGGGAGAGTACTCGACGCAATATCTGCCGTTCTAGGTGTTTGCTATGAACGTACCTACGAAGGCGAACCGTCAATGAAGCTTGAGTCAGCTGCCATGAAAGGCAAGGAGGTCCTGAAGCTGAATCCCGTCATGAAAGGCAATACGCTAAACACAACTCAAATCGTGCTTGAGGTATTCGAAAACAGAGAGAAATATTCTGAACGAGATCTGGCATATTGTGGACATATCTACATTGCAAAAGGCTTGGCCGCATTGGCATTGGAAAAAGCAGAGGAAAACAAGGTCAAAACTATTGGTTTTTCAGGTGGAGTTGCATGCAATCAAATCCTTGCGACTGTGATGCGCAAGATCGTTGAGGATGCCGGTCTCCGTTTTTTTGTGCATGAAACAATTCCACCAGGCGATGGCGGTTTGTCCTTTGGTCAAGCGGTTGTATCAGGCTTTTTCAAACGGTAAACCATAATCGATTTATTACTCTCTCAGCCTCGCATACATGCTGATACAGATGTGCTTGGCAATACCCGCTAAGGTTGTGAGCCGAAAAGAAGACAAGGCACAAGTGGACTTCGGTGAGGGAGTCCTGAGAGAAGTAAACATCACCCTCGTTGACGCAAGAGTAGGGGACTATGTTTTGGTTCATGCTGGCTATGCAATTCAGGTTTTGGATCAAAAAGAGGCTCTGGAAACCCTGAGTTTGTGGAACGAGATTCTTGATGCAGAAGACAAAACCAAGTAGGGTGAAAAACAAGCTGGAAAGAGAATGGCTGAAAAGTTGAGGTTTAGGGACCCAAACCTCGCAAAACGAGTTTCAGAAAAGATGCTTGAGATTGCGCCGAAAAAAGGCGAGATAAAAATCTGTCATGTGTGCGGTACTCATGAATGGACGATCACGCACTACGGATTACGTAGTCTCATGCCTAGGAACGTTGAAGTCATAGCTGGTCCAGGTTGCCCAGTTTGCATAGTGCCTGCTTCAGAAATAGACGAAGCAGTCCAACTAGCTTTGAAGGGAATTGTCATCACGTGTTTCGGCGATCTGTTAAGGATTCCAGGCTCAAACATGTCACTTCTAGACGCCAAGGCGAAAGGTGCAGATGTCCGCATTGTCTATGGCGTCGGCGACGCAGTGCAGATGGCTAGAAACGAGCCTGGCAAGGATTTTGTATTCTTCGCAGTTGGTTTTGAAACAACCTCTCCTTCAACGGCAGTCGAAATCGCGGCAAAGCCCCCAAAGAATGTCAGTTTCCTAGTCTCTCACCGCACAATCCCGCCTGCAATGAAATTGCTTGTGGGAATGAGAGATCTGAGTCTGAACGGTTTCATTGCTCCAGGACACGTCAGCACAATCATCGGCCTTGAACCTTACGAAGTTTTTCCCACGCAATATGCCATGCCGGTTGTAGTAGCTGGCTTCGAACCGTTAGATCTCATGTTTGGAATCTACATGATAATGAAACAGCTGCACGAAGGCAAACCCAAGCTAGAAAACGAATATGTACGGGCCGTCGAATGGAAAGGAAACCTGAAAGCACAGGAACTCATGAACAAGGTTTTCTCAACCGTTGACGGCACATGGCGTGGACTGGGCACTATTCCCGCATCCAAGTTTACTCTTCAAAATGAATACACTGCTTATGATGCACACTTGAAATATGGCGTCAAGGTTGAAAAAGGCGTAGACATTCAGCACGGGTGCAGATGTCATCTTGTCGTCATTGGCAAAATAAAACCGACGCAGTGTCCACTGTTCTTGAAAACCTGCACTCCGCAGAAGCCTGTGGGTGCCTGTATGGTCAGTGTTGAAGGAACCTGCAGGATCTGGGCGAGAATGCAGGACTGAATGCACCTGTTCTTTGACTCTAACATATTCTTGGAATGGGGTCTCCGACGGGACGGGGTATGATTCTTCTGCCGCCGACAACTGTCTGCATAGCTACGCCCTTCAGATCTGACACCGCAGTACCTATGATCTCGGCATCCTTTCCTTCTTCAGTTTCCTTCAGGAATTTCAAGATATCATCGGACTTTTCCTTAACGGCGCCTATTACTACTTTCCCTTCGTTTCCGACCTCGAAGGGGTCCAAACCCAGCATTTCGCAGGCTATCCGCACATCTTCCTTAATGGGCACTTTGCCTTCCTCAATCAGGATTCCAACGCCTGATTTTTCGCCTAACTCGTTAAGAGCATCTGCCAAACCGCCCCTAGTCGGATCTTTCATGGCAACTATTCCACCGACTTCCTTAAGCAGACGCTGCACCAGACCGTTCAACGGTTTAACATCAGACGTTATTCCACTTCCGAAACTCAAACCTTGTTGAGCTGACAAAACCGCTAAACCATGATCACCAATCGTTCCAGACAATATTATTCTGTCTCCCACAGCAAGATTTCGGTCGAGAACCCATCGGGGCTCAAAATTCCTTCTGAACCGTCTCACAACCTTCAGATTCTCATCCAAAGCGATGGTTCTTCGTCCGATCCCAGACATGTTAATGACGCATCCTCCCAGACTTCCCTTCTCAACAACCTTTGTATCCCCTGTAACAATGCCGACACTTGCTTCGTTACATGCCTGTCTCATACTAACCAATATTCTCTCAAAATCCGCCAGGGCCAAGCCTTCCTCCAAGACAAATCCACATGCCAACGCAAATGGTTCTGCCCCCAACATTGCAATGTCGTTGACAGTTCCTGATACTGATAGGCGTCCGATGTCGCCTCCAGGGAAGAATATAGGCTTGACCACATGAGAGTCGCTCTTGAAAACAACATCTGCAACAACAGCCGC
>JBGOYH010000079.1:0-9150 GCA_041479575.1 Bathyarchaeia archaeon
AACTCACGGATATTCGCCATCTCATAAACAAACGGGTTCAAACCAGCTTCCGACACAGTTCTGCGAAAAGTCGGTTCATGCATCCTAGGCGAACACGCAGCAACCACAACTCGGTTAAGCTTGTAATCTCTTATCCCCTTTCTAATCTCTTCCTGACCTGGATCGGCACACGTGTAACGATTGGTCTTAACGTAAACTACACCTGGCAACTTGCGAGCATACTCAGCTACGTCTTCAACATCCACAGTGCCAGCAATGTTAAGACCACAATAACACACGTAAACGCCAATTCGAGGCTCCTCAGCTTTTTCCACAGGCTTAGAAGCTGACTGCGCGCTCATTTGCTTCTCACCTTCTTCTCCACAACTGCCTGAATCTGAGCGACAATCTGGTTATCCGAATAGTTCGGCATAGTTATCGCGTCCATCGGACAGGCGGAACTGCATATGCCACAACCGCGACACAAGCCTTCCGTAACTTTGGCAACTGACTTTTCACCGACTTTTTCAACGTTAATTGCGTGATAACCACAAGCCGACTCACATATCCTACAACCGCTGCACAGGTCCTCATTCACCTTGGCAACCAACGGCTCAACCGTCCAGACATCTTTGCTCAAAACAGATGCAGCCTGCGCTGCAGCAGCACTGCCTTGAGCCACACTGTAGGGAATATCTTTCAAGCCTTGACAAGCGCCCGCTAAGAATATTCCTGGAACTGAAGTGTCGGTCGGTCTGATCTTAGGCTGACATTCCACAAAGAATCCATCCTTGCTCGTCGGTATGCCTAGTATCCTTGCGAGTTCAGAAGCCGTTTCAGCTGGGATTGCGGCGTTTGCTAAAACAACCATTTCCGCATGGGCCGAGACAGGTTTGCCTTCTTCTGTTTCGCCGTAGACTGTGAGGTTTTTGGTTTGTGAATCTTCAGTTATGCGTCTGTTTTCAAGCTTGACTCTTAGGAATTTGACTCCTGATTTTTGGGCTCTGTTGAAGAATTCTTCGTAGCCTTTGAAGTTGCTTCTCATGTCGTTGTAAAAGACGTACACTTCTATGGCGTCTTTGTACTTTTCCTTGAGCATGACCGAATGCTTCAACGTGTACATACAGCAGAAGCTTGAGCAGTACTCGTACTTGTTGATGTCCCGTGAGCCTACGCATTGAATGAACGCTACGGAATGTGGTTTCTCGCCGTCTGAAGCGCGAACTACTTTGCCGCCCGTTGGTCCCGCTGCGAGTATGAGTCTTTCGAATTCAAGCGCGGTGAACACGTTTGAATATTTGCCGTATCCGGTCCACTCTAAATCTTTGGGGTCGTACATGCCGTAGCCAATGGTGACGATTATGGCTCCAACGTTGACTTCGATTTCTTGGGGTTTCTGGTCGAAGTTTATTGCTTGGCGAGCTCCGCAGGCGTCGACGCATTTGTAGCATTCGATGCAGTAGTCGCGGTTGATGGTGTGGGTAAGTGGGACGGCTTGACCGAAGGGGATAGATATGGCTTTTCTGACGCCCAGGTACATGTCGGCGTAGTTTGGATATTCTATTGGACATGCGTCTCTGCATTCTCCGCAGCCGGTGCAGTTGGCGGCTATCACGTAGCGAGGGTTTTTGCGGATTTTCACTTTGAAGTTGCCAACGTAGCCGTCGACTTTCAAGACGTCTGCGTATGAGATTATTTCGATGTTGGAGTGTCTGCCGACGTCTACCATTTTGGGTCCTTCGATGCATATGCTGCAGTCAAGAGTTGGAAACGTCTTGTCTAAGAGTGCCATGTAGCCGCCTATGGTTTCGGTTTTCTCAACAATGTAGACTTTGAAGCCCATGTCGGCCAAGTCCAGGGCGGCGTTGATTCCTGCTATTCCTCCGCCGATGACCATGACTTTCTTTGTCATGGGCAGTTCTATTGGTTTCAATGGTTCGAGGAGTCGCGCTTTGGCTACGGCCATTCTGACGGTGTCTTTTGCTTTTTCAGTTGCCTCTTCGGGTGTGGCTTTGTGGCAGTAGGATGCGAATTCTCGGATGTTGGCCATTTCGAAAAGCCAGGGGTTTAGTTCGGCTTGTGATACGCATGTTTGGAAAGTGGGTTCGTAAAGTCTCGGTGAACAGCCTGCTACGACGACGCGGTCGAGTTTGTTGTTTTTGATGGCTGTTTTTATGGTGTCTTGTCCTTGGCGGCTGCAGGGGTAGTTCATGTTTTCTGCGTGGACTACGTTTGGCAGGGTTTTGGCGTATTCTGTGAGGGCGTTAACGTTTATGACTGATGCGATGTTTGAACCGCATTGGCAGACGAACACTCCGATTCTTGGTCCTTCGGTTTTGGAGGCGGGTTTCTTTGTGGTTTTTCTTATTTTCTTGGCGCCTGCAACTCTTTTCCGACTTGGTTTTCCCGTGGGTTTTTTAGGCATGCGGTTCTACCTCCACGTTCATTCTTCTTTTCACCGAGTCTCTTGCTTTCTGGGAACCTTTCGTTTTGAGTTCTTTGGTCATGTCTGTCGGTGAAGTTAATCGTTCGAGGGCTTTATTCCATGCTCCTGAACGTACAGGTGAGTGGTTGATGCGTGTTCGTTTGAGTTCCAATGCTACGTCAACTGGGCAGACTGTCTTGCATGCTCCGCAGTAGATGCAGAAGGTTTCGTTTGTGTGCACTTTGTTGTCCTCGTTCGTGAGGTATAGTGCTCCGGTGATTGGGCAGACGTCTAGGCAGTCGGTGCATCCGTCTGGGCATTTTGTTTGGTTGATGGTGATTTTTCCTGAGATGAACTTGCGTACGTGCATGGCGCTTGTTGGGAGTTTTGTTTCGCAGATTGTGCAGCAGGGGCAGTGTTCCTTGTCAATGTTGACGATGGTTTTGAACCAGCTGCGTTCAGGTTCCGTTAGCACGTTGGGGTTTTCTACGGGTTTTCCGTCGGAGGTTGTGTAGGAGACTTTGATGAGTTTTAGGGGGCAGATGTCTTCGGTTTTGTTGGGGTCTGTGGGGAATTTTTTTGGGTCGATTTGGATGTCGCGTGTTAGCGTGGGGAAGCTTTCTTTTTCAACGACGGAGAGTATGTGTTTTCCGTCGATGGTTAGTTTGATTGTGCCGTATGGGCATGCGGCGTCGCATATTCCGCAGAAGTTGCATTTTGCCAGGTCTATGTCGACTTTGGCCTTGTGCGCTTTCTGTCCCTGTGTCCTGGGGAGTTTTTGAGTTTTGATGGCTTCTTTGGGGCAGGCTAGCCTGCAGATTTGGCAACTGATGCACTTGCTTTTGTCGAGGTTGAGCTTGTAGTTTTTGACGTGCAAGACCCATTCTAATGATAGTGTTTCGGCCGTGTCTTTCTTTATTGTTTTTAACGGCACCGGTTATCTCACCTGGCTGGTTTCATTTGGGGAGTTATGCTTCCTCCTGGAATGTTTTGACTGGGTGGTTTTCTTGATATAAAGATTGCTTGTTATTTATGGGGAAAGTTACATGTGTTTTTTGCTGATGTTGGTTGTCAAGGGTTGATGGTTTTGGTGTTGGTTTCTTGTTTTGATGAATAAGTTTAAGTCTGTTTGGTATGTATTGAAGGGTTTGTTGTTGGGGAGGGTTTGTGTTTGGATGTTGTTCAGGTGATTGGGGTTGTGGGTTTGCCTATTGTGAAGGCTGGAGACGGCATTGCGAAGCTTGTGTGTGATGCGGCTGGTAAGCAGGGTACGCCTGTTCAGGATGGTGATGTTTTGGTGGTTACGCATGTTTTTGTTTCGCGGGCTGAGGGGAATGTTGTGAATCTTGACAGTGTTGTTCCGTCCGAGTTTGCCATATGCCTGGCGGAGCAGTGGGGGAAGGATCCGTGTTTGGTGGAGGTTGTTTTGCGGGAGGCGAAGGGGATTAGTCGTATGGGTGATGGTGTGTTGATTACTGAAAGTAAGCATGGGTTTGTCTGTGCTAATAGCGGTGTTGACAGGTCTAATGTTCCTGGTGAACGGAATGTGGCGTTGTTACCGAAGGATCCTGACTTGTCGGCGCGGAATATTAGGGCGGAGGTTAAGCGGTTGACGGGTTGTGATGTTGCTGTTGTTGTTTCTGATACTCATGGGCGGCCTTTGAGGCATGGGGAGATTAATGTGGCTGTTGGTGTTGCGGGACTTAAGCCTATTCGGGATAGACGTGGTGAACGGGATTTGTTTGGTTATGTTTTGCGCATTAAGCAGACGGCTGTTGCGGATGAGTTGGCTTCGGCTGCTGAGCTTGTTATTGGCCAGGCGGATGAAGGTGTTCCCGTTGCTATTATTAGGGGTTACCGGTATCTGAAGTCTGAGGATGCACGGGCCACGGAGCTTGTGAGGCCGAAAGAGAAAGACCTTTACCGATAGGACTGCAGTATGGACTGTTCAACATGGTTTTTGATTGTTTTCAAGCCAAAAGCGACCTACGCCCTCCCCCTAGGTTTTCAGCACACACAGTACTGAAGAGTGGTCTTCTGGGGGTATCGGAATAGTATCGCTGTTGGCTGTTGCGCCTTTTTCATGTTGGAATTTCAAGAGTGCGTGCATTTGGTCTTGGTGAGCCTCGGCGCATTAGACTTTTCTTGCTGAAATATCGCTCTGCTCTCTTCCACTGCTTATCTGTCAGCTTCGATATCAAGCTCTCCAGTATTCTCTAGCCACAATATCTCTTCTGCTGCTCTGCAAATAGGCTTGCCTTCGTAGGCAAGAACGAGATAGTAATGGATATTTTGTCTTTCTCCATTGCTGGCTACCCAAGAGCTTCTCTTGATGAGTTTTAGTTTCTTGACTTCGGCGTTCAACTCTTCCTTCATTTCTCTCATTAGAGCGCTATCTCTGGTTTCTTTAGGTTCAACATGTCCTCCGGGCAGGCAGACTATTCCTGGGTCTATTCTTTCATTTGCCTTCCTTTTCTCGGCCAAGAACTTGCCTTTGTCCAAAACGACCCTGTCTATACAACGTCCACCGTTCCCAAGCTGGTACTCTCCTGAACCATGTGCACACTAAGGGCGACTATTCTACTAGTAGGAAAGCGTATCTGTTCATAGTCTCCGAATAGTCGCGCAAAACCTCGATGGGGTAACCAAGCTGCTTAACAGTTAAGAAAACGTCAACGGTCATTGCCTCTGGAGTCGGACGCGCGGACGTCTTGTTGTTGCATTTGACCCTGTCTTCTGCACAATTCTTGCAGAGGTTACAGGAATCCATGTAGAGCAAGAACGCTTTTGGATGACCTGCCAGGAACACCTCACGTTCCAATTTCAGAAGCCTTTCATTAATGCCCTTCGTCCATTTATGTCGATCCTCTGGCTTCTCAACTTCCTTTTCAAAATGAAAGACAACACCTTCACTGTATTCCTGAAAGAAACTTTTGCACTCATCAACGGACGGTGTATTCGGTGGACAGCACGCGTTTTTTCCGTATTCTCTGCAGCCAAACGTGCATTTCATTCTTACCCATTGAGAAACCACAATGTTCTGCGGCTTGATCCATCTAAAATCTGTAAACCGGTGCTTTTGAAACAGTTCTTCTAGCTGCTTTCGGTTGCTCATGCCGCTCAGCTCCTAGGTCACAAACATTATAGCTATGCTTGCGCTGTTCAAATAATTTTGCGTGCCCTAGTCTACGCGATTTTCAACCAGAGTTTTGCTCACGTATCATGAATCGCTAAGTGGGGCGACTGCCTAGTGCTCGTTGCCGTCGTACCAAGCTTTCCTTGCGGTCTATGTCTGCTGGAGGTGAGATCCTTGTCTCTTACTCTGGCTTCGCAAGTGTATGAGGGTAGTATCTCTTAGTGTGAAGTTCGTATCCGTTTTGGACTTTCTTGACTTGTAGGCAAAGCCACTTTTCTCTTCCAAGTTTCTTGTATTCGCTTGCAGTCTTGACCATTCTTTCGTTTCCTTTCACCTTGTCACATGGAAATTGTGAGCATTCAAAGCATAGGTCAAGTTTGCGTTCCATGCAGCAGTTGCGGATTTCGCATTCTGGGTTTCCGTCGCCTTGTTTGCAGCCTTTGAGGCATATGAGCCAGCCTTCTAGTTTAGAGAAGAAGCCTAGTGCTTTCCTGAATTCTTTGTAGTCAAATTATTTGACGATGGTAGGCATAAATGCTGATACCTATGTGTGTCCATCAATTCCGCCAGATCTGTTGCTAGACGAGCAATTATGGCGTTTTGATGCCATCTGCCACAGTAGCCGCAGTACAGGCCGCAGTATGTTACTAGGTCATTTGCTGACATGTTTCAGCATATATTCTAGGTGATAGCTATAAAACGCTTCCAGAACAAAGCAAGGCAACCGCTATGTGATTTTCTTAAACCTGCACTCGCATCTACTGTGAGAAAAGGCTGTCTGAC
This sequence comes from Bathyarchaeia archaeon, assembly GCA_041479575.1. Classification (GTDB taxonomy): domain Archaea; phylum Thermoproteota; class Bathyarchaeia; order Bathyarchaeales; family Bathycorpusculaceae; genus DASPPK01. The sequence continues at coordinate 6,324 of JBGOYH010000079.1, forward strand.
TTTTTGAACTGTTTGGAGAACTTGTTGCGCTCCTGTTCGGATTCAGATTTCTCCGTCCAGGTGCGGAGATATTCTGCCTTTTTCTCATCGAGATGCTTTCTAATCATTTCAAGTAACTCTTGTACATCGAAGGGTTTCAGAACGTATCCATTGGCGCCTTCGTTGACTGCTTTCATTGCGTTCTCTAAGGACGGAAAGCCCGTGATTATTATCTTGACCATTCTAGGCTGCTCTTGCTTCAGTCTATTGAGAAGCGCGGTTCCCTTCATGTCGGGCAGCTCAATGTCAATCAGGGCTACGTCAAAAAGCGATTTTTCACAGGCTCTGATCGCTTGCTTGCCATTTTCCACGGTTTCAACTAGGTATCCTTCTTTGTCTAGTATCGAAGAAAGCGTCTTTCTTACTTCGGTGTCGTCGTCAACAATCAGGATGCTAGTTCCCAAGGTCATCACTGCGCCTCCGTTTTCTCTTCGGTTGCGATCTGTCATTCTGCCTTGGAGGGGATAAGTCTCTTATGAAGTAGAAATATTTGTTTGTCTTGTGTGTTCAGAAACGGAATCTGAATCTTGAATAATGCATATATCGTAATAAACAATACATCAAAGGTAGATATGTCCGCTTTTGGACGTATCGTATCTACGTAGAACCTGAGAACAGTACAACAAAAAAACACTTGCAGGGGTCTGAGATGCGCAAACGCCTTAAGCTATTTCCGGTTTTCATCGCAGTGTTGCCAGCTCTGCTACTCATCAATTGTTCTCGTGCAAGTGTTTCAAGCCAAACCGTTGGCCCCGCTGATGCGGGTTTGCTTCGAATCCTGACACCTAACGCACCTGGGATAATCAATACAGACGGTGATGTTTCAATGTCAGAACAGCTGAACAGGATCTACTGGAACCCGCACTCCGCAGGGTTGACGAACGCTTCAAATTGGAAAGTCACTTTCAACAATGAGACTGAGATTTTCTTGAAAACAGCTGCTAACGAAGCCGGTCATGTTGCAGCCGGCGCATGGTGGACGATGAACTTCAAGTCAAAACAGAAAGTTCAATTGTATACTTCAAAGCCTGTACGTGTTCAGGTGAGTTTCAGGGCAAACGTCGTGGCTGCCAAGTGTGCATCAGGTCATGAATGGCTGCGGATTGCTCTTGCCTGCGCCATTCAACGCGCGGATGGTTCAGTTGTGTACACGGAAATGGATTTCTATGACAGCCCAGGTGTGCTCGTGTGTCCCTATGGAAATATCACCCGAGGAGGCAATGTGATCTACAGAGGCGGTAACGTGGTGGAGTACAAAATCGGCCAAGCAATTGCGGGCAAGTGGGCAAGTTACTCGTTTGAATTGAGTAAATACATCAACCAAGGATGGTTACTCAAGCGAGGCGATATGCTTGAAAGCGTGTACATCGTAGTAGAGGCAGTCGGAGAGACGACCGCCAAGGTGAGAGTTGACGATCTGTGGATAACGCGTCTAAACTAGAATGGTGCACACAATGGATGTGGATACGAACCCGGCGTGGACCGAATCACCACTAGCGTAAACGAATAGAACATGAAAAAAAGAGATGCTGGATCTAGCTGCCAGCTGGCGGAGGAGGAAGTGGTGGGGTCCTTCTTCGACGCGTGAAGACGAAGACTGCAACGGATATCGCCCCGACTGCGCCTGCTGAGACTATTACTAGAATCCAAGTATCCATGCTTCCGCCTAAAGGTACATCTTGGCCACGGGCAATTGCAGAAACGCACTCCGCGATCAAGTTCTTGGCTCGCCAATGATAGTCAAACAGTCCTGCCGCTGTCTCAAACTCTTTCTTAGCCGCTGAGTAGTGTTTGTCGTGGTAGTACGCTAAACCTCTAATGAACGCTTCATCAACAGGTCCCTTGATGTTGTTCACGCTAGATTCCGATAAGAACGTCTTCAGCACGTTGGCTTGAATGAGGAAGTCAAATCCAGCGACTTCCTGTCCAGTTTCCGAGACCGATCCTCTACTGCAGACACCAATGATTTCCGCGTTGTTGTTCAGACCTGGGCCTCCACTGTTGCCGTGGGTAATCATTGCGTCGGTTTGGAAACATGGCGTTTGCTCGTTAGTGAATCTCTTCGCGCTTATTATTCCCCTTGTCATTGATGGTGCGAGCATTGTTTCAGATCCAAGCTCGGCGTGGAATGTTACGACTCCTGGGAAACCGAACATGTATACGTCGTCGCCGGTGACAACATTGTCTGAGTCGCCAACGACCAGGACAGGACAATTCGAGAGTCCTTCGATTTTCAAAAGTGCCAGATCTCTCTCGATGTATGGGCTTACACTCACTACTCTTGCAACCCATCCTTTCGTCTGGATGTCTGTAAGTGTTGATTTTACCTCGCCGAGAACCGCATAGACTTGTCGTAGTGAATCCTGAAGTGCAGCATATTGTTGTATGTAAGTCAGTAGCTGTATTTGTTCTGGAAGGGTGAACGAGTAGCCAGCGCTTTCAAGTGCTTGCAGCAGAACCGCAAATGACGCGTTTATGAGGAAGTACTTTGTGTACAAGTCTTGGGCAATGTTTGTATGAGTAAACGAGAAGACAACGTGTCCTGCTGTTACGATGTAGCCGTTGGCAGTGACAAAGGCACCTGATCCCATAGCACCGGTAGTAACCGGAACGAGAATGTATTGTGCTGTGGGAACCCAGTTTGCATCTGGAATGTATATTTTTACAGTCGCGTCGATCTGAGAGTAAATCAGTACCGTCGCAGCTTCGCCTAGCTCGCCGATCATCGCAGGGGAATATCCACTACTTGTAGCCGTGCAGCCTTGAATATTGGTAAACGCTCCGAGCA
>JBGOYH010000080.1:0-9132 GCA_041479575.1 Bathyarchaeia archaeon
CAGGTTGGAAGCTGGTACGACCTTACCAGTTTAAGCACCATTTACATTGCAATGACAGCCATAGCAAACACGACAGGAACCTCATACCTTTACGCTTATCTCGAGGTTCTCATTCCAAACACATCAACCGGCATCCTCATGATAGTAACTTTTGAAATATCGTGATGATAAGCAGAAAAAAACGCGCGCTTTTGCTGTGTGGTTGCAGTCACGTTTAAATATGCAATCGGAAATCCAAGACTATTGCGGAAACGGGGGTGGAATAACGGAAAAAGCGCAAGACCCTTTGAAAGTGGCCAAAAACGTCTATAAGTTCATAATGGAAAACGACCGTGTGCGTGTACTTGAGGTTCTGTTGAGGCCAGGCGACAAGGCGGTAACGCATTATCATCCAGACCATGTGGTATATGTTCTCAAAGGTGGGAAAGCAAAGATGACATCTTCAGGAAAAACAGATCTATTAGACCTGAAAACTGGTCAGGCAATCTTCCTTAAAGCCCAATCTCACGAAGCCGAGAACATAGGGAAAACCGATTTAGACCTCTTAGTTGTCGAACTTAAGAAATAGTTCCCTTTTTTCTTTTCTTACGCGCACTGTTCTCAGATTGAGTGTAGATCACCAGTGGAGCGAGGGTTAATCCTTTTCTGCCAGCATCACAATAGCAAATCATCATATGAGCAAGAGAGAGAGCGCGCTATAGGATTTCCGCAAAACCAGTTTTTGATCATCTTTCTCCTTTGAGCCAGCCCTTGATTCCCAGTTCCTTGACCGTTATGCTCGTAGGTTTAGGCTCATGGGTTTTCTCTTTGCCATCAGCATCAATGTACAGTATTTTTGGTTTTATGTGGAACGTGCCTTGGATCTTTGGTGTCAGAACGAGCTTGACTTCCTCTGTCATTGAAGGGTCAAGCCGCTTTTCCTTCATATTAAGGCAATTGCCTTCCACGCGGTAAACTTCAGGTTTCCTTACTATAGCGAAGCCTTCGGGAATGACTTCTGTGATCTTGATCAGCAAAATAGCCCCTTTCTTGCATGTGTTCGTGAGTTCGATTTCCAACTCAAGATTCTCGCCGATCTTCAATTCCCTTGGCGAAGCTATGATTTTGCTCTGCACATCAGTGTACTCAAGACTTTCTGAGCTGACTGTTCCTTCACGGATATGCGTGTGAGGAGGCTGCAAAACCTCGATCAATTTTATAGTTCTCTCAATCTCTTTTTTGGCACCAATCTTCTGAAATATCTCCAACGCCTGCGCAAGGAGGTTGTGGGCTTTTTCTCGGTCACCTTCTTGATCTCTTTCAAGGTAAACTCGAGCGTACTCACACAGAAAGACTTTGGCGAAACTATAGGTCAGCCATCGCCTTGCGTTTATGTGCTCGAATTCTCGGCGGCTCTTCTCGAAATGCTCGATTGATTCTTCCCATTTCTTCTGGGCGCGTAGTTCCATTCCTCTCAGATCCTCGGCCCAAGCGATCCATCCTTCGTCATTCATCTCGAGAAAGAACTTCTGCACAGTATTAAGCAGGTCGTTGGCTTTTTGTAGCATCCCGAGTTCTACGTACGTCCAAACAAGGTAGGAAGAGGCAATCATCTGACCGAGTTTGGCTCCAGCCTTTTCAAGTATTCCAATGGCCCCCTCGAGAAGTTCCCTCGCTTTGGGAAAGTCACCTTGGTATTGTCCATATAGTATGCTGAGGTCTATAGTGCTCCAAGCTATTCGCCCATATACGTCCAACGTTCGGGAAAGGTTCAGTGCTTCAGTTAGATACGTTTCACACTTGTCCCATTCACCCAACACGAGATAAACGCTTCCTAAAGTGCTTAAGGAAAAGGAAAGATTAGGCAGGTTACCAGTTTTCCTGTCTAATGCAACTGATTCTTCAGCCAAGAGCACTGCTTTGTCTGTAATTCCCATCGTACAATACAGACCTGCGAGTATGGTGCCGAGCCAAGATACCCAGCGAATAGCTCCTACTTTTTTCGCCAACTCGAACCCTTTTTCAAAGCAATCTACGCATCTTTCCTGTTCTTGCTATGGAAGGGCCGTACCAAGGCTATTGTACGCTTCTATCGCGGTCTCCATCAGTCCGTTGTCGAGTGCTATTTTCAGAGCTTTCTCGTGACACTCAACAGCTTTTTTCCAGTCTCCACTCGTCGCAAGGGTGAATGCTCCCAAGCTGACGTATGAACTCGCGATAACCCCGTGATCATTCAGTTTTTTGGCAAGTTCAAGTGCTTTCTCAGCCCAATCTAAAGCCTTGGTCATGCTTTCGGTGCGGCCATACATGCGTGCCATATCTTCATAAAGGCTCGCTAGTTCAACACTTTCAGGTTCGGCTTCCAATATCTTCAAGGTCTTTTCATGATGCACTTTGGCCTTTTCCGCATCACCTGTGTCCTCCCAAAGAACATTCGCAACCTTTCTATGCAATCTTGAGATATCTCCCCTCTCATCAAGATGCCCCCACATCAGCAGCCCGTCATTCCAGTACTTCAGGCAACCATCGTACTCTCCAACAAGCTTCTTGATATCTCCGAGTTTCTCAAGAACGCGCCCCTTTTCGCGAAATTCCCCTTCTTTCTCTTCAAGCAGCCTAAGAGCAGACTGGAAGTATGAAGTAGCCTCGGCATTGGCATAGATCTTCGCGGCTTTGTCTCCGGCTTTCAAGAAATAATCCAGTGCCTTATCTTTGTCTCCGCCCTCAAGAAAGTGAGAGGCCAGTTCCCCAAGATGCTCATCAATCTTCTTAGCATAGACCTTCTCTAAGGCACATCCCACAACTCCATGAAGCTTCTTTCGCTTCAACAGACTGACTGACTCGTACACAACATCTCTTACGAGTATGTCGGCGAAGGAACAGACTCCTTCTCCATGTATCTCCCTTTCCTTTATCAAGCCAGTTTTCAGCATTTTGTCCATCAATTCAAGCAGTTTGTTTTCTTCAATGCCAGTGAGTGAGCACATTGCTTCCAAAGTGAAATCGTTTCCAACAAAAGAAGCCAAAGTCAGAACATTCTGGCTTTCTTCATCCAACCGGTCTAATCTCGCTTTTATGACGTTCTTCACCGTTTCAGGAAACTCGATCTTCGAAACTTCTTTGACTTTCCACTTGTCCCCTTCGTGGTAAATGACTTCTTCTTCCTTCAGAGATCTGACTACTTCCTCGGCAAAGAACGGGTTACCTCTTGTCTTCTCGTAGACCAATTTGCAGAACTCGGCTGAAACATCATCCTGCTCCAACATGCTCTTTATCATTTCTGAAACATCGTTGAGAGACATTCGCTTCAGCTGAATTGACTGAGGCAGCCGTTCTCTGTTCAATTCCGTTAGAACTGGAGTCAACGGGTGCTTAGCATCAATGTCGGTGCTACGATAGGCTCCCAGGAGAAGCAAGGGCGTCTTTTGAACGCCACGAGCCATATAGTGCAAAAGCAGAAGCGAAGACGGATCAGTCCACTGCAAATCGTCAAGAACCACTACCAACGGAGCCTCTCTGGCAATGTTGGTGATGAACTGCGAGACCGCTTCAAAGAGCCTGTTCTGCTCCTGCTCAGGATCTATCTGAAAGGACTGAGGGATCGTCCTAAGCTTCTGACCAAGCTCTGGAACCAGCTTGGCAACCTCAGCCGGATAGAAACCAATGACCCTGTACAGTTGTTCTGGACTGCTGGTTTCCAAATAGTCTCTGATAACTTCGCGCCATAGAATGTAGGGTGGTACACCATTCATCCTGAACAGGGCTGGACATCTCCCATACAGAACCTGCACTCCTCGCAAGTGGGCGTAGGCTCTTAGCTCTCTTGCCAGCCTTGTCTTGCCGATTCCCGCTTCTCCATAGAGAAACACGAGCCCGCCCTCACCTTGAATCGCCCTGTCGACAGCTTCTTTCAAAAGTTTCATTTCTTCGACTCTGTCAATGAGCGGAATCTCTCTTGCAGCGATAGAACGTGGACTCGGAACACGCTCACGTTCAATGGATGCCAAGAAGACCTCTCCTCATCAACCTGTCAATAGAATATTATTAGATTATACGTTCTTATCCCTTGTGGAACAACAACTAATTCATTCACCAGCTTTAACTGAAAAGAATGAACAGACCCGATAATTATCATCGCACGCATAGGAAATTAATAATCATCTGTTTTGAACCACGCTGGTTGCTTAGCGCGCGTGCATAAAAAAGGAAAACAGAGGAAAAGCGCGAAACTGTTTGGCAAACGATGAGGAAACAAATTGCGAAAATAGGCGACACTCCTATCAGACTTAGGACAAGCTTGGTCAAGCTGTTTGACTTAACCTGCATGCTTTTTGTATATCACTAATAAACCTAACGTCATCCGTTCCCATTTAACGTCACAGTCTTAAAGCGCGTGCGTGCAACAAAGGCTTTTTTGACCAAGGAAACGAACATGATGCTCTTCGCTGTTTATTATTCTTCGTGTTCAAGAATGTTTTGCCTTTTGTCTTCTCCTTATGACTAAGGTGGTGATGATGACGAGAATCGCAACGACTAGAATGAGAATCACTGGTACAATGTAGTCGAAAAACTGAATGAAACCCGAACTTAATACGTAGACTGAGAAATCGATTGTATATGGAAAGTGATTTTCAAGACCTTGCATTGAGTCGACTCCCGTCACATTGACCTTGAAGAAATAATGTATCTTTTCAAATGGCATGTTCACTTTTGGAGCGACAACATCATAACTTATCGAAGCATTCGGCTCAAGATAGTAAGTGATTCCGTCATTAATAGTCACAGAAATACTAACTGATTCTTTGCTCCACACCCAAAAACGGAAATATGCACCTTCACTAACAATGTGTGCACCTTCAATCCAGACACCTCCATGGTACGAAGGGTCTCCTACAACAGCAATTGGAATCAAAAACAAAAGCAGAAACAACAAAGAGAAGCTGAGAAATTCTCTTTTCACATTCAAGTTCCTCGTTCAGTTGAATCTCAGTGGACATAGACAGAGGAACCTCGTCTTAAGTATTCTCGCAGACGTCAGTCTTTTTTCTATTTTCGTTTTCTGAAAAGTAATCCGGCCTACGCTTTCCCATTTAACGTCACACCATCAAAATCACATTTGGAATAAACAGCACACGCGCGCGATAACTAGTCCTTGATAAGTCTTTTAGTCAAACAGCTTTAAATCGAGTCTAAGCGGTATGCTTCATTTAGATAGGGCGCTGAAATAGTTGAGCATAACTTTTGAATTGTTGAGCAATGTTCTGAAGCATCGGGTAAGACAAAAAATCATCCTAGTCCTATCCGAACAAGGGACTATTTCTTACGTTGATCTGATGAACGTTGTAGGAATTGCGAACACCGGGAAATTCAATTATCACCTCAAGATTCTTGGCGATTTGATTAACAAGGACGAAAACGGAAAGTATGTTCTATCTGGCAAAGGCCAATTGGCTGTGCAGTTTCTCCAGAAGTTCGCTGGTAAAGAGACTGAATCAATACCTCTGCCTATGGACCTGAAAACCTTTGAGACCCGAGCTTTCAGTCTCGCACAGGGGTTCATATGGGTGCTGCTTGTCGTTCCTCTCATAGGCGTTCTGTTTTGGTGGTATCCCTACTTTGCTGATCGTGCGAGCGCGTTCATTGGCGATCCGACGATCCCATTGATGATATTCACCCTGATTGCAGTTTCAGTTTTCGCGCTTTTCGGTATGGCGGCCTTGCCAAAGATTGACATAGATCATGACGGCATCGTTGTCAAATACGGCATTTGGCGCTTCTTCTTTGCTCTGGAAGACGTCACAGTAGACCCCAAAGGACACATTCTGAAGTTGGGCCAAGGCTGGACTACTTTTGGCTGGCTCATCCCATTCAAGGAAAAAGAATGCATGAATCTCTTAGACAAACACGTACGAACTTTCCGATCGAAGCCATTTTTCCTTATATACCTGCTCCCCCTGCTCATACTTGGCTTCTACTCTGAACTTGCGAGATATCTTGGTGTAACGTTAACCCCATCGCTCTGGGCTTTTCAATGGGGAGTCACAGCGGCCATTTCAATGACAATATTTGCCTGTGGCGCTCCCACTGACATGCAAATAGGCAAGCTAGGCCGAGGCGCTTCCGCGATCGTCTTTGGCGTTTCAATTGGAATTGTAATATTCTTTTTAATGTTTTTCAGCCTACAAATCCACTAGGCAAGTGCGCGCAAGGTCTCCTTCTATTTTCGTTTTCTGAAAAGCATCACATTTCCGTCAGGGAACAATTCCCATTTAACCTCACACTCGCAGATTGCACTCAGAAAAGAAAAAACGCACGCTTCACGAACCGTTTTGTAGACACAGATCATACCTCTCCTCTGTGACCCTCTTTCCCCAAATTTCGTGCGTTTTCTCCTCGCCTTTACTGAAGCCAAAGCGTGTGTAGAGATGACCAGCTTCCTTTAGTTCGCTTGTGGTCCAGAGGAACATGGTTTTGTACTTGCGCTCCTTGCAGAACCGAAGCGCTTCATTTAGGAATTCTCTCCCAATACCAAGCCCTCGATAGTCAGGATGAACTAGGAACCAGCGAAGTTGAGCGTCTACTTTTGAATGCCCGACAATGGCGATGGAACCAATAATTCGACCGTTTGTCTCTGCCAGCCAAATTCGATCTTTATCAGAACTGAACGATTGGACAAATTCTGCAAGCCCACCTGCAACGTATGCTTCGAATGTTTGATCGTAGCCATATTCTTTTGCATACAAGATCCCATGAAGATAAACGAGATAGCCTATATCGCCCGGCTTAATATGATGCCGTATCTTCCATCTGACTTTCGTGTGAACGCCTCTTTACATTCATCATGTCAATTCGCCTAACTACCGCTAAACGTATTGTGTTTGACTATTTTGTCGGAGCGCGTGTTAACACTTTCCCATTTAACTGCACACTCTTTACGCACGCTGCTTGTCTGTAAATGTTTCTTGACCTGATAAGAACCCGCCCTCCTTCTGCATCTTGAGATAGCAATTCTACTCGGTCAAAGTTTCTTGACAAAAAAGGCTTTCTTATGGTCTTTGTATCATATTGTGGAGAAATACTGCATGACTTCTGAAGACGAGGTCTATTCGACCATATTCACTTCTTTGAAACATCCTGCCCGCCGTAAGATTCTCAGGATGCTCTCAGAGATGCCGAGAAGTTTCTCTGAGGTGCTTGAGGCTCTTGGAATATCCAGTTCCCACCTAACCTATCACCTTGAGAGCCTTGGAGAACTCGTTTCCAAGATGGAGAACGGAAAATACAAGCTGTCCACGTTCGGAGAGGCTGCTGTGACAACGATGAGTAAGGTTGAAGAGCTTCCAAAAGCGGTTGGCGGAAAACCTGTCATGCAATCTTCCCTCAAATTGAAATCCCTTTTTGCTTTGCTCATCGTGGCAATTGTCGTCTTGGCATCTCTGAACTATGCGCAATACCAGTCTCTGAATAGAATCACTGCAGATTACGAACCACTAAGAGAGCTATCTGATATGGTGAAAAACGGCGAGTTACTACAATCTCGGTATACCCTTAGATATAAATCCAGTTCGTACACTTCGATTTCGCCTGAAGATTCTTGGTACTGTATCATGTACGTTCCATTCGACAATTCCACACTGAACTTGGCTCTGACAGTAAACAGCATTCTAATCCCAGGCTACATCGCCATAACCGTGCAGAAAGGAGACGCTCTTGCCACGAACGAAACAGCGCCTATAGTTCAGAGTCTAAATACAACCATGAGTGGAAGATACTCGGCACTACTGCTCTCAAAGGGGTGGTACACTGTATGCCTTGTAGGATCAATAATAAAATGGGGCAACACCACTTTCATAGGATATTTAGTGACACCGCAGATCAACATTGATTGCTCGATGTCACTAGAACTAATTCACGAAGGAAATAATTCACCCTTCGTAGTGGCACGTTGATAGATCGCCGATAAATTGTGGAAAGCGCGCGCAGTTTGTCTTCCTGTTTTCGTTTTCTGAATAAAATCGCATTCTCATAACTGCAAACGTACTCATACCCTGCTTCAATCAGCTTCTCGGCCTCATCCACGTTACCAGCTACTGCCGAGTAGCACGCGCTCAGCGGTAACACTAATAAATCTAATGTTCCCCTTTCCTACCTAGCGGCACACTCTTCTGGCCACACGTAGAAAAAAGAAGCGCACGAATTATTGATGCTCCTAAAATTGAAAAATGAAGACTAGTTACGAAAAAAGGAAGGATATGGTTTAAGGATGTGAAGGTTTACTTCTTCATTGCTGCGATCTGACCCTTCAGAATCGCTCTTATGACTTCCTTATGTTTCTCGTATGATATGATCTCGTGTACCTCGCAGAGAATGAAGGGTTGGAACATTGATACGTTTCTATAGGCGTCTACAGTCTCGCCTTTACCGATTACGTATCCAGAGTGTCCATCTGGGAAAGCCCCAAACTCTTCCATCTCGCCCTTCTTCATCAACCCATCCATGCCCGCCCATATCCTCTCTTCCAGTTCCAAATATTTGGAAGGATCAGCAGGCCATGGTGCTGTCAGATTCAAACGCCACAATATCAGAAACCTAGCCATTTTGCACTCCACTCAGAATTACCTGCACTGCAACTCGTATTTAAAACTTGACGCGCGCGGGCAGGAATGAGCATCCATAGAAGTTGTTGTTGGATAAAACTTTACCCCAAATTCAACGTTCTCTCAACTGCGCTCTTTCTTACTCACATACACACTCATTCAAAGCGTCCACACGCGCTGATTATGACGGTTCAAGTATCACTATTTTTGTCCGAGTGCCAAACTCTACGTTTTCCCTTTGATCCAGCCCTTGATCCCGAGTTCAGTTTTCTTTTCTTTCGATTCAGTCGTCGCACTCTTGGAATGGAATGTTATTCCCCAGCAGCTGAAGGAGTAGAAGTACGGCTCTTGAATCAGATGAGTGAATGATACCTCACCGTATGAAAGAAATCCTATTGCCTGAGTTGACGAAAGCCCTTCTTTCAATATCTCAGCTTCGGTCCCAGACCTGCAACCAGCCATCAACTCAACCAATTTCCTATTAATGCAGCAAACAAGGATAGTAGCATCGTTTTTCCCGAAGCCTTGATCTGCTCTCAACATGTCATACAGGCGA
>JBGOYH010000081.1:0-9131 GCA_041479575.1 Bathyarchaeia archaeon
CAAGATTTTCACGATTCACCACTTTCCACATTGCCAACATCGGAAGCCCAGAGCGTTCAACACTCACCACGTAGTCTCCAACGTCAGCGACATTCAACGAAAGACCCTTCTTAATTCTCCCGCTCAGAAACCTATTGAAGAGATAGGACTGATAGGCTTGAACAAAAAGTTCACGCAGTCGCGCCGGCAACCGTTTGAATGCCGCTGCGAAATCATTTGGTTTCTCAGCCAAACTCTCCAGCATCAGTCTTTCATAGCGAAGCTGTTTTGGAAAGCCTCCTAAAGCTTTTTTGAAGTCGCGTGTCCGGCGCAATTCTCGCCGGGCTTCTCTAGACATAGGATGCTCATACGGACTCGGCTTTGCCAAGAACAACATCGCCGCTTGTTCAAGACTACCTTTCACAATTGCTTTTCCAACTAAGTGCGTTATCGGACGCGCAGTGCCGAAACGTTGATGCCCAAAAAAATTCGGAATTCCGCCCAGCGTATCTATCTCTTCCACAATATTCGTAAATCTTCTTCCGATTGTCGTTTCAGAATACCCCACTTCTCTGATTGCAATGTGGAAATTGTTCCCCAGAAGATAATATGATGAAAGTTCGGTTCGCAAATAGCCCATTGGACGCACTTCTATGTCTTTGAGAGCAAGGTTCTGAACTTCTTCCATTGAAACGTCTTCGATTGTGATATGCTGGGCAGTTATTGCTTTAGCATCTTTTATTCCTGCAATCTGAATTTGAGTCGGGCTTATGCCAAGTTGATGCGCAATGTTGGCGAGTGCTATGAACATGTCCCAATTCCGCTTAACCAGCACGCACAACAAGTAACGGTTCTCAATGGCGGAAGAAGAACCGAGCACCGATTTTCCAGCATCACCATTCAACTTGTTTACTTGTGCCTTGGACCCGTCAACCAGGATTTCCTCAACCACGAAATCCTCAACGTCCTGCCTGATCAATCCGCCAATACCAAGAGAACGTGTTGCATAAACTTCTATGCCGAGGATTCTCTCCAGTCGAGGAACAAGCAAGGTCTGCGCCTGCTCAAAGAAGCGGAAGCATACCCGTTAGTTTATCAACTCTATCCGCTGGTGCAGGACCAATTCCCAAACAAGTAACCGTTCCAGCTGGAATTTCCGTCAGACCTCTGTCAACTATCAACGCGCATGGCAGTCCAAGTTCCTTAGCCTGCGTTTCCAGCTCACAAAGCGTTTTTTCGTTCTTCACTTTGACTGCGATTTTGCATTGCCCTTCTCTCAGCCAGCTCTCAAACCACTCCCTCCGATGTCTGCGGGCTTCCTCCACTGCCGAAACCGCGGCGTGCCCAGCCTGCGCCGCCGTTTTGCCCTTACTCAGTTTGAGGTCTGATCGGAAGACAATGACCTGCTTGTATCGGAATTCCGACATGCTTCCCTAAACCTTACCGTACCAGTCTGCTTTTCAAGGATTTTAAAGATTCGCAAAAAGGTAGGCGAAGAAGAAATAGCCAAGGGCAGTAAGTACACGGGGGCTTCGCAAAACGCGCAAAAGGGTTCTTCCCTGAAAGTCTATGTCCTCCACATTTCTCAATGTCTTTTCGAGTCCAAGTTTCGAGCATAAACCGATCAGATTGTCAAGTCTCACATCCGACAGTGCGTCGAGGGTCCTCCTCATTCTAACCATCATTTTAACGTCAAAACCCAATGTCTCATTGCACTTCTGTTGATATGCACTTAGGAAATCTGAAGAAAAGTTGTTCCGTCGAATAGCTTCGTCGGCGACTTCAGCCGCGATTGCTCCGCATGTCATTCCGAAAACTACGCCACCTCCTGTGGTAGACTTCACTTGCGAGGCGGCGTCTCCAACTGTCAAGAAGCCGTCCGAATACGATTTGCGTATCGGTCCTCCGAGGGTTATCGGATGAACCGCGGCTCGCGTGATTTTGGCATCGCGGAGTTCTTTTGAGGCTACTGGATGCTTAATCATCAGTTTTTGCAGAAGCTCTTTCGGGTTTCCAGTTTTTGCTGCAAGCCCAATTTTCGCCTTCGCATCTTTTTTCGGCATCAGCCATGCATAGAAACCCGGCGCGTAGTCTGCTCCAAAGAAAACTTCAACTGTGTCCAAATGTGTGTCTTTGACATTTTCTACTTCCGCTTCTATGCCGTTGACCAGCATGTTCCGGTTAAGCCTTGGCAACCCTGCTTCTCTGAGTATTCTCGAGGAAATTCCCTCAGCGTCCACAACTATCTTGGCATTTCTCTTCTCAAGCATGTCTCGTCGTCTTACTACTACGCCTCTCACAGCCCCCTTATCGATTATCAGGTTTTCAACCCTTGAGTCTAGGCAATAACCTGCCCCTGCATCCTGAGCCTTTTCTGCAAGGTGTTTGTCAAAGAGAGTTCGATCAACAGCGCAGGTTACTGGTGAATCAAGGCAAACCGTGAATCTTTTGCCGCTGGGCGAGTAGAAAGATGCGGCTCGAAAAGTGTTTTCGATGACTGCGGATGGCAGGGGATACATTCCCAGACGTGAAAGGCCCTTAATGCTTAAGTGACCAGGACAGTGAGATGGAATGCCTATCTCCTTGTGTTCTTCACAGACCGTCACATCGACGCCTAATAATGCAAGCTTCAAAGCTGTGAAGGAGCCAGACGGGCCGCCTCCGATGACTATCGCGTCCGAAGCTTCCTTCATCAAAACACACGCATATGTTTCTGGAGGGCTCGTCTTATGTTATGAGTTCAACTCGCCTCTTTCCACGAGACATAGAAGTCACGCGGATTTTCCCGCTGACTTCCAGCCGCATGAGTAATTCGTTGAAGTCTTTGAAGCCTAAGTCTTCATACTCTTCAGTCAGAGCCTCATAGAGTTCGGCGTCTGGCAAAGACGCTTTTTTCTGCAGAAGATCAAGCAGTGCAAAGTAGGGTGGATGAGTCTTCCAAGTTTTTGTGGGCATTGGCATGTTCATTTTCGCCTACGTAACGGGTGTTGCTGGTTTTTGAACTTGTCTCGCTTGTTGCATGAAGCTCTTGTACCATTTCTCCATGTCAGGGGTTACCGAAGGTCCTATGCGCTTCTTAGCTTCCTCAAAGTCTTCCATTGTTACTTCTTTAGTGTTCACGTCTTTTCTCAAAGCAACCATTGCTGCTTCACGGCAGAAAGCATCTATGTCTGCCCCTGAATAGTTCCTGGCAGTTACTACGAGTTGTGTCAGGTCTACATCTCTCGCTAGAGGCATGTTCTTAGTATAGATCTTGAATATCTCAAGCTTACTTTTCGCATCGGGTTCAGGGACGTATATGAGTCTGTCAAATCTTCCTGGACGAAGTACAGCAGGGTCTACCATGTCAGGTCTGTTTGTCGCTGCAATTACTACTATATCTTCTAGAGTGACTAATCCGTCCATTTCAGTCAAGAGTTGGCTTATGACCCGTTCGCTTACGCCACTGTCTGAAAAACCCAAGCCCCGACGAGGCACGAGAGAATCAATTTCGTCGAAGAAAATGACGGCGGGAGCAGCCATTCTGGCTTTTCTGAAAACTTCTCGTATCGCTTTTTCGGATTCACCGACCCATTTAGAAAAGACTTCAGGTCCTTTGATGGTTATGAAGTTGGCAGCGCTTTCAGTTGCGACAGCCTTTCCTAGTAGGGTCTTGCCGCAGCCTGGAGGTCCGAACAGCAAAATGCCTTTTGGCGGTTTGATGCCAAGTCTCTCGAAGATTTCTGGGGTTTTCAGTGGCCATTCAACCGCTTCTTTGAGGTCTTCCTTGACTTCTTCGAGACCTCCTATGTCTTCCCAGTGGACTGTAGGTATTTCAATGTACACTTCACGCATGGCCGTTGGCGTTATCTCTTTGTAAGCGTTGACGAAGTCTTCCATGGTTACCTGCATCTTGTCCAGCACGCTCGGCGGGATGCGTTCTTCTTCAAGGTTTATCTGCGGCAAATACCTGCGCAGTGCTTTCATTGCGGTTTCCCTGCCAAGAGACGAAAGGTCAGCGCCCGTGTATCCATGCGTCATATCGGCCAGTTTCTTGAGGTCAACATCTTCTGACAGCGGCATTCCTCTAGTGTGAATTTGAATGATTTCATATCGTCCTTGCTTGTCAGTAACGCCTATCTCGATTTCCCTATCAAACCTGCCTGGTCTTCGGAGAGCTGGGTCAAGAGCCCCAGGTCTGTTCGTGGCGCCTATAACTATCACGTTTCCCCTGCCAGACAAACCGTCCATCAACGCAAGAAGCTGAGCAACCACGCGCCTTTCCACTTCCCCGGTTACTTCCTCCCGTTTAGGCGCGATAGCATCTAGTTCATCTATGAAGATTATGCTCGGTGCATTCTGCTGGGCCTGCAGGAAGATTTCCCTCAGTCTTGCTTCTGATTCCCCGTAGAATTTGCTCATGATTTCGGGTCCGTTTATCGAGAAGAAGTTGGCTTCGGACTCGTTTGCGACGGCTCTGGCGAGCAATGTCTTGCCGCAGCCTGGAGGTCCGTGGAGCAACACTCCTTTTGGAGGGTCAATTCCGAGTCTCTGGAAAAGCTCTGGGTGTCTGAGCGGCAGTTCAACCATTTCTCTTACTCTTTGAATTTCCTCGTGCAGTCCTCCAACATCTTCGTAAGTTGTCCTCGGCAATCCTTTTCCTTCAGGTGCCGGTTCATTCAGTATTGTGAGTTTTGTTTCTGCAGTGACTTTGACTATCCCGTGTGGACGGGTCTTTGTAGTTGTGAAGGGTATGGCATGCCCCAACATCATGACTAATGTTGTATCGCCTTCTACAAGCGTCCTTTCCATCAAGCGATTTTTCACAAAATTGGTGAAGTCCTCATCGACGTTCAACCTCATGTCAACTGGCGCGAGAGTAATGCTTAATGCTGGTTTGACCTTGGCTGAACGGACGATTACGTATTCGTTTATGGGCACGCCTGCGTTTTTGCGTGTAAAACCATCAATGCGCAGCAAATCTCGGTTTTGATCTTCACTGTAGGCAGGCCATGCAATTGCTGAGGTTGTTCTTTTTCCACATATTTCTATCACGTCGCCCGCCGATATGCCTAGGCTCTGCATTGTCTTCTGGTCTATGCGGGCTATGCCTCTGCCTACGTCTCTTTGTCTTGCGTCTCCGACGCGTAGCTGTATCTCACTCAATCAAAATCCTTCCCGCAGTTTGTGGTACGTCTCAAAATAAAAGAGTTTTCCAATATAAATGTCTTGAGCATAAATGTTTTAAGCAACCGCCGGGGTCACCGACTTGTTCTGCGAACCATAAGAGTTTGAATTTGGCTTATTCCTTCCGTCGACTCGATTTTCTTCTCAAACTCATCAAGTACTCCGGTTTTGTCTTCTGGGAATTTGATCTGAACAAGAAGCGCTTTCAACCCGTAAGCGACGAGTTCCTCGCCGTAGCCGTGGACGGTAGCGAACTCAGGCAGGTTGTTTTCAATTTTCTTTTTCATGGGACCAAAATCAGAGATTATGTCGTTTGGAAATATCTTGTACGTTACAACTACAAATCCCATTTTACTGACTCCTCTTCATTGTTTCAGGGACCGATGAAGCCGCATTTTGGACATTTGTATGGGCGTCCAAATTTTCTGCATTTGCCGCACCGTCTTATCTGAATCTCTCCGCAGTTCGGGCAGAGAAATTTCGTCGCTTCTGCCCCTGGCGGTACGGGTTTTCCGCAGCTTGAACATGTAATCATTATGAATGTGGATGTTTTCTCGGTCATAATGGTCATCCTTAGCGAGTGGTTGTGTAATTGCTGGACTTCCTTATATCTTGTATGTTTCGGTTTTCGCAACTTTATTATTTGGGTTGCATGTCAATATTGAAAATGGGGTTGTTTTTTGGGAGTAGACCTCCGTGACCTTGTCCCGAAGACAATTGTCAAGCTTGAGGATTTGAGCGGTAAGTCCATTGCTATTGATGGATACAACGCTTTGTACCAGTTTTTGGCCATCATTCGCCAGCCTGATGGTACTCCTCTAAAGGACAGTTCAGGCAGGGTTACCAGTCATCTCAGCGGTTTGCTTTACAGAACAAGCAACTTGGTAGAGTTAGGGATAAAGCCGATCTATGTCTTCGACGGAGCACCACCAGCGCTCAAAGAGGTGGAAATCAAGAGGCGCAAGAGGGTCAAGGAAGAAGCATTGGTACTGTATGAACGAGCTTTGAAGGAGGGCAAACCTGAGGAAGCACGTGTATATGCCCAGGCTACGTCGCAACTGAAAGACTACATGGCGGAAGACAGCAAGAAACTCCTTGACTTGTTGGGTATCCCGTGGATTCAGGCGCCAAGCGAGGGCGAGGCACAGGCAGCGCACTTAACCAAGAAGGGAGAGGCCGACTATTGCGCTAGTCAGGATTATGACAGTCTGCTTTTTGGTGCTCCAAGATTTATCAGAAACATAACGATTTCAGGCAGGAGAAAGCTTCCGAGCAAGAACATCTACATCGAGGTTGTGCCTGAAGTCGTTGAGTTGGAGCAGGTTCTTAGAGAATGCGGGATAACTTATGAACAGTTGGTTGACGTGGGCATTCTAATTGGAACAGACTTTAATCCAGACGGAATCAAGGGTTTGGGTCCGAAAACTGCCTTAAAACTGATAAGGGAACATGGAACATTGGAGAATGCGATTCCACACGTGAAGAATGCAGAGTTTCCGGTTGAACCTCAAAGAATCAGGGAGATTTTTCTGCACCCGACAGTAACTGACAACTACAAGATTCAGTGGAAGGACCCTGATGTTGAGGGAGTGGTCGATTTCATCTGCAGGGGAA
Organism: Bathyarchaeia archaeon; assembly: GCA_041479575.1. Lineage (GTDB taxonomy): Archaea > Thermoproteota > Bathyarchaeia > Bathyarchaeales > Bathycorpusculaceae > DASPPK01. The sequence continues at coordinate 6,760 of JBGOYH010000081.1, forward strand.
GAGACTTCTCTGAAGATCGCGTTCGAAAAGCTTTGGAGAAGATGCAGAGAGGGATTGCCAAAGAAAAAGGAAAGACGACGCTGGAAAAATGGTTCGGGTAATTCATAAGTCTTGGACGTTGCTTTTGGCGATAATCTTTAATTCGGAACCTGTCATACTATACGTCTTCACAAAATGGTGACATGTATGGAGAAGGATCAGATATCTCTTCCAATTGACGAGTTTCCCGCAAAATGGTACAACATCATGCCGGACCTTCCTGAACCGCTTCCTCCGCCGAAAGAACCTGAATCTGGTCCGTCAAGGATGGAGTTCTTGGCTAAAACCATGTTGAAAGAATCTCTGAGCCAAGAGATGTCGACTCAAACCTGGATCACTATCCCTGAAGAAATTCGTGAACTTTACATTCACATGGGCAGGCCTAGACCACTTTACAGGGCTAAGAGGTTGGAAAAGCATCTGGGACTGAAAAAGGTTAAGCTTTACTATAAACGTGAAGACTTGTCTCCGACCGGTTCACATAAGACTAACACCGCGATTGCACAGGCATATTATGCGAAGAAAGAAGGAAAAACAACCCTGAGCACGGAAACAGGCGCAGGACAGTGGGGAACTGCACTTTCTTACGCTGCTCGACTGTTGGACCTTGAATGTGTGGTTTTCTGGGTGAAATCTGTTCACGACTGGAAGAGCGACCGAAAGACCCTGATGCATCTGTTTGGTGCAAAGGTTTATGCTTCTCCAAGCAAACAGACAAAGTCCGGCAAAGACGTTCTTGCCAACACTCCAAACAGCCCTGGCTCGCTCGGTATTGCAATATCCGAAGGATTAGAGTACGCAGAGACGCACGAGAACACCGTGTACTGTTTGGGTTCGGTTCTAAATCACGTTATGATACAACAATCCGTCATAGGTTTGGAAACGATCAAGCAGTTTGACATGATCGATGAGAAACCAGACCTGATCGTTGGTTGTCTGGGCGGCGGCTCAAACTTCGGTGGAATCGCCCTTCCATTCATCGGCGAAGTCTTGAAGGGTAAACGTGAATGCGAGTTTTTGGCGGCACAGTCGATGGCTGCTCCAAACCTTGTGAAGGGAGAGTACAAATACGATTTTTGCGACGTTGCTGAGCACACGCCGCTCTTGAAAATGTTTACGTTAGGCCACAAGGTCGATATGACTCCGATCAAAGCAGACGGCTTACGATACCATGCAGCTGGTCCAATCATAAGTCTGCTGAAGAAACATGACATAGTCAAGGCCGTAGCCTATCCCGCTGACGAAAAATCGATCTTTGAAGCGGCTAGACTTTTCCTTCAGTCTGAAGGGTGGCTGCCAGCTCCAGAATCGAGCTATGCAATTCGTGCTGGCATCGACGAGGCGCTCAAAACGGAAAAGGCAGGCAAAGGGAAGACAATTTGCATGAACATCAGCGGACACGGCTGGCTGGATCTAGAAGCGTACAGAGAGAAGCTAGTGGTTTCGTAATCAAAGTCAGAATTGATGGCCATATTTTCCGGTGAGTGGCACAAAAGCCACTCCGCCGAGGTTTTCTTGCTTTATCTTTCCGTCGCTTCCTTTCGTAATCTTGATTAGATTTTGGAAGAGAGAAAGATTACCAACTGGAATGAGCATGATTCCCGTGGGTTTTAACTGTTCGATCAAGGGTTTGGGAATGTCAGGTGCAGCGGCTGTAACAAGAATTCTGTCGTAAGGAGCTTTTTCAGGGTAACCAGTTGAGCCGTCTGCGTGTATTATTGTAACTCGGTCACCGTACCCGCCGTTCATGATGTTCTTACGTGCGAATTCTGCCAAACCCTGTACAATCTCTACAGTGTATACGTGTCCCCACTCGCTTCTCGGGGCTGTTTTGGGTGCAATCAGCTCGGCCATTGTGGCGGCATGCCAACCCGAGCCTGCTCCGATCTCCAAGACTTTGACGCCTGTATCCAACTGCAGTGCTTCATTCATTATGGAAACCATGTGTGGTGCAGATGCAGTCTGTCCGAAGCCTATTGGAAGAGGCGTGTCGACGGCGCTGTAATTTCGCATGTTTTCGGGAAGGAACTTCTCACGCGATACTTTGCGCATCGTTTCAATGACCCTTGGAGAGTGTAGAACTCCTTCTTTGATCAGGTTTTGAACGAGTTTTCCCCATTCGTTTGTTTCCACCAAGGGGCACCTAGACTAACAGTTGTGATGCAAGTAATTAACATGTTTGAATTTGAGAATAAGATGTTAAATAAGAAACCTAATCTAAGAGTTGAAACGTGAGCTGGAAGGATTTTGAGCGGCAAAGGAAAGGCTGAATCCAGCGCTGAAGAGTTGAGCAAGAAACTAGATCAGATAATTCGGAGACTTGATCTTCTAGA
>JBGOYH010000082.1:0-9125 GCA_041479575.1 Bathyarchaeia archaeon
ATACTAGGTCTTGGCTGCGTTGAGACGGACAGCGCAAGAAGGTCAAAAACAGATGCGCGCCTCAAAACTGCCTCCAAAAGCCCTAAAAAGAATAAATACCATTTTTAACCATTTTAGGAACACGCATGCGCGCCACTTTTAAAAACCAAAACTCTCCGTAAACTGTTGGTCTACATTTCCAGATCGAATGTTTTCATTTGAGAGGAAACAGTTTCATCAACACGTTCTAGCCTGCCGATCAAGTTAGTTGGTTGGATAACTACCACGAGCTTCGCGGGCGTTATGCTGAGCATAGTCTATAGAAGATCTCTGCAAAAGTTTAATAAATTGGGTGATTCACATGCAGTTCAGTCGGGGATTGGATCATGTTCAGAGAGGAGAAATTCACAGTTGTGAACTTGCTTCTGATCTGTCTGCTAGCAATGCAGGTTGTGCTTGCGCCGATTCCTATGTCGAATAAAGGGGTAGCGAGTGCCGCCACATCTGTTGATTGGTGGCCGACTTTTCAGCATGATTTGTTCCATAGTGGGTACTCGAGCTCCTCAGCCCCAAATAGTGCTGCCCTGATCTGGCATGCCGATTACAACGAAATACGCTACGGTTCGCTTTCAGGGGCAATCACTTGCAACGGAGTAGTGTTCGCAACGGACACAACTTTTGTTGTTGCCTTGAACGAAACGGATGGAGGCCTATTATGGCGCCATGATATGACTGGGTATGGTTCTATAGACGGCACTCCGTCAACAGATGGCACCCTCATCTATGTTGTGTCTTCTGGAAACAATGGCGGATCTGGGAGTCTTCATGCCTTGTCTTGCTCAGATGGACATGAAGTTTGGGGTCAGAATATCGGGGGTTGGAACGGATATTTCTTTTCTCCAGCGATTTCCCAGTTGCACAGTCTTGTCGTGGTTGGTTCGCAGGGTGCTTCAAACGGACCGTTGGTTGCGGGTCACGTATGGGCCTTCAACAAGAACACGGGTGGTCTTGTGTGGCAATATGATGTGCCCTATGGCGAATTTTCTACCTCTGCGGCCATTGATGAAACTAGTGGAAAGATCTTCATTGTTAATGAAAATTCGAATCCTATGGCGGCTCTGTACTCAATAGATCTGGCAAGTGGGAATTATCTGAACGCCTACTATTTTACCCACAGCGGGGGCACCGGAACCCCAACAGTCTGCAATGGCAAAGTGTACGTAGAGTCTGGCAGCGGGGCCTACTATCTCTACTGCTTCGACGAAAACCTTGGCTTTAAGTGGAATACTCGCCTCTACGGGGGTTTTGCGAGCCTCGGCGGACTTGCAGCCGCATATGGAAGAGTTTTCACGGGCGGTGATTGTGTAGATGCTTCAAACGGCAGTGTCTATTGGGATCATGCTGGATCAGCATACACGATAACAGCCTCGCCGTCGGTTGCAGACGGTAAGATGTTTTTGGAAGACACTAACGGCTACCGCTGCTACAATGCCACTACTGGCGTACTCATCTGGAGCTATACTGCTTACAGTACAGCCTACGGGACTCCCGCAATATCAGATGGAAAAGTGGTTTTCACATCAGACAATCAGGCAGGACTGTACGTCTTTGGCACATACGATGTCACGATTGCGGCTCACTGTAATGCTGAAGGAAAGGACGTACGCGTCTCAGCAACCATGGACGGTTCTAGTAGTCAAAATACTCCTTGTACTTTCGCAGGTCTCACAGGCGCTCACAATTTCACAGTCCCAAGTACTGACGCTAATGGTGACCTCTTCCTGCAGTGGAGCACTGGCCAAACAACTACAACCATTACGGTTAGCGCTCCTGGAACATACACGGCATATTACGCGGGGTATTCAGTCACGATAAAGGCGCACGATGACACCGAAGGCGTGGATGTCAACGTAGCCATTGATGAGGATCATTCACCCACAGGTTTCACGACTCCTCACACATTTAGCGGTCTAGCGGGAACGCACATCTTCAGTGTTGCGGGCACCGACTCCGACAACCACTCATTCAAGCAATGGAGCAATGGCGTAATAATAAACGGTATTTCGGTATCTACTCCAGGCGGAACGTACACGGCCTATTATTCTGCTGTTCCAGCTCGCATTGAATACGTCCAACCGGATGAGCTGAACGGCTTCATGATGCTTACGTGGTCAAACCCCCTCTTGGGATCATATCCTGACACGTCGGTGACGAGCTTCAAAATATACAAAGGAGTCAACACAAACAATCCCACTTACCTCACAACGGTGGACTGGTCCCAGCTGTACTACAACGATTATGATGTCTCGGGCACACTCAACAATTTCAATACATACTATTATTGGGTTACTGGAGTCAACTCGTACGGTGAAGGCCCAATGCCTATTTCCGGATCAAGAGTCTATAATGGAATCTCTAGCGGCAGTTTCTGCCCTATCACCGCGTATTCGAACCCTCCGCAAGGCGGCTGCTTACAGTGGGACAGCGGCAGAATGTTCAAGAGCGGTCAAACAGTTGGAGCCTACAACGGTGGCGGTTTACCAATGCCCTTTGCCATGATGTTCCAAACTGCATGTCCTGGCTACAGTTTCGTGCTCGGCTCTTGGCAAGCCACAGGTGCAATTAGTATCGATGGGAAGACGACGCCGAACGTGTGCTACATAACGTCTCTGACGGGCAGCGCAACATTAACAGGCACATTCGCACTTGCTGTTCCTCCACCTAATTACAACGTGACAATTAGTGCCCACGATAACACTGGAGGCACAGACGTAAGCGTTCTTATCACGATGGACGGGGCTTCAACCGGATACAGCACTCCTCACGTCTTCTCGGGCTTGTCCGGCAGCCACGATTTCACAGTTCCAGGAACGGATCCCAGCGGCAACCCGTTCAAGGAATGGAATGCTGGCGCAGGGAGAACGATAACCGTTTCAACGGGCGGAACGTACGTCGCATACTACGAAGCTCCTCCACCCTCTATCGACGTTACAATCATTGCTCATTGCAACGCTGAGGGTAAAGACATCAGGATACCGATCACGGAGGATGGGTTGCCAACGTTTTATAACACTCCTTATACCTTCACTGGTTTCGTTGGTATTCATACCTTCACTGTACCAATCGTTGATTCAAATGGTGACGAGTTTAGACAGTGGAGCACGGGCGAGAATACTAGGACGATAAGGGTTTCGGCCAGAGGCACGTACACGGCGTACTATGATGGCTCGGTGATCGTGCTTTCTAACATCACATGCCCTCAATCTTCCGTCTACCCCGGCAAAAACATTCAAGTCCAAATCACCGCAAAAAATACTGGGACAATCCCCGCGACTCGCAAGGTACAACTGACGTTAAGCAGCAGGCCCGTGGAATATGCTTCCATGACCTTGCAGCCTGGCGAAATCCAACAGCTAAATGCTATCATCAGCACCAAGGGATTGCCCGCTGGAACCTATTCCATAACTGCTACTAACGATCAGCTTCACATTTCTCCAGTGATAAACGTCCTTGGGAAACCGTACTTCATAATAGTCGCAGGAAAATGTCTAGCTCACTCGTTGGATAGTGGATCTGATCCAACGTACCTTGGAACGCTCGACGATTGTAACGAAGCTTATAAAACACTCACTGACAAACTACACACCGATAAGAGTCAAATATGTTACTTAGCATCTGATGCTCAATATGATAAAGATGGTAACCTGATAACAGTTTCAGGGCGCAGTTCCAGTTCAATGGACCTTTACTGGGCGATAGAATATTGGGCAGGTGATCTTGTGAGCAATCATAACCCCCTGTTCATATACCTTCATAGCCACGGTAAAGCAGATGAATTCTCCATGAATGTCGTGGGGGACACTGGCGCCTGTGATTTTCTCAGCTCGGGTAATCTGGCCACTTATCTTAGCCAATTGAAGGCTGCAAGAAACCCGAAAATATATGTAATCATAGATGCCTGCGACAGCGGTAGCTTTATCAATGACCTTGCCCATGTGGCCGATGCGACTGTTTGTTCATCAGTTCATGATAGGGACACTCATACTGAGGGATACGGATTTCTTGGGATGCATCTACATTCTTGTTTCGCGTTGAATTTCTGGCCAGCAATTGGCGAGGGCAAATCAGTTTTGGAAGCTTACTTGGCAGGTTCGCTTAACCCGGGTGTACGTTGGAGCTATCCAGTATTTGACGACATTCAATCCGGCAACGAGTTTTTCGGTTTGCCGTCTATCTATAGCTCAAGGGTTCCTGGCCCTAATGGCGAAGGTAACAGCCTCTCAGAAGTTTACATGGGGAGCTGTGATTGGTCGTATCCCTGCGTGGCCACGACGATTGCCACACAATACTATGCATGGCCTCCGCCCTCCTCTGTACCTCTATGGGCTGTCATCAAGAATAATACTGACCTCTCCACCGTCTACGTTTCGATGATTCCCCCAGACTTCGTACCCGAAAACGAAACACTGAATCTGGAGAGTTTCCAAATAATTGATGTTAATGGCGACGGAAACTTCTCTGTCCAAATCCCAAGTGTAAACTTTACTAACCATGCGTCAGGGCCCAGCACGTTCAGTTTTATCCTTACCCCCAGGCAAGGAGATGGAATGTCTGGCTACACGCGCATGATTAATGTAGTTTTCACGCAAGATGGGCAACCCTCACCTGACAATATCCCTCCGAGCGTCTCAGTTACTCGCCCATTGAATTTGGACTCTGTAGCCGGAGCCGTGGACATCAATGGCACTATACAAGATGATGTCTGTCTCCAAAAGGCCGACCTGTATATTGACGGCAACTTTTCCCAAAGGCTTAATTTTTCAGCTTCGTCATGTTCTTATTTCCAGTTTTCTTTGGACTCCACGACGCTCACAAACGGATACCACAATGTAACGGTAATGACCTATGACACGTCGGGCAATCAGTCAAACGATACAGTAGGCATTTGGGTTGTAAACAATGTTCATGATGTTTGGATCCCAGACCTTGACGAGCAGAAGACAGTCTCTGGCCAAGGCTCGTTGGTTCCGTGCAACGTGACCGTGGTTAACAAGGGAAGCTACAGCGAAACCATTAACGTGACACTGTACGTTAACTCAACACTAGTACAGACAATTACAATAGTGAACCTCAGTTCAAATGGAATAACAACAACGCAATTCGTATGGAACACGACGGAGTTTGCGAAGGGCAACTACACCATAAGCGCTTATGCTTGCCCCGTTCTAGGCGAAACAGACACATCTGACAACATGCTTGCTGACGGCATGGTGGCAGTTACTATTCCAGGTGATCTGAACGGCAACTTCATCGTTGACATCTACGACGCCATAATACTGGCTAATGCATACAATTCTCATTCAATTAGCCCCAACTGGAGCCCCAATGCCGATATAAACGGAAATGGAATAGTTGACATCTACGATGCCATAATCTTGGCAAATCACTTTAACCAACACTACCCATGACTTACCTTAGCGCGCGCGCTAAAGGGCATCATAACACAAGAGGAATATGAAAGGCGAATCAAACAAAAAGTAGAAATCAAATAGACTCGTACTCAGCCTTGGACTTGTGCATTTGCTGGTATTGGCTCGAAAGCTGTTTCCGTCCAGCACTTTGTAGTTGATGGCGGCAAGGTAAATTCGATGAAGTTGGTTGGTATTTGGCTGTACAGCCAACCGTCTATAGAGTGATTGAGTCATTCATTTTTTACGTGGTTGTTTGCCCACTATTCTTGATTCTCCCTTCTTGCTATCTTCGATAATAAGGAGCACTTTCGACTTTGTTAATGACTTGTACAGTGAGATTAGAGAGATGCTTATAGCAATCAACCAAAAGGCCATTGGGCCTTCGTTGTATGCTGCATTTATCTCTGGTCCAAAGATTAGCAGGATCGTCAAACTGGCTCCAAGAGAAAATGATACTATCATCCACAATTTCTTTTTGATGAATTCCCCGCAGTCAGTAAGCGCACAGTTACTCTCTTCATTTTTGCTTTCTACAAAGCCTTTTTTCCACAGGTTGTATAGATAGCAGTCAACAGTGTTTCTCGAGCTCCTCGCTCTCTTCTGCAATTTTGAGAAACTTGCGCCAGATTTTGAGGAACTTGTGTCATTATCATGCGTCTTGCTTGATTTCAAGGTATTTTACTCCCAGTTTAGCAACCATTTTGACTCACTCCGAATGGCTCTTGCTATAATATGTCTCGATTGGAAACCCAACGAAACTGTACTTTTCTTCATATAAAGCTTTTACGAAGTGGAAACTCCTAGAAAATAGTTATAGAATTGAATTCTAATGAGTAAGCATGCGCTATCTTAGGCGCACTGATTTACCATGAAAAGATCGGAAGAAGCGGGGTCCCCAGTCGGCATTTGGGTTTCCACATCGAATGAGCCGATGATGGTTGCCAAACTAGGAACTCCACATCTCTTCTTTTCACGGTTCGTATTTAAATACTCTGATGAAAAATGCAGGCAAAGCCTCGTGTGCAAAGTAGGACCAGCATTCCTCTCGCTTTCAATCATGAGGAGGTATGAAGATATACTTTGGCTCAAGTTCAATATCATGTCTACCAGAGTTCTATTCCAGGCTTTTTGGATAGTTGAAGTAGAATCCTCTACTTCCATTGGCAAAACAGAAAAAAGGGGTTTGGTATAGCTTACAGTCTGGGAACGATAACTCCCGGGCTACCATTGCTTAAGCATGAATTCATACTTTTTTCGCCTTGAGATTCGCGGATTTCCTTGAGCATCTGTTGCGGGCGCGCCTAGCCTTTTTGCTCGGTTAGTCGATTTCTCATGCCCATGGTTATTGGCAGAAAATGGATATTTCTTACTGATAGCCAAAAGCTCTCGTCAACAATCTTGGAAATCTTATCTGCCCAAGCAGAAAGCATTCAGTCCCATTGCACGGAAAAAGATACCCTGCTTTTCCCTTTGAAGTTGTACCTATTGCCAAGCCACAATATGACAAGACCCATACAAGATTTGTTATACTCTTTATATGAATTATTCAAAATAGCATATGGTAAAAGGGAGACAACAAATTTGAGTCTTAATTCATTTAGAATGGTTCAGGATTTTATCAAAGAAATCTTTGAGTGCAATTTCTTCAGTGAACCAGCTGATAAAAGAATCAAGCAGATCTCCATATTGATGAATGCGCGTTGGGCGATAAACCAGATAATGAAGGAAAGGTGGAAGACCTTTGACAAAGAGTTTATGAAATATGTCTTTCCGATACTTGAAGTAGTGGTTCAATGGAACGAGTTGAAAAAATCAGGAAGGTTATCTGATGAATTCGTAGAAAGATGCAAAGAGAGAATGACTACTGGTGCATCTTCTAATTTTTTGGGAGTAATCTTTGAAATCGACATGGCTACACGAAGTCTTCTGTCAGGTTGGAAAGCCGATTTTCTTGAGGATTATACTGGTAAGAATAAACAAATAGATTTGTTGATAGAAAAACCACATGGAGAAAAGATCGGTCTCGAATGTACATCTAAGAGGGCAACTGAAGAAATTAATACGGTTAAGATCAACGAAACAATTAGCGAAAAGAATGAGAAATTCAATACAGATCACGTAACTCTGCTTCCAACAAAACTGGATATGAGGATCGTAATTATTGACATAACAAGAGAAGATTATGGAACGCCAGTTGTGCTCAGAGATCTGGATAAAGTTGTGATAGGGCCCAACTTGGATGGTGGTGTACTAACATGGAGAGAAGACTTGGTGGAAGGAACCAGACATAGTCTGCGAATCAAGTATGAATCTCTAGGCAACATAGATAAAGATTATTTCACTACCACTTGGGCTGCTGAGTTCTTCCCACCCACGCAAGAAAGAGGCCCAGCGTTTGCTCTAAGGAAATATACTGAGCCAGAGCCACAACACGGTGAATGGGGTCCTGAAGAAACGTGTGGAGGAAATGTTAAATGAAGAAACAAAGCATTCTGGCATTCTCGATAGCGATTATTCAGAAAAAATCGAAAAATAGGTGCAAAGAAAAGAAATCTAGTAATGGCTTTTGACTGAATCTTCTCTTTGTAGACGAACAAGACTGATTAGATATTCACCTATACGATTCTTCTTTCAAGGTTTACAAGACTTCGTTCATAAGTTCATTCTGGAGAAAGCAGAAATCGAAAGTTGAATTTCGCATTGTGGGAGAAATCCACACTTTCAGGTTCTGTTACCTCTCCGTCGGATTGGTTTCCCTTTTTCTTTTCGTCGGATGAGGCTTGTTCGTCGATAAGTGCTTGTGCTTTGTTTATCAAGGAATTATGCGTAGAACCGTTGGGCAATGGGCCATGGAGCTTCAAGCAAGTACGAAACTGCGGAACCAAGCTATGATCATTAGTTTCCTTTCTTTCTGGCGATGCTAGGCATCGCGTTTTTATGCTGCTGAATCACTCTTTATCCTAATGCGGCTTTGCTTTCAAAAAGCAAACCTGGAGTGGGTGGCTGCAAGTCTTGAAGGAATGTCTGGTCGGGACCGGTGGGTGGGCTTATTTCCATGTTCCAGGAATTAGCCCGCTAGTAGCATATTCGCGAGTTTTCAGTTTTGTCGAAGTAAACTCGACATTTTACCAGATACCGAGTTTGAAGGAAGTTGAGAGATGGAGAAGACTTGTTCCGCGTGATTTTCAATTCAGCGTCAGGGCTCATAGGTCGATAACTCACACCCTGAGATTCAGACCTGTGAACGAGGTTTTTGAAGTATTTGAAAAGATGAAACAGATATGCCAGCTCTTGGGAGCAAATGTTTTGCACCTTCAAACGCCCTCGTCGCTAAACTTGAATGAAGCCTTTGTTCCTGACTTTCGCCAGCTTCTATCATCGATCAATCCTGGAAAACTGAGGTTGGCTCTCGAAGTGAGAGGAACACGTGGCGGAAGCCTTCCCCATGAATTATTGAAGGTAATGCAGAACAATAACATAATACACAGTGTGGACCTGTCAAAGGGTGAAATGCCTGCTTATGACTCGGATATACTGTACACTCGGCTGTTTGGAAAGGGGCAGCATAACATATATCAGCCGACAGACGAGGAACTGGTAGAAATAGATCACAAGGCTTCGAGCTCGAAGTCGGAGAAGATTTCGATGAGTTTTCACTTTGTCAGGATGTACAAA
>JBGOYH010000083.1:0-8810 GCA_041479575.1 Bathyarchaeia archaeon
AGTCTGCAACGCTTGGAACGTCAACGTCGCGATGGTCATTGAACCGTTGAAGGACGGTGCAGGATAGTTGGCTGCTTGCGCTACCCAGAGTCTAGCGTGTGTGGCGTTGTAACCAGCTTCCAAACCTTCACCGTAGTTATGGGCGTTGCCTTGCCACTCAGTCGGACTCTGAATGACAAAGTTCGTACAGTTGAGCAGCGTGTTGTTCCAGTAAAGTTGGAACTCCCAGCCCTGCAGATCTGTAACATCTGCGATTTTTACGTTGACGGTGAAGACTTCATCCTTAAACACAGTTAGTTGACTCGGGTCCACGAAAACAGATGGCGCTCCAGACATTGCTGCATGAATTCCATTGCCAAAGCCGCTTCCACGGTAGCCTGGTGGTGGGGTGTCGCCATAGTATTGTCCAAAACCATTTGCCAGCAATATGGCATCGTATATGTCAACAGTATTATCGTTGTTGAGATCCGCTGCGGCGTTCCATCTTAGCCCGCCAATGTGAGTACCGTAGGCATTTGATAGGTGAATAGCATCATAGATATCGACCAGACCGTCCCTGTTTATGTCGCCCACGAGATTGATGTTGAACGACATGTTGTAGAACCCGTGACCTGAGAAATTCCCGATTCTAATACCCCAGTCGCCACTGCTGTTCGCAAAATACTGCACACGTGCAGGTTGACCACCTCCGTTGCTCGTCGACTGGTTCCTAATGAATTGCAGAGAAGGATCATAAAGGGACAGGTTAAGTGCATTGTCACCGTCCGGAACTACAGAAATCGAAATGTTGTAACTTTTCTTTAAACCGATTAGGAAAAAGTCCGCTCCGTCGATGCTGCTGCCAATGTAAGGCATATAATCGATCCCATAGAATTGAACGGTATCATAGGATCCAAGCGGCAGGCGGGTCGCCGTGGACCAGTCCGTGCTCGTGTCAGGAGTCACCTGCACGTTGACGCTGGTACCGACGCTGTTTCTTACTCCGTCCGGGTACACTATGTATTCCATCGTTGCACCTATGGTTATATTATGATTCACCTTAGCGGAGTATCCGTCAGTAAACTTCCAGATAAAACCAGCCCCCACTGAAGCGTCAACAACCATGTTGTCCGCCGTCACGTTGACGAAACATGGTGCCTGTGTACTTATCTCCCATCCCGGGGCGATTTCCGTTTTGTTGAACTGTGATTGGGCAAAGAGGTCATGAAGATCAATGGCAAGAAACACCGCTCCTACTGGCAGCGTCCATGGAAGAAGGCACAGCATCCCCTTTTCACTCAACAAAAGACTTCCTAACCCGATCATGCCATCCGCCGCCGATAGAAAAGACATTGCCTTCTCCATTGAAATGTCCGGTGCGCTCAAGTTGACATTCATCAAGTTGTTGCCACTGAAAGCCTGAGGACAAAAATCATACTCTGTGTCTTGAATATTATTGTCCGAAAAAGTCAGCTTCAAGTGTGAGATATAGATTTGATCCCCCGGTATCTGCGGTGTAAAATACTTCACCGTGTTGTTGAAAGACCCTAGTCCTGCACCGTTCGCGAAAGACTGGCCAGTACCTTTTAGTCCCTCGTGATCTTCTATTCCGTAAGCAAAGCCGTCAATTATGTTACTGACGTTATTGTAGGCGAAGTAAATCCTGCTTTGAGGCATATGATTCCCATCCCACGCAGCTGTGTATCCTTCCAGCGCGACGGTGAAACTTACTCTCAATCCTGGATTGGATTTGACCAAAACGTTTTTCCATATTATCACGAGGTAATATTGATGAATGATATCGTTAGGTATTCTGACACTGATTACCGATTGTTCGTCAACTTTCAAATCTGTCCACAAAGGAGCTATTACTGCGTTGGGGCGTGTTGAGCTTGGTATCCCATCGGCGTATTTTGCAGTCGAGTTGATCGGGTCAAAGGAGATGAAACCGTTTGTGGAGATCCAAATACTACTGTTAACGACACCGCTGTTTGCATCAATCACATGTTTGTAGTCTGCCCCATAGAACTTTAACCACATACCCTGCGGAGGTCCATACGGAAGAGGGAGAAGCACCCAAGTACCATTATCATCGCCGTCAGACCCTGTGTAGGTCAACTCCTGATAACTGTGGCTTCCACCTTCAGTCATCCACGAGTCCTGATCGGACATGGAGTAATTTTGAACGTCATATCCAATGCCCCGTCTAGTATTCGCTGCAGCAGACACATTGACTAACATTGCATCCGTTCCAAAATAGTCGTGCACATAATTCGTGAACACAACACCTAGACTAACAGCTGAAGAATACGTGCTTGCGGTGTTGTTCAGAGTTCTCACAAACGGAACAGAGTTATCTGGTCTTTCAATCTCCAGCGCACGCGCTGTTTGAATCGAGGGAACGAGCAGGCAAGCCAGAAACAGAATAGTGAAAAGTCTGTTCTCCATTAGCTTGCCGCCGTCAATGTTGTAAACGTGATCGAGTAAGGTCCATTTCCTGCCCAGGATTTGACCTTAACGTAGTACCAACCAGGCGAGCTGATACTGTAGACGATTGAGTCTGAAGCAAGAGAATCGCCATGGTATATTGATGAATTTGCCAACGGGTGATTCTCATCGTCTGGACCGTAAAGGTAGAAAATGACCGTCCAATCGTATGAGCTTGGAGGAATAGTGACATTGAATACTTCACCCGGTTCAAGGCTTATCTTGAAAAAGTCCAAGGGGTCACCGCCCCCGATGAAGTCCATGATAGTTTGGTTTGCGGTCACTTCTCTTGCGGTGCCAAAGGTGTCTTCATTGTCGCCTGTGAACTTCAAAAGGAATGGCTGGACAAGCTTCTTATACTCTGTGCCGTCGAAGTAAGTGGTTTCGAAGCGGATGGTCAATTGCTGAGTCTCGTTGTGGGAACCTTCGAGAACCCACAAAGGCCAAATAGATATGGACGCCCTGTCAGAGTAGTTTTGGCCGAGAAACTCTATGAAGCCCTTATCAATGTTTCCCTGGCCGCCCAGTCTGTAGCCCGCCAGGCTCAGGTTTTCCCAGTTCACTGCTAAGCTGGGTTTTCCTGATTCTAAGTCTTGTATAGTCGTCCACGAACTTTCCATGGTCACCCACGAAGGTAGATAATCACCCTGAAATGTTATCGTAATATTCTGGATGTATCCCTCCGTCAAGTCCGCGGTGACATTCAAATCCATCATTGAAACGTCGGAACCTCCTAGGAAAAAGTCTGAAAGGAAATTCGCAAGAAATACCGAGGAGTTGAGCCATCCGGCGTCAAAAAACGAGTTATCAACCTGTTGTGCAAGATATATCCCGCACGAGGGCCTTTCAGATTCCCATATGACTGGTTCCTGGGTCGTCGTCTGGGCTAAAGTCAACGGTCCATTCGAAAGGCCTGAGAACTTAAAACCTACGAGAAAAATCATTGGGATAATCACGCATAACGACAAAATGGCTTTCCATCGTCCTCCAGATTTGGAGTTGGTTCCAGACATTCTCCTATTCCCCTACAAACCTTGAAACCCAAAGCTTCTGGTTACGTCACATTCAATACACGTGTTCAAGTATTTAATGTTTTGTGAAACATCAAATAGCCCTAGATTTGATTCTGCAAATCATGGGAGTCAAATATCATGGTGCATTCCTGTTGCGCGCCCGCTCTGTTCACTAAAGATCGCCTTCAATCGTCTCTGCACGACAAACAAAACAGTACTGGTCTTACCGTGCAATTAGGAGTATTGTTGCCGCTTCAACGATCGCAGCGACAAAAAGAAGAACAACGACGATAGCGTAGATGGTCAAGCACTCTTTCAACGACTTCTTGAAAGCCTGAACACGAGACAGTTCACTTTTCCCGTGCACTAATGCAGGCTTGATCCACGATGCGCCAATGATGGTTCCGGCGGCGGCAGCAAACACGTAGGCCTCTCCTTCAAGCACAACCGTAGGCAGAGAGGCAGCAAAAAGCCAGTTGGGCGACTCATAGAGAAGCAAACCCCACAGAAAACCACGGAACAAGAGAAAGCCGGCAGACAAAGGGAAAAATGCGATTCCGGGCAAAGTGACGAAGACGAAGCTGCTCAACGCTAGATTGAAGAAGAAGATGCCGAAGACCATAACGAGCCAGCTGCCGTTGAGGAAGATTTCTGGGACGTTGGGGTTCCAGCCGGAATACAGGGGTGGCTGAAGCAGCAAGCTGCTCAAGACCAGAGTGACAAGAGCGCAACTGAAAAACAAGACGTTGAAAAGTGCAAGGATTTTCCACCTAACACAAAGAAGTTCGAGGTTCAAATTCAACCGAAGGTTCACATGTATATGAATAGGAGGACAAGTGTAATAAGACTTTCATAATCATGAAAGAGAGAGTGGTATACTCTACAATACGTTTCCTTGTTATTGCAAATTTCCCTCTAAACTGATCGTTATTGGGTTCTGGACAAGAATTGGTCCGTACTCGCCTTCGGAATAATTACGAGAAAGGGAGCAAAACCGGGACAAGAACTAAGGCGACACATACAGAAGGCTCTTCCATCTTGGAGAACACGTCGGAAACCAACTTAGCGAAGTCGTCTCTGAACTGAAGCTTAGCGCGCGCACTGGCGAGTTCCCTTGGAACGTTTTCGCGCCGCTGGGAAAAAAATCTGAAGAAGATTATGAAAGGAGAACGCAGTTTCGTGAAAGAAGTTTCTCTCGGAACAGGCGATCACCTTCAGGATATGTTAACACGTGGTTACAGTCCGGAAAAGGGCTACTTGGAAATTATCACCGAACAAATACTTCAAACGCTGAATAGAAACCGGAAGATACTGCAGACCGAAGCGTCTGAGATCAACTCTCTGAGAACGCACCTGTCAGATGTCGTGAGCCTGCGGGCAAGCAAAACCAATGAAGATTTGCAGAAGAGTATGAAACGATTGGCTCAATTATCGATCGCATTAGCTCTTATCGCAATCATAATCTCTGCAAGCCTCTCTGCATACAGCATTTACTTGTCAACTTTGGATTTCCAGAAAACACATCCAGAAGGAACGTACTACGTGACTCTTGATTTTCTGGGTTACGATAGTCTGACGGATAACGATCATTTCCGTATCACAGTGAACTATCAAGGGAGAGGCGTATCTGAGTTTCTTAGATTATCTATCGGCATCATCAGTGCCAATGCTACTGTTGTATCGAAAGGCAACGTTGAAGTGATGGAACCAAATGTGATCCTTGGGCAGAACTACGTGGACGGTTTGATCGGCTGGGTAGACTACGATGTTTATAGACCTGTCTCTATGAACAGAACCAGAATAAACATAATCGACTATAGATCTGATGTGAATGCCGTGTTAGCGGACAATACGTAGCAAATACCTCAGTTTTGCTGCAATCATTCCCAACAAAGCATTACAATGAAGCGTCACCAAATAGCGCGCGCGAAAACGGGTCGGGCTCGTACGGTGTTTTGTTCAGTTGAATAATTAGAGTAACGCGCTTACGTGTGCCAAAATTCCGGCTATAGAAGGCTTATTGTTCTAAATAGCGACTTGACTATGAAATTCAGTTCGCTCCTGCTATTGTCTAATCCTGACAAAATGGCTTGATTATCTAAGCTAATATTGTGAGCGCTCGAATTTCCCTGCTCTCTATAGCTGTTAATCTTTTTTAGCAAGTTTTCATCAAAAGGGTCCTTTACGTGTGCAAAATCCTTGATCCTCGTATTTGCATTTTCCAGAAGTGTCGAGAAATCGTGAAAATGCCCTTTGGAAGTATTGTAGAACATATCAATTTTGGCTAGCCCATATCTTTTCCTCAAGATATCAATCAGGCAGTTTTCGAGCAGCTTGCGAATCAAGATTTGTGAAGCGGGATATACTGCATGTTGATAGCAAGCGTTGATTTGTTCGACTAATCCCTTGTAGAAATCATCAGGAAACCTGTCCACATCCACGTACCTTGTTTTTATGATTGAAAGCGATAGGGCCGCTTTGACGCCTGTCTTGGGAATTATTTCTAGGAGTTCGAAGGCAGGGCTGTATTCTGGATCTATTGCTTCTTGTGCGTCTCCTTCTCTTACTATGTGGCTAATGACGAACCTAGCTTCATCTTTGTTTTTTCTGTAGATATCAGTCAGGAATTTTAAGACGTGGGCCGGATAATCATCGTCAGTAAACATTTGGCTTCTAACAAGTCTGGGATTTTCATCTGCTAAATCGTAACCAACCAGACCGGCCACAACAGGCCAGCTCGTACTGTACCTTTTCTTTACTATGAAATCTGCGATGAGAGCTAGGGCTTTTTGCACCTCCTTGTCAACCACATATACCACATGACTAAACTGACTATTGTCAAATATAAAATCTCATCTGATATACTCTATGACAGCGCGCATGCCTGTTCCTAAATTCGTCTCCCAAGTATTTCACACTTCTTTCTTCAGAACGTAGCCCCTTGAGGAAACGTACAACTGAAACCGGCTACATCCCGAAAAGGAATTTAGGAACACGCTAGCGCGCGTCTCCCGCGATCCCTCTTTTTTTCTGCAAGTCTAGCGTACGCTCGTCTTTGTCGATGACCGCGATCATCACATCTGGATTTTCTTGGACAAACCGCTTTTCCTCAAAATTTCCTTTCTAGTGATACACTATTATAATTTGTGGAATTAAGGAAACTGCGAATTGTTCTTTATTGGGGTGGCCAAGGTGGCGTAAAGTTGCCTAGCTGCCCTGGCGTGACAGGTGGATTCGGGTTGAAATCAGGCGGAAATATCTGGGGAAGAACACCATTAATGTCTTCAAATACCAAGATCTCATGATCTTGCACCAGGATGCCGAGGTAGTCCACTGGTCCTCCTGTCCCTACAGAACTAACCCAGTTCTCGTAACCTATTGCCTTCGCTTCAATTGCTAACTTTCCGTAGCCGACTTCTCTGGCCCTTATCACAATGTTCAGAACAACTGACGCATTGGCCAGCAAATTCACTTTCCAACTCGAAGTGCCATTATCCAGTTCGATACCTGTTGAGTTCCACTCTTGACTGACTTTCGAAAGATCTACTTGCAAGACAACGTTTGACAGATCGATGCTTGATGTAACATTTATTGTCAGCAAGATCTGACTACCCACGCCTCGCGGTTGTGTGATTCCAGAGACCGATAGCCCGACGGTTATGGGCGAAAGATGAGTATTCGCAAGTAGGAAGGTGAGTTTGAAATTGTTCCTATGCTTGATCGAGACAAAAACAACGTTGCAAAAATCGAGCAGGCTACAATGACTCCAGCTAATCCTGAAACAAGCAGCTTCATTCTCCCCACACCAAGATAATTTGGCAGTAGGAGTGCAGTTATATAAAACATTGCTCTTGTACAGTGTGTACAAAAACTTGTACAATACTAACACTGCGTTTTCCCTCGCCAAGCCTTCCAAGTTTCGTACCAAGATGTGGTTGCCGCTAATGCTCCCAACAACAATGCAAATATGCTAGAGAAGCTGAAACGCTCAAAACTTACAAGATATATCGTATACAATGACAAAAGTGTTGTAAACATCGTCGCGTAAAAGAGGTATCTGGGAAGCAGAAAGGCTCCAACTCTTATGAACTGTTTCAAAACACCAACCTGGACCTGTCTCACGAGATGATACTCACCATATCTCTTTTCCACCAAGCCTAGTTCCGCAAGCTTGTCCAAATGATAAGTGGCCAAGGTTGGACTGGAAAAACCAAGAGCTCGCTGAGCCTCACGCACACCAACGTTGCCTCTCGACTTCAAGACATACATGTAGACGCGCAATGTGTTGCCTTTCAGCTCCGCAGCAAGCTTCTCATCCTCTGCTTCACCTGAGCTGATCAGAGTAGTCAAACTCCTCTTACTAAATGAAGAGGCAACACCCAAATATTAATTGTTCACATGCAGTTTCAATGGACGAAGTATGACACTTCCCCCTTGGGCACGCTCTTTGAGCTGAAGAAGCTTATCGGGCAAACCCTAGAAGAGACAGGCTAGCATCAAGAATACCCGAGACAATACGTGAACCGAGATCTGGCCAAGTGTGAAAGTGACCGCGGCAATTCAGCTTGCCAAGATCGAAAGATTATATGGGGCAGTTCTTAGCATCGGCGAAGCGGGACTCTTGCATCAAGCGCGCGCTTTTCAATTTTTTACAGTAGGCGAACCTCAGCTTGAGTACTTGAAACTGAAGCCTTTCTGAACTTTTCTAACAGTAGCTGTCAATAGCCTGACGGCATTAACCACATCTTTGACATCCAAAAGTTCGTATGAGTGGGCATATCTCGTTGGAATGGATATCACGCAACTCGGGACACTTTCCCTTGTCAAATGGATCGTGGCGGCGTCGGTAGAACCCCGTGGCAGAACTTCCATTTGATATGGGATTTTCTCTTCCTCTGCAGTTGAAACCAGAAGCTCTCTCACTTTTAGGTGAGAGATCAGACCCAAGGCGCCACCTGCGTCATCCATAACTTTTATGGCTGGGCCTGCGCCAACCCTTGTGACTTGGTCTTTCTCGGCAACGCCCGGAATATCTCCTGCAAGTGTTATGTCAACGGCTATAGCCATGTCGGGAGCGATCTTGTAGGCCGCAACTTGTGCTCCACGGCAGCCAACTTCCTCTTGGACATCCGCCACACCGTACACGTTGGATTCAAGTCTCTTTTTTGCAAGGTTCTTCATGGTTTCGATGATTATGCATACGCCTACACGGTCGTCAAACGCCTTGCTGGCAAGTACGTTTCCGGATCCGAGAATTTTGAATGGGCGTTCAAAAGTGACTGGGTCTCCTATTCGGACACCTAGCTTCTCAGCCTCGGCTCTGCTCTTGGC
>JBGOYH010000084.1:0-8632 GCA_041479575.1 Bathyarchaeia archaeon
CCCTCACCGTCATCATTCTGGATTTGTAGGTTTGAGCGAGTCTTTCCCTTTCTTGTTCGGTGATTTTTCCTTCGGCATGAGCTTCATACAGCCGTCTTATGGCGTCGCTTAAGATCTCCCTCTCCAAATCCAGTATTCGCAACTCATCCTTAGCGTGTGTAGCGTCGTCTGCTGGAACGCTTTTAGTGACTTTGAATGGATAACCCCTGAGTTCAGGTTCGATTTCTGCCTGTTTCGCCGGTTTCTCCTTCTTGCCCCGTCTTCGCATCCCAAAAATCACGATTAAGCATGCGATAACTACCCCTAGCACAATGATTGTGATGACCAGGGGATCAAGGGGCAATAACCAATTCCCTCGCTATCTTCATTGCTCACTGTCCATATATAAATTATTTAACCGAGTCTCATAAGGGATTTTGCATAGTGGCAACGAAAATTTCAGCTGACCGCCCTGAACTCTTACAGCTGATCCCAGGAATTTTCTTGACTTCAAATGCTGAAAAATGCTTCTGCGCCATCTTCTTGATGTTCTCAGGTTTGAAACCTAGGTAGATGTCTCCCATCTCTTCCCTGAACTCAGTGAAAGAATGCTCGCAAAGGTCGACGATGACCCCTTTTCCATTTTTCCTGAGGACTTGGCTGATGCTTTCAAAGACTTTTTCGGGTTGCGTGCTGTGGTGAAGCATCAGGGTGGAGAAGACTGAATCGAATTTTGAGGGGATTTTGAAGAATTCTTGGGCATGTTGGATGCTGCCGTCTATGTTTTCAGCTAGACCTATGAAAGGTGTTATCTGGGTCGTTTTCTTTATCAATGAAAGTAACATGTTCGGGGTTGGGTCCATTGCGTAGAATTCAACCTTTGGAAGTTTCATCTTCACTTTTTTCTCTACGGCGATGGTGAAGGAGCCTGAGCCCGCACCGACATCCAGCACCGTTGCGTTCTCTGGAATCTGTGGATCCGCAAATAAATATCCCGTTATTGAATCAACTATCCGTTCTACTTCACGCGGACCGAAGTAGTCTGCAACGATTTGGTCTCTTTTTTCGCCTTCTTTGGTTGCGAAGTGCTTCACTGTCCTAGCGAGGATTCGGGGGTTAGAAGCGCCCAGCTGCTTGAAAAGCTGCTCTAACTGCACTTTCTTGAGATAGTTTTCGAAAGTGGTTGACATTTTCAACTTGTATCATCATGCGGTTCGTTTTATTTGAAATTTGCGCAGGAGAAGAAAAGCACAGTTGTCCGCGCCGTGGAGTCGGACGGGATTTGAACCACCGGTTCCCACCTTATCGCCCCAAGACCTAGATTGACAGGAATTTGCTGACGTGATCCTTGTTCTGTTTTAGGTGTTGGGAACGCAGGAGTCATCGGAGTGAACCAACAAGAATATAAAATTTGAGAGCTGAGATAATGGCTCAGTAGTGTTAGGTGCGTGGCAAATGGAGAAGTACAACAGAGTTTACTTTGCACTGTGGGCGCTCTTCTCGGTAATGGTGTTCTTCATCACGTTGGTATCCGTGCTTAATCAACTGGGAGAATGGGTTGATAACATTTTTCTGTCGTTCTTTCTGTTGATTTTGTTTTCAGAACTCCTCGGCTTTGGACTTGCAAGTCTAGTCATTGACCGCATATTCGCCAACATCTACAACCCTTGGAATCCGGTGCATTATCGGGTTTCTCATCATAACTCGCGCGCGCCTCGAACTTGATGTCCAACTTATCTACCGCAACAATTTCTCGAATGCGCCTAGAAGCCCAGATTTGAACCCTTTTCTTGAAGAAGAAAGCCTCGGGCGGGATTCGAACCCGCGACCCCCGCCTTACCAAGCTAAGAGAAATCGATTGGCAAAAATTTGCACAATGGGTTTCCATCGAGAACAACAAGAACACCGCTCAAGATCGGATCAGATATGCGCAACAATATGGTTATTGTCTTCTGAGAAAGAACCTTTCTGATTTGAAATTGCTGTCCGATGATAAACGCTTACATGCAATGAAAAGTTTGTCTTCGCTCTCGAAATTTATAGGACAATACGATGATTGGTTAAGCATGGTCAAAAACTATGGATTGAAATGGACATCAAGAAACGGCGACGACATCATTATCGGAAGGCTTAGCAAAACAACCGACGCGAGTGAGATATTCGATTGGGTTAAGACATTAAAAGAAATCTTTCCAGAGTTTAGAGATTTCGTTGATTTGCTTATCGTCACGGGGTTAAGATTCAATGAAGCACTAGCGAGCTACAACTTGATCATTAAGCTGAGCAAAGAAGGAAAACTTGAGCAATACTACAACGTCGAGAAAGGCATTCTTGAGCATTTCAAGTTTAGAGACATTTTCTTAAGGCGAACCAAAAAGGCGTTTATCAGCTTTGTTCCGCGAGAATTGATACAGAGAATTAGCGAAGACGATCTTCTAAGCGACGATATGATACGCGGAAGACTCAAAAGAAGAAAAATACCCCGACGGTTCTCTGATGTGCGCGAGCTTTTTGGCACGTTAGCAACGAAACACCTGACGGTATCTGAAACAGATTTTCTTCAGGGAAGAATATCGAAATCGGTCTTCATGCGAAACTATTTCAATCCTTTGTTAGTTGCTGATCTGAAAGAGCGAGCTTTCAAAGTCGTTGAGGAAATCACGAACCAAATCCGCTAAATTCTCCTCTCTTTTTTTTTGCGCGACGCATACACTTTTGACTATGCACGTCTCTCTACTTTTTTCATGTTAAATGCTGTATCGTAAGATGCACGACACCCCTAGGCTTATGCCCATAAAAACCCTTTTTCTTGACAAAACTTAGATTCAGAGATTATGGCAAGAATCCAAGCCCATTATTAAGAAGTCAAAGTAGACCTGATTATTATGGTCGCACGATGCGCGCATCGTTAGATCACAAAGTTTACACGAAGGAAAACCGAACCTGTATGCCTTTTGCTTCCGATGGAGATTTTCGTAGGTTCCTCTACGAGGCGCTGGCCTAGCACGTATCGAAACTTTGAGATCGTGCTGAAACGCTTGTTTCTACCTTCTCTAAACAAAAGAACCTTAAATCTTAAAGAACGTTTTCGATCTCGCTCGCAAAAACTAACCCAAATAAAGATTAAAGAAGTTACGAAACGAAACGAACCTGAAACAAAGGTCTAATTGAGAAACAACGTTTTTCTTATGGATAAAGTCTAAAAGGAATCGTTCGCATTGGCGAAATCTTCACCAAGCCCAAAAAAGACCCCCCCATCAAAACAAATCTCAAATATTGGCGCATTAGCAGTAACCACATTGGGTATATATGACAGCAAAAAACTCTGAATGGTGACGCTGTTCTAAAGCTACCGAAGCTACCTCATTTTTCTATTAATAAAACAGAGGGTAAAAGTATGAGGATTATACTAGTGAGGAAAAGGGTGTATCTTCGGTAGCTTCCGAAACAGGGTCGTTTCTTTCGTAAGATTCAAGACGTTTTATGGACAATTTGCCATCACAGGGTCGTAGGGTCATTGCCCTATGCTCCAGAATGGTGTTAACGGAAAATGCAGAAATAAGGGACATTGGGATAAATCTAATGATATAGTTAACTGAGAACCCTATAATAATAATAATAGTGATACGTCCCAGAAGCCCTTGTTCCGACCCTTCGACCCTGAACCTGTTAAATTTCATGTTAGGTTTGATGGACTTCTCACCAACCTGTTAGGTTTGATGGTCTTTTACCATGAAAGTAGTGACCCTGAACCTGTTAGGTTTCCTGTTAGGTTTCATGGACTTTCCCATCAGGGTCGCTAGGGTCACTAGGGTCGGTCAAAACAAGGCTAGACGCACATTAATACCATAATGAAGGGTCACGTGGACACAAGACGGGGTACCCCTTACCTAATGATTTTTTAATAATAATAATAATAGCGTGGTGCCCCTCTGTCCACCATGAGGCGGTGACCCTAATGACCCTCATCGTTACCGTGACGTTTCTTGATGCCTTGAACAATTCCATAGAAGTCGTTTGTCATCGTGAAAAACGATGTTGTAGCTTAGTAGGTATAGTGGGAGGTAGTGGAGATACTACTACAGGAAAAGAAAATGTGTTACCCTCTGTACTCCTGAGATACTACAACATGCGAACGCTGACATCTTGCCGTATCTGAAGTCTTACGAAAATAAGGCTAGACGCGCGCAAAGCCTCACATCGTCACGCTCTGATGGTCTACTAACGAAAGAAAAAAAGAGGGAAAGATTAGGTAGCTATTTCTTTTGAAGTTCACGAACCCATTCTAGCGTTTTGCGGTTTTTCGCCTTCGCCTTCATTTTCTCGTGTGTAGTCTTGTCAAACTTTGAGAATTTTAACCCCTTTGTGCTAATCATCAAAGGTACGATTTCAATGATTGTCTCTCTGTTCATTCGGGATAGACACGCTCTAGTAACGTTGTTGGAATCTTGTAGACGCTACCGTCGCTTTGAATTTCGATAGGAAAACTCGTTGGATAGCGTAGCTTGTTGAGAACGTAGATTTCCTGAGTGTTTTCAATGACAAAGTAGATTCTGAAACCGAATTTTCTAGCCTTAGACATTATGCTGAAGTATTTATCGTAGTCTCTTTTGTTAATCCACCCAAGAGACGCTTTGTTTGTTTTCAGTTTGGCATCGACAAAGAAAATTTCCTTCTTACTACAAACGAGAAAATCAGGAGCGAAAATGTTTTCATAAGCTTGCTTCGTCTTTTGTTCAACGTCAAAGATTACGCCTTCGTTCTCCGCGTTCCAATGTACGATCCGATTGACCTGAAAACCTTGCTGTTTCAAAAAGATGGCTACGATTGTTTCGCCTTGCTTGCCTTTCTCGATGTCTTTTGGCCAATTCTTAGCCATGAAAAGGGGGTTTATTAAGTCGATGTGTGTGTGATCGCTTTCAAAAGATGGTTTGATTCTCATTTGAAAACACCTTTGATTTTTTCCGTAAGAGATGCTTTTTGCGGTTCTTCTGATTTAGAGGTTAGATTCGCCAAAAAATTCAAAGCGAAATCTATATCCTCATCTGAAAGCGGAAGACCTCGCCTTGATGCTAAGTCGCAAAACTCACGGTAGACCTCATTATTAACTGCTTGCGGATTTTGACCCCAAGTGCGGAGAGCGCATGGATTTTGTTTTCGATTTTGAATGACTTTTATGAAAAGATTGATGGGTGTGTTTCTTTCGGCGCGTTCCCGTTCCGATATCACCATTGCCTTGTCGTGTTCGATCTTTTGTTTTTGCTTGATTAAGGCGACATTTTTGTAAACTTGAGCCATTTTAACATCGAGTTGTTCTTTGCTGTACGTCATGGCCAAATTTGTTAAAGTCACAAGTTCACGCTGTTCTAGTGTCGTACCTCTTACGATAAGGGTTGGCGAAGCTTGGGTAAAATGATCCGCTTGGTCTATCGTTTTTCGGCTCATTCTTCGTTCCCTTCTTTTTCGATTGCTACTCTTTTCTTTGCTCTATCAAGTTCTTCAGGGCTAATGCTGAATGGATTCAATGCGCTAGCGATTTCGGACACTTCGGCGGGGTCGCTTTGTCGGGCGAAGGTTTCAATGTAGCTTTCCATTGTTTCGTAACCGCATTTTTCTTTGAGGCTAAGGCATATTGTTGCGGCGTCGCCCAACTTGGTTTTTTCTGGTGTCTCCGCTGTTTTTTCAAACTTTGTTCTAGCTGCTGCTAGTTCGATGGCTAAGCGGTTGATCTCGCTTTCAAGTCGCGATAAGAATTTGTAAAGTTCTTGATGGGCGGCTTCGTTGGTGCGGTTGTTAAGTTGAGAAGTTTGTAGTCCCGCTTGGTTTTCCACAATTGCGTTTTGTAGTTGTGCGATCTTGGTTTGGATTTCGCGGATTTGTGTAATTATACTTTCGATTGACATTCATGTTTCACCTACCTCAGCGAGGAATCCTTGAGCGACTTCTCTAAAAAATCGCTGAAAATTCGAATCTTGCCTTGCCAAAGCAACTTTAAGTTTGCGATGCTCGTCGTTCGGAAGTCTAACCGTAATAGCTTTCTTTGAATCATTGTGTTTTTTCTTCATTCGTCTTTCCTCACTTCCATCAAGACAGAATCCTACTTAAATCTTTCGTTTTTTGAGGCGGAAATGGCAAAATAATTATTATTATTAATCCGATTATTATTATTAATTCGATTTGAGCATAAACGGCAAAATAAAGCTCATACTGTAAAGATTGACATTTTCATATGGTTTACCCATGTAATCTTACTGCGCGCGTGCAACGAAACAGAACCTACTACACAAAACTTTTAAGTTAAGCTGCCTTAGTAATACTACACAAAACAAACGGAGAATAAGAAAATGACACAGTACGTCAATTGTCCGATATGCGGTAAACAAGGCGTTTTAATGTGGAAAAACACAACGACTTTTGCTAAGGGTCGTCTATATCATTATCGAAAATTGTACGTCTATCATGGGAAGTCGCAAGGGCAAAAACAAAAATGGTGTTACTTGACTTCAGAGGAACGAGAAAAACTAGGACTACACAAAACAGCTACACAAACAACTACACAAAACGAAAACTCCAAAACGGCAAGCTTTCAGCAAAATGGAGCCTCGGGCGGGATTCGAACCCGCGACCCCCGCCTTACCAAGGCGGAGCCCCACCGGGCTAGGCTACCGAGGCACATCCCCATTTACTACTGAGGAAAACTGTTTCTTATGTTTTAAGCATTCCTAAGGCGGTAAGACTAAACAGATATAAAAGAAGATATAGAATTTGAACACTTGACCCTGAAAAGAGGCGGGGGTTTCCGAGCTTGGTCAAAGGAGCAAGGCTTAGGACCTTGTCGCGTAGGCGTTCATGGGTTCAAGTCCCATCCCCCGCACCACAATTTCCGCCATATTTCGAGGTTATGTCAGCTAGACAAACTCAATTTAGGACGCTGTGCATAGACGTGTGCGGAGGTTAAGAATTGAACACGTATTTACCGGCAAAATTGCTTGACCCGCGTAGTTTCGGGATAGCTTCAAACTCTCGGTTCAGACTTTTCCTACACACCATAGATTTGCGAGTAAGAAATAGCTCAATTGTGATTGAAAAGGCTACATTTTACTAGCGTTTTGGCTATTCACCCGAGAGCTCGACATTTTTCAGAGGTCACGTTACGTAGCACTGACTAATCGCATGAGAGCTCTAGAATTTCTTAGCGCGCATGGCTCTCGACCATTGTAGCTCGAACCTGTAGGTTTTTTCCCCAAATAATAGTAATTTCGTCTCAAAACGCGCGCGTTCTGCAAGCTTTGACTCTTATGCACGCGCTAGGTTACTGCAATCACTTGACGGATTCCGAAGATGAAATGGGCAATAATAGTTCGGTTCATTCCTTCCAGACATAGGCAGGGTCGCAGTACTTGTCTCCTTGCATCAAGGTCTTCGTCCGCGTCATGCAAATCTTTGGATGGTAGACCCTGGCTGTTGCATAGTCAGGCTGGCAGCACATTAGGTATCCAATCTCTGGCGCGCCCAATTCCTGGAATGTCTTGGCCCATAAACATTCGGTTACGTGGAACTTGAATCTGTCAGGTTCGTCTTCTTCAATCGCTATAGTTGAAGTATGCGTCCAGAAGAGGGTTTTCAGCACTTCTTTCCAGTATTCTTTGAACTCGTCAAAGCTTCTGAACGGTCTTTCTTCCACTTGTCTCTTTACCATTTCAACGCTGGATTTTTCGCTTGCGCCCTTGACAATCTTCAAGGCTCTCTCGCGGCCTAGAGTCTGTTCCAATTCCTTCGCAAGGTTAACAACTGGAGCGTAGATGGCACGGAAGAGGTGCTCATAAGTTATGTCTGCTTTTTCCTGAAACTTGTCAGGAACAATCTTGTTCATAGCTTTCCCCCAATCAATAGAGTGGAAGCTACGGTTATTTATGCTGAGTATGTCAAATAATGGCTATTTTACCTGCAAAATACGATAAAATCATAGCGGTTTTGAGAGTAGCCCGGAGTTATCGTTCCCAGACTGTAATTTATACTAAAATCCCCCTTTTTGTTTGATTGCAGGTCGCGCGCGATAAGCGCATACTATGTTTCCACGCTCACCCAGCTGTTACGAGCATGTGTTTAGAGCGCGCGCTCTAAACACTGATGCCTTAGACTGCATATGGGTCATGGCCATTTCTCATTCTCGCAATTGACCTTGAAGAATAGATTTTCAGCAAAATGAAGGCAGCTAAAAATACCACCAAGATTCCTGCCGCCAAGTAGGGAAGATTGCCTGCATATGTGGTATATGAACCCGGGTTGAGATAGCCTCCAAGCCCAGCCCCAAACGCGACCAAGAAATTCGAGAGAAAGAATGATAGCTTCCATAGCATCGGCGGTGCCCGAGAAGCTCTTTTCGCCTCTATGTGCCTCTTTATTTCACCTACGCCCAAAACTAGAGAAATGCCCAAAACTCCGATAAGTAAAGGAATGATAAAGTTGAAGCTGAGTTGGGGGTGGTAAAAATCGATGAAAGTCCTAACCCCAAACACAGACAGTAGAGCCAAAAAGAGGATGAGAACAGTGGAGCCAACAAAAATCCCTATGTCCAAGATACCGCCAGAATAGAAGGGACCGTAAATCCTTCGCCAGGGCCTGAGAGTAAAATCTTTCATATCCTCAGCGG
>JBGOYH010000085.1:0-8599 GCA_041479575.1 Bathyarchaeia archaeon
AGGAGACACTAATGCCCACTTTTGGAAGAAGCCGCCTCTTCTCTCAACTCTGAAAGTTTGAAGTTTTTTTTCCCATTCATTTCGGTCCACGAAACCCAGAGGCGGAGGATAACCTAGGCTAAGGTAAGCCTGCCCGCTTGGCTTCAGGATGCGTCTTATCTCATTCACGGCTGACTGTCTGTTGTTGGACATAGAACATAGTAATCCATTGGCAAGAACGAAGTCAATCGACCTGTCCTTTATGAAACTCAGGTCTGTCGCAGATGAAGCGTGTGCTTCAATGTTGTGGTAACCGAACATATCCGCCTTTTTTTCCAACGTGCGAATATCCTTTTCATTCAAGTCAACGGCGTATACTCTTCCTTCTTGACCAACGCATTCAGCCAAAGCGAGTGTATAGTAACCCGACCCACAACCAATGTCAGCAACAATCTGACCCTTTTTGACATAAGGTTCAACGTGTTTTTGAGGAATCGACCTGTCTCGATTCAGAAACCTTTTGAATGGATTATAATTTATTTGGTTTTTTGGTTGCTTCTCTTCGTCAACCCTGTTTTTCTTTTCTCTCCCTGCCACTTCTAATTTATGGCGTGTTTCCATGTTTAATAGTTTTGACATATTCCTTGTTAGCCTAAGTTTTCGGTTTTGCGGAAAAGTTATAGCTGAACTGCTTTTATCGTTTTGAGTGGTGACGTTGATTGCTTGAAGGCAAGAATGTGAATCTAAGGGTTATTGAGAAAGAGGATGTGCCATTTCTTGTGGACTGGTGGAGTAACCCAAGCTTTGCTGAATATTTCTCTCCAGCACAGGTGACTAGGGCAGGGATGGAAAGGTTCCTAGAGAATACTGTTCTCGAAACGAAGCATTTTATCATTGAGAAGAAAGACGGAAGCAAAATTGGTTGGATTATGCATTTCAACTTTCTTAATACTTATATGAATATGCTAGAACTAGCCTATGGTCTCGTTCCAAGCGAAAGAGGAAAAGGCTATTGCACTGAAGCTGCACAGCTAATGGTGGACTATCTTTTCCTTTCAAAGGACATTGTTCGAATAGTAGCAACGACTCACACCAAGAATGTGATTTCTCAGAAGATTCTGGAAAAGGTTGGGTTTAAGAGAGAAGGAACAATGCGAAAGTGCTACTTCTGCAGAGGAGAATGGACAGACATGTTCATCTTTAGCATTCTCAGGGAGGAATGGAAAGAACCAAGAATACTAACAAGAACTGAAAAGAAGTAAACAATATTCTGTCTGTTATTAACATATAGAGCTATTATTCAGGTTCTTTCTTCTAGACATTATTGATCGTTGGGACTATTCTATGATACGAAAGCTGTTAATGATTCTCTCTGTAGCCCATGGCATTCTCAGACAGTATTAAATAATGGCTTCATCTTCCCTATGGTTGTGAAGAAGTTGTCAAGAAAGGGATTGTTTCCCTTCTTGGTCTTGTTCGTTACTTCTATAGTTGTTTCTGGTTTCTTCTTTGCAAAGGTTGCTGAGTCCATTAGCTACCAAAGAAACATTGATAGAGCCGTTGAAACCAGTAAGGAGACTTCGGTTGTTCAGGGATATCTTATTTCACATCCCAATGCCCAATCCGATGTCAGACAGGATAGTTATTGCTGGATTGTTCTTTGGCATGATCCAACAACAGTCATAATGCATGTCCTTAGTGTCTACATAGACAAAGGCAACTGGAAGGTCGTTAAGATAGAAGAAGCAACATGAAATGAGAAACAATTTCCATTGTTTCCAGGGACCCTCTAGAAGTTTTTCATCGTAGTTCTAAAAGTGTGTGCACAAGAAAGATGGATTAGTTTTGTTTCTGTCGAACTGTTTCGATTAACTCTTTTTGCAGTTGCTGAAGTGCTTTGATTGTTCTTTGTTGAATGTCCTGAAGTAGAGGTTTGTAGTAGTATCTTAGAAATATGCTCTCATTGATTCGTCCCTGTAAGAGGTCTATGACTTCAGTTGGGAGATGTTCCCTAAGCATTGTTCCATTGTATTTTCTAAGCTGTTTGACACGGCATTCCAATTCATGTTTTCTCAGTTTTGGGTTCAAAGAAGAGTATTTCAATCTAGGCTTGTTTTCCAGTATTAAACCTAGCAATTCAGGGGTAATGAATGAAATGTAAGCATTCTTGCATCTTCTTAAGAACATGTCCTTGTACCTGAAATGCTCAAGCATCATCAAATCTTTATTGAGATACTGATTCAACTTACCCTCCTCCGACAACTCAGTTATCAGACTACAGGAGCTGTATGCCTCTGAAGGTCTCAAACCAGTCAACATGTCAAAGACCAAGACAGTTGCATGTTGGATAGACAATCTTCCAATAGCCCGAAGCAACCACTCTTTAGTATCAATCAGACGAGAATCCATTATATCCAAAACAACCTCAAGACTCGTCTTCTTCTCCCATTTCAAACCAGTATTCTTGACAATCATCTTCCAACATTCATACTTGCCGATATGCTTGCCAAAGTTTGCCAGTGAAGACATTGCCAACCTTCTCTTATCCCTGTTCAAAGCCAACAATTCTGAAGCTCTGGAAGGCACTGAAAAAACACCACAATACTGCTGTGCATATTTGAAAAGTTGAGGTACGGTTGACCTGTGATGATTCTTCAACAACCATTCTCTAAATCCATCAAAAACATCAGCAGTATAGCCCAAGTCTCCAAGCCTAGACCAAACTAGCCGACAGCCCCGTATGAGGGAGTTTGGAGTCCCTAACGATGATATTGTATCAATCATAAAAACCTTAAGCAGCGCCTGATGATCTCTTGACAGAGTCTGCTCAACCCTCTGATCGAATCACCGCCAATAATGGTTAGTTTCCAGAAAACTGAGCAATTCTTTGAGTTCATGTGCAAGAATTGTAGCCAGTTCTAATCAGTTTCAGACATTTTTCCAACCGAGTATCTATAACTAATACTTGCCAATAGGTATACTACGACAAATGCCAGAACCAAGTACAACACAATGTCCAGCAATAATCCCTCCCACAATATTATGAGCGTACTTGATTGAGAGACCACCGTCAGTTGAGAGAGGGCTGTTTCGAGGTCTGTGGTAGTCACCGAAGTTTGGACCGGGATCCGTATCATTTCAAAAGGATAGCCAAAATCTCTGGCACTGACAATCTGCGGTACCCCACCTATGATTGTTTCCATCCTAACAACTCTCGCGGTTAGGGCGTAGGATGAGAAAAGCAAGAATGCTGTTAGAATGATGACGTAGACGATTTCTTTTGCGTCGACGGTGTAGCTAATGTCAGAATACACTTTTGTCAATGCTGCTTTCACCTTTGAGCGCTCAAGAATCGCCGCTATGAGTACTACGACGGCTGCTATCGCAGAGCCCATGATGACTTCTGACATGAATGGATTGTAGAATTCGGCCAAGAATCGCATGACTGAAACTGCTGCAACCCTGGCGTGTCCTTCAAGTTTGTCTACTGTGACCCAGTCGAGCGTAGTTGTCGATGTAGAATTGTCATACGCGGTGTGAGCCCACCCTGGAGTTCCCTCGTCCCATTTGTCACTGTAGAAAAGAGGATATGAGCATAGCATAGTGCTGGATATGACTCTGGCCGAATCGTTGATGCCACCGTCCAATCCCCAGTCTTGATAATAGAGAATGTTAGCCGAAACAGGATTTCCGAACGCTTCTTGGTCTGACCCGCCTGGATCCTCCGATCTGGCTGGCACGCCAAGGTCTTCTGCGGCCTTGAGCACAATCTCATCAAGTTGTATGCCCTTCTCGTCTGGAACTGTCTCCGAAACAGTCAAGATGCCTTGGCCGATGCAGTCAAGGTTGATCACTGCTGTTATGTCCTTCATCTCTGCCTTGTGCTGCCTGACGTAATTCATTGCGCCGACGAACCCCAGCTCCTCACCGGTGAAGGCAATAAAAACCAATGTCTGTTCAGGAGTGTACACTCCTGTCCGGGCAGCCTCCAGGAAGACTCGCGCCAATTCGATGACCCCTGAAGTGCCGGCGCCGTTGTCGCAGAACCCGGCATCCATAACTGTGTCATAGTGCCCAGAGATTATGATGGTTTTGTCTGGATTCGTTGAACCTCTCAGCTTTCCAACGACATTGTAGTTCACTCCGTCTTCAATCTTTGCAGGTATTTTAACCATCGCGGACACGTTCTCGCTTGCTTCCATGTTTCTGATCAACAAACCATCCTCATAGCTGATGTAGCCCACAGGCAACTTGGAACTCCAGAGGGAGTGGCCTGACATAGAACCGAAGAAGGGTGGAGTGAACGACATCCACTCATACCAATATGTGTAAATGAGCGCTGCTGGTGGTTGATTGCTCAACTTTGATCTGAAGATCGTACGATATGCCATATTGTTGACTTCTCTGCCGACCAACAAGATTTTGCCAGTCGTGTCAATTTTGCTCCATGCTGAAGTATTGAGACCTGGCAATCTGCCATCAGTGAACTGTTCATGGGTCACACCGTCTGGTAGGGGCAGAATGACAAAGTCACTGAACACTCCTTTCTCAGAAATTGGCCAACTGAAATGTGCAGGCTGAAAAGATTTGACGACTATTTCATCATCAACAGTGCTTGCATTTCCATCTTTATCAACGATAAGCATTGGTTGACTTGGAAGGTCCCAAGTTGTAAACTGAAATGATTCAAGATGCGTGTCAAGCCCTAGACTCTCAAACTGCGTCTTTATCCAGTCTGCGGTTCGGTTGGCACCAGTTGAACCAGCTGAACGAAAGGCGTAGTCTGAGATGTTATGATCTAGCGCTATTCTCTCGAGTTCAAGATCGTAATTGTAAACGTTTGTCCCGTTTACAAGGGACACAACTCGCGACTCCAGTTCTGTCAATCCTGGGTATTGCGTGTTTGCTTGGACAAGCTTGCCTGACACAACAAATGCCAACGTACACAACAGAAGAATTACGCCAAGTACAGATTTTCTTAACATCGTCTTCAAGGTACTGAATTTGTTCTAACATTTATGCTTGGCGAAATAGAATCATGCAAAAACGCAGTCTAACCTATTGAAGAATAGTCTATCGGTACTTCTTGGTGCCGCACTGAAGAATCTTCGGACACACAAGGCAGTCGTCCGGTACAGTCATGTCGTATGATATGGCATCCGCAAAGCCAGAGTAGTGGGCGCATTTTGCAGGGGAATCAAAAACCTTGCCGTATTCGGTTGCTTTCACATTTACAACCTTGAGATTTTCGACTTGTATGTCTATTTTTGACATGCAATGTGGGCACGCGTAAAACGTTTTTCTAGGCGTTGTGGATGGGTCTGTGAGGATGGTTGGCCTTTCGAACGATTTACGACATCCATTGTAAGGGCATTTTAGCTTTGGCCCGCCATGGAGGTGTAATGAGGACATATTCATTTCTTCACAGACCTCTGCTACATATCGTTAATATTAATATTTAATAAATCTTGCTGTGTACATGTCCAACAGAAATACACATAAGAAGATCTGAGGAGCCTCGGCCGGGCTTTGAACCCGGGGCCTGCGGTTTACGAGACCGCCGCTCTACCGAGCTGAGCTACCGAGGCACGTGCGTTTACTAGTGAGGGGAACCCTTATTTTTAAGATGTTCGGAAATAGCCCTTGGACGAGCTGCCTATGGAAAATTCAAACATATTGAAAGCAGTTCTGGAAAGAACATCCATACGCAATTTCGAGAAACGCAAAAAAATTCCAGAAGAGCTTTTGAGAAAAATCTTAGTTGCCGGGATCAGAGCGCCGTCAGCGGGCAACATTCAGCCTAGAACATTCATAATAGCCAAGGATGAGGCTGTGAGAAAGCGGTTGTACGAACTCTGTGAGGATCAAGCATTTATGAATGATGCCCCTGTTTGGATTGTAGTATGTGTTGATCTTCACCGTCACCTGAAGGCTGCACGAGTAACTGGCGTAGAATACGATTACACAGGTATTCTTCCATACACCATGAGCGTCTTGGACGTTGCATTGTCACTTGAAAACATGACCATAGCTGTTGAAAGCTTGGAGTTGGGCAGCGTGATGATAGGATCGATAATTGAGCACCCTGAAGAAACGAGAATGATTTTGAAGCTGCCTGAACACTGCCTCGCACTCTGTATACTATGCATTGGATATCCGAAGAGAAAGCCTGAAACGAGGGAGAAATGGAACTACGATATAATAGTCTGCGAAGATGCTTACAGGGACATACAAGCGAATGATGTCCTAGAATATTGGAAGAAGATTGTGCTGAGTGATTTGAAGCGGGGCGGCAAGATAGTCTCGCCAGAAATTGTTGAAAGATTCCTCAAAGAACGAAACTATGGGAAATCCTATTCAAACCACTACAAAGAAGATTTCATAAAAACTACAAACTCGAGATTAACGGAATTTCTCAAGAAGCAGGGATTCCTCAAGAACTGAAGGTTACGGTGGCGATTCGAATTGAGAAGAGCTGAGAGACTTGGGGAGCGTCGGATAATAGGAATCATACAGGAGCACCTAGATCAGATGCCTAGGATGCCCGTACCTTTCGGTGATGACGTGTCTGCCTGTGAATTAGCAGGTGGCAATCTTGTTGTCTTGAAGACCGATATGCTTGTGGATAAGACTGATGTTCCAAAGGGCATGTCTCTTTGGCAAGCTGCTCGCAAGGCCATCGTCATGAACATCAGCGATTTCGCAGCAAAAGGCGTTAAACCCATAGCAATGCTTGTCTCTCTCGGCTTGCCTAAGAATCTCACCGAAAAAGACATAGAAGAAATAGGGGAAGGCTTGAACGCTGGGGCTCGCGAATATGGTGCATATGTAATCGGTGGAGACACGGGCGAGTCCTCAGACCTCGTAGTCGCCATTTCACTTTTTGGCATGGCCAAGAAAAACAAGCTGATGCTCCGCAGAGGAGCAGAGTCTGGGGACATTGTCGCGGTGACAGGTGTCTTTGGCAAGACTTCAGCAGGATTGAAAATCCTTGTCGAAAATCTTGAAACTCCGGAAGAGATCAAGAAGGCTCTTGTTGAAGCGGTTCTCATGCCGCATGCACGGCTTAAGGAAGGATTAGCCCTTTGTGAGACAAAAGCCGTAAGTGCAGCGATTGATTCAAGTGACGGCCTGGCTTGGAGTCTTCATGAAATTGCAAGGGCTAGCGAAGTTGGCATATCAATAGAATCATTACCAATAGCAAGAGAGACTGAAAGGTTTGCAGTTGTCAACAAGCTGGACCCAGCAGCATTGGTGCTTCACGGCGGAGAAGAGTACGAGCTTGTACTGACGGTGAAGCCCAAACTATGGAGAAAAGCTGAAAAGGCAGTTGAAAAGACAGGCGGAAAACTTCTCAGAATAGGAAAAGTGACTACTGAAAAAAGCGTTCTACTTGAGACCACTGGGAAGAGGATTCCAATACTGCGAGAAGGGTATGAACACTTCAAGAATTGAAACTTGGTTTTTCTATTTCTTCAAAGTTTCTACCAACGTCACATGCAACACAGCACCTATTCCTCTGCCGACAATTGAGACAAGATAGACAATCTGCAATCTGACAATCAGCCCGAAAAAGCCTATTGTGAAGTCTGAAAGGTATCCACCGATCAGTGAACCTGCAAAGGTGATTACTCCGACAATCAGATTGTACACTGCTATGAAGCTTCCCCTGCTTTCTTGAGGTGAGACGTCAAGAAGATAAGCTGTCGCGGATGCCGCTCCCAGAGCGTTCACAAGCCCCCAAAAGAGACCGACAATTATCAAAGTGTTAATGTCAGGCACTAATGCGTAGGCAAGCGGCACAGTAATGAGGCCAAATCTGAAAAAGATCAACAACGGTCGTCTCCCAACAGAATCAGCCAGCCGTCCCGCCCAGCCCTGAAAGACTATGCTCACTACCGTCTGTCCGACCGATAAAAATGCGAGCTGAAGCATCGATGCATTTAGAACTCTGATTTCAGTTATTGCAAAAAGAGGCCATGAGATAGACATGAAGAACTGAACTACCCCATCCACGTAGCAATACTTCAGAAAACGCGGCGTCCTCCTCGCGTGCGATACAACCTTCAGTATGTCTGAGGTCAAATTCTGTTTTAAGTCGAGTTTCTCACCATTCCTTTTCTCCCTTATTCTAAGCATCACCAGTGAAGACGCAATTCCGCAGAAAGCAGCGACTATCAGCGGTATGAAGAGAATCTGATGGATCGACCCGCCTATCGAGATCATCAGAATTCCTGATGCCAAAGTTGCCGTCACGCTTCCAACTGCAGACCACAGGTTGATTGACGCGTTTGCTCTTCCCAGCCTAAGCGACGGCACAAGGTCCCCTATTAGCGCGGTCCATGCGGGCGTCGCCATTGAACCTAACAAGGCTTGAACTGCGAGCAACACGATCAGCTGGGTCGCGTTGGTCACAAATATCATTGGAATCCAGAGGGCTGAAAGCACCGTGGTGCCAACCACAATAAAGGGTATTCTGCGTTTGATTCTGTCGCTTAGTCTACCCCAGAAAACCTGCATCAAATTGTTTGAAAGGTTTGTCGAGGATTGAAACCAACCCATATCCGACGATGAGGCTCCAAGCCTCACTGCGTATGCCCCTGTGAATGGGTTAACCATA
>JBGOYH010000086.1:0-8474 GCA_041479575.1 Bathyarchaeia archaeon
ATCGAAACTTCATCGACGACGAAGGCTCCGAAGACTGTGCAGGTCGCACCCTATGGGCCTGCGGATACGTAATAAACAGCAAGCTATCAGCCGAGAGGAAACTTCTAGAAAACGACAAATTAAGAAGAGGCATGGAGAAAAAAGCTTACAGGTACAGTCGAAGCTTTATATGGCCAAAGGTCGCCCAAAAATACGCAGACATGCTCAAACGAGCGATACACGCTTAAGAGGAACGCTCACGTGAATCTCCCACCCATCAAACTAAACTTCCTTAAAGCAATCACAGACGACACTGGTATCTTTCAGCATTCTAAATTCGGAACACCAAATCGGCTAGAAGGATACACAGCCGACGACAACGCCCGAGCTCTCATAGCCATCACCAAGCACAGCCAAATCAAAGGAAACTCCCAATCGGACAGGTTGATAGACACATACCTAAGTTTCCTTCTGCACATGCAAAGAGCAGACGGCAAAATGCATAACTTCTTAAGTTACGATCGAAGCTTCATCGACGAAGAAGGCTCCGAAGACTGCGCAGGTCGTACCCTTTGGGCCTGCGGATACGTGATAAACAGCAAGCTATCCGCCGAAAGGAGGCTTCTAGCAAAAGAGATCTTCGACAAAGCCTTTCGATGGGCGTGCTTCTTTAAATCCCCCAGAGCGAAAGCCTTCGCAATACTTGGTCTAAGTCATTACCACAAGGCCTTCACAGGAGACCAAAACCTAACCCAGAACATAAAGACACTATCAGACAAACTGCTCGAATACTACAAAAACACGCGCTCCAGCGACTGGTGCTGGTTTGAACCTTACCTCACCTACGTCAACGGTAGACTCTCGCAAGCTCTCTTCGAAGCCTACCAAGAAACAAAACAAACCAAATACATTCGAGTCGCGGAGGAATCCCTAAAATTCCTCCTCGAAGTTCAGATATTAAACGACAAATTCGTACCTATAGGCAACAAAGGCTGGTACAAAAAAGGAAAACCACGGTCAATGTACGATCAGCAATCCGTGGAAGCATCCTCAATGACGGAAGCAGCAATATCAGCTTACCACGCAACAGGTAATTGCTACTACAAAACAATAGCACGAACAATCTTCAACTGG
Source organism: Bathyarchaeia archaeon (assembly GCA_041479575.1). Lineage (GTDB taxonomy): Archaea > Thermoproteota > Bathyarchaeia > Bathyarchaeales > Bathycorpusculaceae > DASPPK01. Next base: position 1,114 of record JBGOYH010000086.1, read on the forward strand.
TTTCTCGGTAAAAACACCCAAAACTGTTTTGTCTACAATTCGTCCACAGGCGGCTGCTACGACGGAATAACCGAGAAAGGACTCAACCTCAACGAGGGCGCCGAAGCCACCATTTGCTACCTTTCCGCCCGCATGGAACTTCGAAGCACCAAATAGAACCAGCAAACACCAGATCCGAAACGTTCTTTCCTTTATTCGCGCGGAAGCTACAAACACGCATTTTTTATGACTTCTGAGACAGTTCGCCTTATTAGTCAAGAAAACCAAAGCTAAACACAGAGGCAAAACAAACGTGCTAATGGTAAAGCGCATAATGATCGAAGATGTGGTAACCGCGAAGCCCAACATCACAGTCAAAGACGCCGTCAGAACACTGCAAGAAAAACACGTGGGCTCAATCGTCATCACGGACAACAACGAAAAATGTATGGGAATCTTCACCGAGCGAGACGCCATAAGAATCATAGCCAGCGACGTCCCACTGGACACCCCCATCGAACAAGTGATGACGACAAATGTCGCCACGATCGGAGAAGAGGCTTCGCTGGAAGAAGCAAGACGACTCATAATCTCACACGGAATCAGACACCTGCCAGTGGTAGACAGCAAAGGAGAACTAGTGGGCCTATTCTCCGTCAGAAAACTCATCGATGAACTCTATGGAATCACCACATCAAAATACTGCTAGGACACAGAAAAAATGAGACGGTTCCAAGACAATCCAATCCTTCAGCCAATAGCATCAAACCCATGGGAATCCAGAAGAGTATTCAACGCTGCCGCCATCGGAGTGGGCAAACAAGTTCACATACTGTACCGGGCGATAGGAAACGACGGCATATCCCGCATCGGATACGCCGCCTCCTCTGACGGATACATAATCGACGAGCGGTCGCCAATCCCCGTTTTTGAACCCAACAACAAAGCTGAAGACTACGGATGCGAGGACCCGAGACTAACCCTCTTCGACAACCAAATAATAATGGCATACACAGCTCTAACCGAAATTGACCACGAACAGCTCTACCAAATCTCCCTAACATCCATCTCAGTCGATGATTTCTTGAGCAAACAATGGAAATGGAACGAACGACTGCTGCCCTTCAGAGGCGTACGCAACAAAGACGCCGTCATTTTCCCAAAAAAAATCGGAGGCAAATACGTCATGTTCCACCGCTTGGAACCAGACATGTGTGTGGCGTACTCCGATGACCTCAAGCGATGGTACGACATCAGAGCCTTGATGAGACCAAGAACGAAAAGCTGGGACTGCTGGAAAATCGGCACGGCTGGACCCCCCATCGAACTCAACGAAGGCTGGCTCGTTATCTACCACGGCGTGAGCTTCGAAAAAGTCTATTCACTCGGCGCAACCCTACTGGACAGAGACAACCCCGAAACCATTCTCTACCGCTCCGAAACACCCATACTAACACCCGTCACCGACTACGAACGCTTCGGCAAAGTACCCAACGTAGTATTCAGCTGCGGAAACGTACTCATCAACGACGAAGTCTTAGTGTACTACGGAGGCGCCGACAGCGTGATGTGTGTAGCAACATACGAACTAAACGAACTAATGCCCAAAAAATAAAACCCCCAACTAACCAAACGCTCACCCGAATTTTATGACCACCAACAACCAAAGCTGAAAAGCGCGCGCTGAAAGATACTCCATTTCTCTCAAAAAGGCTCGCGCCATATCCTATTGTGTGCCCGGAAAATGCAGAATCTTTCCTCATCTATATTACAGAAATTCAGCACGCCGTCCTTCTAGTCTGAGGAGATATCTGCTTTAAGAGAGGCCAGACGGTCGCTATTCTCTTCCTCTTCGATTTCTCTTAACGTTGCCTCTATCTGAGCCTTCATTTTCCTTTTTGCGACGCGTTCGATTGCTTCCTCACGAGTAAGATAACGATTCTGTGTACTTGTTCCAGAAGCACCGTCAAACCATTCTCCACCCAAATCTGACTTCTGCTCTGTTCTCAGCACAGTTGCATCGGCCTTCTCTCGATTTGTTTGCTCGTGAAACCCGTCCACAACTTTCTCGTCAACAAGCATGCCTTGTTTATCATAAATGGGAGTTACTTGAAGTTCAGTCCGTGGGGGCGTCTTGATGTGGAACGAAGTCTCGTGCCTGCATTCTGGGCAGTAGAATCTTATGTTTCCGATTCTTGTGTCATGACGAAGTCGGAAGTTCTTGCCGCTGCATTGAGGGCAGCCTGAAACGGCGAGACTCGCTATCGAAGGGTTGTTAACGCTTGCCAGTTTCAGGAATCGCGCTTCAGATGAATGATTTTCATCGAGTTCCTTGAATTCAGTCCACTTGAACTCCCGCGGTCTCCCTCGCCGTTGCGAAACCACTCTTTCAAACCTTCCTGGAACATGTTCTTGTTCTGCAGCGCGCGCTCACGTTCACAGTTTGACTTGGATATGTGCGAACGCGTGTGTCAGTCAAGCAATATATTGTGAATATGCTTGATTTGGTTTGCGGAGACTGCGTGCCTGAAACAGACTACTTTCTCTCCGCCAAGTGAGCGCAATTTCGGTCAAAAATATGATGGGTTTGCATGGCTTTCGGTATTGGTCCTTGGAGATTAGAGCGCGCGCGCTATTCCGTCTTTGCAAGACAGACTATTCCGCCGAGCTGCGCAAGGCGTAGACCTGCTGGCGATTCTGCGTCAAATATCCTTGTTTTAACACTTCTGTTTGTGGCAATCTGCATCAGTCTGTGTATCCTATTCCTTTCTCGGCTGTCTGAAAGATACTTGTTAGTAAGCATAAGGTATTCAGGCTGGGGTTTGCCAGGCTTCCGCGGACTGAGGATCAGGTCTTCTGCTTCCTCGAGCGAATACAGCACAATTGCGTTCGGACCTGAAGCGTTGAGTCGTTTTTCCAGCAGTTCAACAAGACCATCCGTTTCCTCCGAAATGCTTTCGCTGATCAGCCGACGGAAAATGTGAGTCCTTGTCAGAGCGGACACTTCTGAGGGTGTTCCGACGGATCCAGTTGCCTCTGAGAACGTTGCCCTGCTTGGACCTTGAACGAGCCACGTATGATGCCCGCGAATGTGAGCAACGAATTCTTGGGCGTGATTTGTTCGGGCTGGGGATACAAGGATGATGCTTCTGACGCCTTCTCTCAGCGTGGGTCTCAACGCGTTGACGATTGATTCGTGGAAGTTGTACACGGTTTTTGGATCATTCCTGGTTCCGTCAAGCCGGATGGTCTTCTCAGGCTTGACAATGTTGCTGAAGACCTTCCACAAGACCGCTTGCTCGTTTTCTAATCCTATTACAGTTGCGACGGGATAGCCGCGTCTATGCCCACTTTTCGGCTTCAAAGACGTTCATCCTTATTTCTAAAACTGATACGCCGAGATGTAAGTGTATCTTCTGGAAAAGGTGTTTTCTCATCACAAGTGCATTTTGGCTTAGGTCAAGAAGCTTCGCGCGCTACCTTTTTCGTGTATCCATTAAAGAGTTGGTTGGCTTGGGAACCAGGGCGTATTTGAGCGTCTACGCGACCGCATGACAAACCCAGCGCTTTCCCCACCCCTTCTTATTCCGTTTCTTAGCACGTACTAGAGGATTCTTTCAAAAGACAGATAACCAAAGCTTGCGTAATATTATTCGTTGATTCTAAGGGAGAAAGGGAGGTGATTCTATGACAACTAAGAAAGATCTAGTCATTGTTGCTCTGCTTACTTCCTGTTTGACTGCAGTCTTGTTCATGGTTTTGCCTACGAGAAGTGCAAATGATCCGAACTACAATTCTTGGGCAGATATAAATGACGATGGAGCCATAGACTCGACAGATTTGGGGATACTTGGCGGGGCATGGGGCGCTTTCGGAGAACCAATAAACAAGACCGCTTTGCTTGAGAACAAGACATGGCAATTCGTGACGAATTTTACCCTTTCAGAACAGCAAACCGTGTCGCCCCTATTCTTCATACAAGGCGAGAAATGGCGAATCAAATGGGAACCACTTCTGGTACAATCATGCTCCGGCTTCGCAGTATGGAATGAAGACGGATATTGCGTTGACTTTGTTGACATAAGTACGGTTATAATGTATCATCACGAAGCAAAAGGACTACACTATATTCCTCATGGAATAGGTAACTACTGCGTAGAATGGTTCCCAGGGCCAGCAATCAATTTCACAATAGAATCATATCACTAGGACACCAGCCAAATTCGCAACCATTCCAACCAAGTACAGTCTTTGCATGAGCAGATTTTGCACTCTTCCATAGTCCAGAAGCTTATTCGGATTCGCCCCAGTGAGCTCCCATTATACCTAGGTCTGTTGAGTCTATCACTTCGCTGTCATCAACGTCTGCACTAGCATTGTAGATCAGGTTGCCTTTGTATGATCTCCATGCCCAAACGGGTTCAAGCCCACTTTTTCCTCGGGAGCGCACCCGAGCCCATCAAATGATACGAAACAAAAACTGACAAAGGGTGAATAGCGTGCTCAAGGGTTCAAACGTGGGCTTTGACCTAAGCGACCCCACCGCATTATCATGATCTAGACAATTTTCGATCTTTTAAGGAGAATAGACATCACATGCATGAAGGATAAGAAACCCAAGAAACAAGCAACATAAGACACATATGAGGCGTTTTTATAAATGCGCTTATGGTTCATTTATCTCTTGCAAAAGGGGATGGCGTCAACTGACGATAATTGTTGATGATGCGGGCATAGGTGACCTACTTTTTGGCGTGGTCATAGGTGCCTTTCGCTGCGAGACTCAGGATTTTAGATACGATATCTTGGATGTCAAATACTTCAGACATCCGCGATTCCAATCAAAAGAGTATCTGAAGCAGGCTTCGAAAGTCGTGTTTCAACTGTTGGGAAAACTCGAACTCAAGAAAGACGAACAAATTCAAATCTGCAAAGGCTACATCTTCGACGAAGCGGTAAATGGTTTAAGAGAGATGTATGGCGACAATCAAATTGAAAGAATCACAGTCACCGGGGAACCGCAGAGGCTTACGGAAATAGCATACCTTGACGAAATTAGAAACTTGGGTTATGAGCCAGTGAAAGAGAGAGATGAGAAAAAGGCAAAGAGCTTCTTCCACATGATGAACTGGTTGAAGAAAAATCCAGAAAAACTAATCTATGCAAAGACTGGTTGGCCACGCCTGCAGAGATACAATCTATTCAGATCTTACTGTCAAAAGCGATCAACCGAAGATAGAGAAATTGGTTCTTGAATCTGTAAGGCGCTCATTGGTCTTATGCAATAAGTGAAAAGGGCTTGCCGAAGACATCTCTTTCAATGCACTTGTGTAATGCATTACATTTTGAAAGCTATGAAAAAGGGGTGATGTGGGAGACATATCTCCACTTGAGATTGGGTGCATGCCCCTTGCCAGCACCGCCATGTTTAGGAGCGCTTCTTTTCAGACTCATATTTGCCGCTTTCGAACAATGGGCTTGAGATTATCAGCGCGCGCTCAGCTAAAGTATGAATTTACCTTTCTTATAGACTAATTCATTGTCAGCATAGATTTCTCCGGTTCGCATGTCCTTGAGAAGATCCCAGTGAATAGACGACTGATTTTTTCCACCAGTTTCTTGGGAAACAGGAGCGAATCCTAAGGCAAGATGCATGCAGTGCCCCATTTTTTCATCGAAGAGCATATTCTTTGTGAACCTGTCTATCCCAGTGTTTGTGCCAACTGCTATTTCACCGATTCTCTTTGCTCCATCATCGGTCTTGATGATTTCTTTGAGAAAGTCTTCGCCTTTTTCAGCTTTAGCCCTTACAACTTCACCATTTTTGAATGTAAGTGTAATGTCGTCCACTTCTCTGCCCATTTCAATGCCGGGATACGTAAATCTAATCTGTCCTTCAGCAGAATTTTCGAGGGGGCAAGTGAAAACTTCACCGTCTGGCATGTTTATGTGGCCGTCACAGTTAAGCCATCTTCGACCTTCTACGCTTAGTCTGAGATCTGTATCTTCGCCAACAAAACGCAGGCTTTTTGCTTTGTTAAGTCGCTTGACAACATTTCCTTGCATTTGGGACAGGTCTCTCCATTCTTTAGCCGAATCTTTCTTGTCCAAGAAACATGCTTTCGCAACAAAGTCCTGATATTCAAACAACGACATTTCGGCTTCCTGCGCGAAAGCCCCTGTTGGATAGGGTATAATAGCCAAACCTCCAGGTTTCAAGAGTCTCTTTGCGCGGATATCAACTATTTCTCGTTGCGAAGCAGCATTTTTTTTCAGTTTGTTTGGAGGTATATTTGATAGTCTTCTAGTGTTGGTTTCAGCGAAAATCTGGATAATTGCGTCAATTTCACTGTAGAAAAATCGAGCAAATGGTGACACGAATGTTATCTGTTTCTCAGTGCCATGAGTGAATAGCAACTCTTCCAAGCCGTCGAAGTCTTTAGGTCTCAGATACAGTGTTGGATGTCCGCCTTTCAGAAGAATATGCTTGTACAGTTGCTGAATTAGAGGAGCAGCGATAACATTTCCAACAATTCCTATCTTCTTCCCTTCAGAGACTGGTGCACAATAGTCTGTAGCGAGAATTGCAAGTTTTTCCACATCAAACAATGGCAAGTCTTAATCAACTCTTGTGAATTCTTCTTATAATGGCTATCTACATTTAAGATTGTTGAAGGTTATAATGCTCAGCTAGCTTTTGCTATGCAATCTTTGAAAGCACCAAACACACAACATGGAACTTGCCCTCGCAATCGCTTGGGTACAATCGAAATGTCAAACAAAAGAAATGTCGTTCTCTACGTAGACAAGGATTCAGTGGAAAAGACTCGTAATCTTGGCTTCAATTTGAGCAAGACCTTCGAGAATCACTTAAAACAACTGTTAACGCAATTTTCACAAGTCAATCCTGTGAATAACTCTGAATCAACTGGCAATAAGTCATTGTGGTGGGCCGGACCGGACTTGAACCCAAATGGGTTCGAGTCCACTGCTTCAAATATCCTGTAACCAGCATTCTCTTTGTCTTAAGCAAACTGGTTCAGAGCTGCCCATCCCCGAACCCAAACGGGTTCAAATCCGCTCAATAACACACTCGAATAGCATGTCGAATGGCTTCGGCCACAATGTTCATGAGTGTAGCGGCGCGCTCTCTTAGGAACACTTTTATTTAGGAACCCTTCAGCCTTGGATGGGTTTCCCGGTTCAATCCAATAAATGCAACTGGTGCCTGTCAGTTTGCGACAGGGTTGAACTGTTGGAAACCCTCTCTTTCCTTTTGAGGAAACGTGCAGAAATGAAGTTTGCCTATGAAGTTTTATTCGTAGAATATGAGGTTTTGTTCCTCCAGGCTTGCGTGAAGCTTCTGCACAGCGTCATAAACG
>JBGOYH010000087.1:0-8400 GCA_041479575.1 Bathyarchaeia archaeon
GCGGCGTGGAGTTCAATGTTGCTCACCGTAACCGAGCCGTTTCCAAGCGTTCTTCCTTTCTCTGTTGAGTGAACGTGGAACGCAAACGGCAATCCTGCCTCTTTCTTAACAGTCATTCCCCCTATAGCTGAAAGCCAGTCATGAGCAACGATAAGGTCGAACTTGATGCCTTCTTTTCTTATCAACTCATTAACGAGTTTGGCAGCGCTCAGATAATTGTACACGAGGATTTTTGAGAAAAACTGTATCCCCCTACCCCATTTCTTTATGTCTTCTGCAACTACGTCGGGCAACGAGTCAGAAATGTTGATGTGTTGTGGTCGATGAACTTCGATACCGTGCCATATCTCCCGCGTTGGTAAACTCCCAGCATCATCATTCATAGTGAAAACTGTAACGTCACTGTCCATGAGAACAAACTGGCGAGTTATTTCAGCCGAGTAGGTTCCCAAGCCACCGACGATCTTTGGGGGATACTCGTAGACCAGAACAGCAAGCTTCATTGTTTTTCAACGTTGCCCGTTTCTTAATAGTCCCTTACTGTTATCGCGCGTGTTTCGCAAGGTTTTCCTACTCTTGTGTAAGCGTGATTTCTATTGTTGAAACCATCCGTGCCCTGTTTTCGCCTTCTCTTGCTGGCATTTCTTCGGTTCCTATAGCGATTTTGCTTATTTTTAGGTTTTTTAGGAAGCGTCTTCTAGTTATTTCAGCTACGTCAACAGCTGTTGTGATTGCTTGTCCTCGTGCTTTCAAGATCACTTCCTTAGCATTGCTCGCTGATAGTCTTGTGATAACTGCTAAAACATAGTCCATTGGTGTTTTCCTTCCAATGAAAACGATTCCCGATTCTTCCGTCATTTTCCATCACTCCCTTCATCATTGATTATAACGTGTAACGCTGATTTGTTCTTCTCGTCCTTCAACAACAGAACGCTGGCACCCCATAATACGCAAACCTCCTTATAAACCGAATAAACAACAGAGCATCCTGAGGACATTTTCACGTGGCTCCCGCATCCTAGATTCCGATATTAGACACAGCATTCACTTCGCATTTAGGTGATAGGTTACAATTAGGTGCAGAAAACTCGCATATGTCTTTTCAAACGCGCCGAGCCCTTTAAAAACTGGCAATTTTTGCGATTAGATGGTGGTGACTTACATAGCTGTGCGTGCTCTCAGAAGAGGACTTGAACCTGTTTGGGTATGGGGACGGGCGGGCCCACCACCCTTACCGTAGAGTCAATCTACTCGCAGATTTATCTACTCGCAATAATCAACCATTTGCTTTGTTCTGCAACAGAGTCACGTTGGGAGGAGAATGGCAGTGGGAGAAAGGAGACGAGGAAGAAGCTGCCATTCTCCTCAAAGCGTACACGTACGCTTATAGATAATATCCGTTCGACAACTTGTTATTAAGCTTGTCGTCCAATACGTTTTTGACCAAACAATCTTTCCAAGGCCGAAGTGAGTGTTCAGAACATGACTCATATGAAACTTTCAAGTGTGAAGTCCCGATGTTCAGGAGGATGCAATGGCAAGTGAGGGGTTCCGGGCTTCTTACCTGTATTTCTGTTGAACATGTAAACAAAAATGTTTATTAAATATTAAGATTCAAGCTACATATTGAAGCGGTGACAAGGGTGCAGATAAACATAGGCTCCTGGAAGCTCAATGAAGACTCACCACACAGAATGGACCAAGAAGGTCTGACCTGTGACGAATGCGGCAAAACCTACCAGAGACCAATCCTAGCAAGAGTTTCAAGCAGCGGACACGTGGTAAAGACATATCAAGCATGTCCACACTGCATGACAAAAGTTCACTGTGCAGCAGCCGCTCCAAGAAGTGAAGGAATAAAAGCCGCAATTCTCTCCAAAGAATCAACCACAATGGCACCTGGTTTGGACGGAAAGTGTGTTCATTTCTTTGGATACCTGAACAAACGCGCAAAAGGAACGCCTGTCCCCGAATGTTGCTTGACTTGCGATAAAATGGTTGAGTGTCTCTACGGCTAGAAAAGTCTTCAAAGGCTTCCAGAAGTCTATCAAAAAATAAATATTCCGTGGGCTTTTATAGAGGTTTGGTTGTCACTGCTTGCTTCCAATAAAAGATCTAAACCGAACCCTGACTACGCCGCATGTCAACCGCCTGCTGCTTATCACAAACATACTCATCTTCGCAATCTACACGTTGTCAAGCCTAGGAATCGTTTTTGGAACCGGCCTTGCACACTTCATTGACGCACATTTTGTGATGGTGCCAGCTGAAATACTCAATGGACAGAAACTGTACACCCTGGTAACGTCAATGTTCATGCATGCATCAATATATCACCTGTTTGGAAACATGATCTACCTCTATGTGTTCGGCGACAACATCGAAGACGTCTTCGGACACGTCGGCTATCTCGCCTTCTACTTGGTCAGCGGCTTGGCAGCAGCATCGGCACACGTAGCAGCTATGCTTTATGCACCAATGATAAGCAACATCCTCGGCATCACAATCCCTTCCGATCTGACCATTGGTGTTCTTGGTGCTTCTGGAGCAATTTCAGGAGTTCTGGGCGCATACATCGTGCTTTTCCCCAAAGCCTACGTGCTCACGCTGATCGTTTACGCAATACTGCCGATACCCGCATTTTTGTTCTTGGGCTTCTGGTTTGTACTGCAGTGGCTTATGGGATTCTTCGATGTGGCAGGCGGAGTCGCCTATTTCGCGCATATAGGCGGCTTCATCATAGGAATGATGCTGGCTTTGACAATTGGACTCAAAAGAAAGAAGGACCTAAAAGCAAAAATGCGCGCATAAACTGCGAGTTTCGGGGTCTGTCCGTCATAAGCTCTTCATCTTTGCAATCCGACTGGGACGGCGACATCATCCCCCACAGAAATGCATCATCCCCAACTCTTTAATATTTTGTGACCTCTGAGAAAAGGATGGAGAAGGGGGGGTCGTGAAAGTGGGGAAGAGAATCAGACATATGGGCATGAGCTTGACTGAAGACGAACATGAGAAATGGCACCGAGAAAACCATGAAGTGACACCAGAGCAGCATGAGGTCTTGATGAAACGGATGGGCATCAGCAAGGAAGAAGATGAAAAATGGCACAAGACACACGAAATCTCCGAAGGAAGCGTGCGAAGCAGAGCGAAAGCCGGTTAACCCTTTTGCTGTTGGCGGAGGTTTTCTGGTCTACTGCGTTGGACAAGGTTGGCTTGTTCAGGAAGGCAAAGGGAGAAACGCCAAATACTACGTTACAAATGAGGAAAAAAAGGAACTCAGAAAATTCCACATCAAGCCATAGATCTTTTCTCACAGAAGGCTGCTTATGCAGAGAAACGAAATCATGCGTGCTACGCTTTCCACAATAAAAGACAGACTTGAGAAGATTGGAATTGCATGGGCTATTTATGCCGGAGCGGCCGCCTACTGTTACGGAAGTAAAAGGGAAATCACAGATATCGACATCCTGGTCAAATGTGAAGACCTTGAAAAAGCCAAGGCTGCACTGAAAAACCTCAACACAGAAGGCTTTGACATTGGCTGTGGGGCTGAAATCAAAACAATTCAGGGAACATGCCTCTTCTTTTTAGATGACAAAATGATAGAAAGAACAAACTGGAAACGGCTTCTCGACGTCAAGGTTCCCGTGATGTCGGTTGAAGACAACATTGTTTTCAAAGCGATACTTCAAAGAGGAGAAGACCGCGGCAAACATGACGTCGAAGACATACGGTCAATGGTAGCACATGAAAAAATAGATTTGGAATACCTTGCAGAGAGAATAGGAAAATGTCATGCTGGGAAACGGGTCAACTCTCTACTTCGATCCGTGATTCCAAGACTGCCATGAAGACAAATCAGCGTACTAGTACGCGCTAGTTGTATGTGACGCGGATCACATCTTCTTGTGAAGCGCCTTTAATGTTCCAGAAACCGTCAAAACATGTACAGCAGCTGGCTTGTTCCCAATTTTCGTTATTGAAGCTAACGCTGTCTTGACCAATTCAAGACTTACGTGCCCGACACGCAGGACAACAGACTTCGTTTCACCGTCAAAACTGATCAGACTCAGATTGACCGTGCTGGCGCCGTGTTCACCGTAAAGCTTGGAGATACTATTCCATACAGCATCGATAAACTCGCTTGAGTTGAAGGTTTCAGAAGAATCTATTGTCAAAGCCAGGTAGCGGCGTTTCACCTTCTTCAGCAATCTTTTCCTCTCCGAACGACTCGTATGCCAGGAGCAACAAACCGCCAGCTCAGTTTTTCTCTGTTTCTTCTAACGATTGCCACAGGATTCTTGGAGACAGCATCTACGGCAAATGCTTCATGTAAGCCTACAAGAGATGCTAACGACGCAAGTTCCATTGGTTTTCGCATAAGCAGCTCCTCTGAAACACCGCTTGACACGATGATGGGGACGTGAAACTCTCTGGCGGTCTGAACCATCCTTCGCAGAATTGAGAGAAGTCTGATTCTTAGCGTTCCTTCAAGCGTCAGTAGTGGCTTCACGTCTATCTCTAGAGAGGCTAATGAGTTTGAAGCCAGTTCAGCTTCAGCCATATCAAAGAAAGCCCTGCGAAAGTCAGGTTGCGGAAAGTTCAGAAGATCAACTCGACGGTCTTTCGCTGCTTGCCTTGCAACGGTTTTAGCCTGACACGTGACGGCAACTACTTCGAACCTTCGCCTCAGCTTCCTCAAATCTCTAAGCAATTCTTCAGGTGTATGAGGTTTCAGATCCACGCGCGACACAAGTTCCATGCCGACTTCTTTGCAGATTTCCTGTATTTGCTTGACCTGCTGTTCAGCGGTCCGCGGTAGGAAAGACATTCCAATCAGGCCGTATCCAAGCATTGAAGCACGGCTGGCTAGACGTTTAACATGTGACAAATCGTTGACATTAGCACATAAGTGCAGGTCTGCGTAGACTCTTTTCATGGCAATAACCCGAATTCTTTGCAGACGCCCACAACTTCCTGCGTGCTATGCTTTTTGAAGTGTATCCGAAAATGAATAATATCCGTTGCGCCTAGTCTAAGCCCGTTTAGGTAGGCAGACTGCTTGTCCAGTCGGATGTAGAGATTTCCTTTGTCTAGATGCTGCGCGATTTCGTTGGCCAGAAGTTCCTTGTCTAACATGCTTAAACCCGAACACAACTTTGCGAACGCAGCTTGAGCCAGTTTCCTGTCTTTGATCCTTGTTTCAAATAGAATTATCGGGTTTCCGTGATGCCCCGTCAAGTTGGCGCTCTTGAAGGTTGCATTGTCAACTGATTCAGGTGGCAACGTGTTGCGTGCTGCGGTCAAAACCTTGTCTGGATCTTCAGTTGCATGGGCAAAAACCCTTAAGTCAATATACCCTACCGGAGCCTTGGAAGACAAGACCGCATCACTAATCGTCCTTAGTGCGGCCTTGACTTTTAGATTTTCCCTTAGGTTTCTTGGCTTTTGCTGCGGCTTTCTTTTCTTTTACGATAGGCTTAAGAGCTTCAACGTTTTCGTCGTGACATGTCTTTCTTCTCGGATCAACAGGAATGTGATATTTCACAGCTTCTGTTAGGCTAAGGCCTGTCTTCTTCAGTTCTTCTCGGCTGAAGCCTTTTCCCTGCGTTTGTTTTCCGTCACTTCTGAAAACTTTGGGTCTTGCAGTCATTTGGCTATCGTACTCCTGCTTTCAAGCTTGGCCTGAATTTTTCTGCGCCGCGTCCCCTTCTCCTCAAGCTTCTGACCTTCTTGCCAGCACTGGTAAGGCTTCTGAAAACTCTTCTGTGATGCTGTTTCTGACAGATCCAGTTGATGTTTTTGTCGGCTTTTATCGATGGATGATGCGGATCGACAAGTATCACTTCAAACCATTTCGAAATGCCGTCTTCACCAACCCAATAAGAGTTTAACACTTCGAGATTCGGGAACTTTTTTCCAACCCGTTCTTCACCGATCAGTCTTATGCTCTTGGACAGCTTGAATTTCTTAACACCCATACGTTTCGGTCTTCTGCCAGACCGAGGTCTCTGCTTTCTAAATCCACCTCTTCTGACACGCACGCGAACCAATACAAAACCTTGTTTTGCCTTGTAACCCAACATCCGTGCCTTATCCAACCGCGTCGGCTTTTCTATTCTGGTTATCACTGACTGTTTGCGCCATTCAACCTTTCTCTTGCGATTCAGTTCTTCAACATAGGATTTCTCAGGCTTCGCCCAAGCCTCTGCGATGTACTTGTATGCCATTCATTTCACCTCAATCACTAGTTTACGGTTCAGCCCTTTACGGCCACATTCCAGCGGACTTTATCCGCCATTAGCTTTGAACTCTAGCAGCGAGCACTGAAATAAACCTTTCCAGAATATTCAAGGCTCACCATCAACTCTGGCGGCATTATCTTGATGTGAATCTCTCTAGTCAGGGATAGTGCTGTCCGTAGTGGTTTGCCAGAATTATCGCGTCGTATATGTCGACTGATCGGTCTTCGTTGAAGTCTGCATTTGGGTTCCAGCGTAGAGTGTTGGGCTTAGCGCGCGCTGCGCGAATACTCTCTTTCCTGCGCACACGCGCTCTCAAAACCTGTTTCAGGCCACGCTTGACTTCTTCGGGTTTTTCAACCATGCTGAAAAACGTCTTTTGCCGACTCTAGATACTAGCAGTGCTGCAGTCACGAATAGTGGTAGGGCAAGGAATGACGGAAATTCCGGTATATACCCGATCGGAGTGTATTCTTCATTTGTTCCTAGTGCGTATGAAGCTATTCCGCCAATTGCGAACAATCTCTCATCCAAAACTCCGACCGCTAGATGGCTGCGGCTCGTTGGCATCGGTTCTCCAGTTATCCACGTGTCATTTCCTGGATTGTAAACCATGGTATGGTCTGTGGGTAGATCGGAGCTCGATGTGCCACCAAAAACATACATCATCTTTGTAGCATTTACGCCGGAAGTTGCTCCCGCTGCTGCAAATTCGACGCCATTTGGCATTCTTGTCTTATTGCTCCACGCGTCAGCTGCAGGGTCATAGACTTGATTAAGGTCGGTCGTGCCAGATTCTCCATGCCCTCCCAATACATAGATTTTGCCATCGACTATCGCAGACGCATACCCGGACACCGGAATGGGCAAAGGCGTCTTCGTGATCCAAGAATCTGTCACAGGATCATAAACTTCATTTCTATCAATGAGCAGATTTGAAGGACTGGTCTGCCCTCCGATTAGGTATATCTTGTCGTTCACAACGTTTGCTGAAAAGTACACTCTTTTCGTTGGCGACGATGCTTTTGTTGTCCAAGAATCTGTCGCAGGATCATAAACTTGAGTTGACGCCGTCATTCCTGACTGGGCTAAACCGCCAAAAACGTAAATCTTGCCCTGCCATACAGCAATGCCAAACGATTCCCTCGAAGTCGGCATAGAATTCTTTGTGGTCCAAGTGGCCGTAACTGGATCGTATTCTTGATTAATACCTAGGACTCCTACATTTGGCTTGTGACCGCCGATTGCAAAGATCTTTCCATTAACAGTGGCAACTCCAAGATCATATCTTGCAGTAGGCATCAGAACGTCGGTTGTCCAGGTATTCTCTGTTGCCCTTGCCAACTGAATGAAAGCGCTCGACAAAAATAATACAACGAAAACTGAAACGACCACGCAGACAATGCGGTTATTCACAGCAATCGTCCCCTGATAGTAATTTGGGGGTTCAGTTCTTATAGCTTGCGAAACAATCCTTGATTAATCTTTGAATTGTGCGCGTTATAGAAACAGTGCGAGAACAATTATTTCTTATCGTCTCTGTCTTGCTTGTGCGTTCCAAGTTCCTTGAACAGAACCACTGCCGCGAACACCGTTATCAGGAAGGACAACATCGAAGGAAATGATTGAAACTTGGGTATTGCGCGCATGCGTGTTTCTGAATTAGTTTGCTTCGAACCTGACTTTTTGCATGTCGAGGTACCTGTTGGTGATGTTGGCGAGTCTTCTCTGCATGACTTTGAATGTCGGGTGGTGTCTGGTACCCCTCCTAGGTTTCAATGTATCATGAATATTTGGACCCAAATAGGTTCACTCCTACGCACGGGACTGATCGGTTGTTAAATATGTCGCCTGCAAGCAGTAATCGGCGCGGTCCCTTCCTGCTTGACAATGCGTGCTTCGGACGCGTTGAGAAATTCAGGCAGAGCAGTTGCTCAGCATCACCTTAGCGCGAGCTGTTTTCAGGTGTCCCCCGCGTCCTGTGCGTAGTAGATCATTCGTTCCTCTAGTTCCTCACAAAGAGTAGCGCGCATGCGTGTTCCGAAAATGGTGTAAAATGGTTTTTATTCTTATTTTTTGATTTGAGGGCAGTTTTGAGCTTCGCATCCCTTTCTGGCTTGCTTGCAGTACCCGCCTTTCTCAAATCTGCAGA
>JBGOYH010000088.1:0-8376 GCA_041479575.1 Bathyarchaeia archaeon
ACATATCTTGCCCATAGAATTCACAGCTTGCGTAGGCCACACCGCGATATTCTTTGCTTTCCAAGTTGTAACCCCCGACTAGATTGTTCGTGCTGCTTCGATTGCCATAGAGTCCTAGCTCCCAGGCTAATGGAGCACCGTTCAAGATTGACCTGTTTACCGAGGTCAGGTCGAACATGAGGTAAAGTCGAGCTTCATACATATCCAGTGTTTTGGGAACCTTGATGTAAACTTCAACGTGTTGGCTTTCAGTGACGAACTCATAGGCCCAACTTGTGTTTAAAACAGGCAGGTCGTTGTTGTCTTTTCCTTCGACATAATGTTCTTGCCAAACGTTGCATTCAACGTCTTCGATTATCATGAATGTTGCTTCTTGAGCTCCTTTGCTTTCTCGAGGATCGTTCCGTAAGACAAATGTGTAGTTGCCAGTGTGTTTGGGAGCAAAAAAGGCGTCATCAACCGTTGTTCCTAGATGTTCAGGAAGCCCAGCGGCTTCGGTGTGATAACTCTCCAATTCTCCAAGACTGTTGTAGACGTAGATATCATAGTCTGTTTTTGGTGTTGAACTGTTGTCTACCCATTTGCCGTAACAGTACACGTGGTAAGAATGGTTCGCCGCAAGCGGAGCAACGATGCTCCAGTTCTGGCCTATTGAGACTTGGAAATCATGTAGAAGCACTGGGAAAACGGGTTTTTCTAAATAAGTCACATTTCCCGCGGTTTCCGAGTTCATGTATGTGTGCACGAATCTCTCGTATTCCGTGGATTGGGCGTAAACGTCCAGTTTTGGACTCAGACTCAGGGCTATGATTATTGCGATCGCGCCAAGAGTCACTACTCTTTTCTCTAGAAGACGGGCGTTCCCCAAGTTTATCACTGAACTGTCTATTCCTGTGTAGATGCAGTAAAATATCCATTATGAAGATCAACTCTTGATTCTTGGTCAAGATCATACAGTATCGAAACCTTAATCTAACCAACTTCTGTTAAGATGTGCTGTTAACTTCCGAAAGAATATCCACTTAGGTTGTTAACGTGACACAGCGGGGTGGGGTAGCCAGGATTAACCCGCTGGGCTCATAACCCAGAGATCAGTAGTTCAAATCTACTCCCCGCTACCTAAGTAGTTGTATCGAATTGTGATGAAGAAACGTGACTGGAATAGAAAAACCAATGGATTTTTTGGTAGAAGGCTGGATGTTACGCTTTTCCTTTTTCTTCTTTGCCGAAGTAGGTTGTCCATTTGAGTTTTCGCGGGTCTCTTCCAAAACTTAAGGAACTTTTTCTGCATTTACTTGAGCAGAACCACAAGATTGATCCGTCGTTTTTGATGTACATCATTCCAGTGCCGGCTGGGAATTCGCTGCCGCAGAATGAACATTTCCTTGGTCTGGGCATTGTCGGTGTCTCCTTTCAGTCTTCGCTTTGGCTTATCTGTTGATTTTCTTTGCTTCTCTTTCAGTTTCTCTGAGCATGAGAATGTCTTGTGCTCGCACTGGGCCTTTCACGTTGCGTGAGATGATGCGCCCCTTGTCTTTTCCTTCGAGAATGCGGACTCTGACTTGGCTGATTTCGCCTGTCACGCCTGTGCGGCCGATTACTTGAATGACTTCGGCCGGTGTAAGTACTGACTGCTCAGACTCTCTGGCTTCTCTGCTCATCACTGGGCTCCTCGTTTGGCCTGCTCAATTCTTGCAACTATTTCCTTGACTAATCCTGTAGCGTCTCCTTCCTTGACGATGCATGCCGCGCCTGCGGGAACATCTATGCCTATTGCCGTGCCTATCTTTTCCTTGCTTGGAACGTATATGTACGGAATCTTCCTTTCTTCACACAGAAGCGGCAAATGTGCAACAACTTCTGGCGGTTCAACATCTTCCGCCATTACGACAAGCTTGGCTTGCGCTCTTTCAATTGCCTTCGTTGTCTCGTTTGTTCCCTTTCTTACTGAACCTGTCTTTGCAGCTATTTGCAGGGCTTCATAGGCCGCATCTGCAAGTTCCTTCGAGACTTCAAACTTAACGTAGAATGGTTTGGACATAAGCCTCACCCTTCAAATGCACAGTCTAATCAACAGTTCTCATTTAAGAAGGTTTCGACCTAGCGATGAAGGTTTCGATTACATCCTTTTTCGACAAACTTTGACGCTGTCGCGTTCTGTCAGTATTCGGATACGTCCCCTCCTAGGTTTCAATGTATCGTGAATATTAGGATCCAAATATGCCAACCTCCAATACTTTCTCAAGTTGATTCGCCCTGACGCAAAATTCAAAATTCATTGGAAAACTACCCTTCCTTAGGGATCATGAACTTGACTATGAGAAGACCGCTGCAAAAAGGACAGGATTTTCGCCCTTGTTTCAAGGGAGACATTCTCCTACAACGAATACAGACCTGAATGCCTTGGATAACCTTTCCTCCAGACACTCGGCATTCGGCCTCCTGAGAGTGTTGGACTCTGCTTTCATTACTGAACTTCTTTTCAATGCCCAATTGAAGAACTGACGACATCCAGTCACATCCAACAATAAAGTCCAAGTAAGACCGAATTCTCTGTTTCCATGCGCGGCTCCTTCTTTGAACCTGTTAGACTATTAGAAGGTCGGGAACCTTAATGCTATGTTTCAGAACACCATTGTACTAAATCTAGTACGGTGGAAGTCTCACCCATGGAGGCTCTCTTCTAGGTATCCTATGTCTAACGTAAAGGTAGACTACCATCGCGATCACGAAGCTGATCATAAGAACTGTAAAATCCGAAAAGTAAGGGTTTGGCGTGCTCACACCGTAAGTGTAAGGCCCTTCAAGACGCCGCAACCCTTCGCCCAGAAAGAGACCAACTCCATCATTACGATTTTCTCTTGCCAATGGAGCAAGAGCAAGCAAGGGCGCTATGATTGCAAGAATTCCAAGAATAATGGCGGCTATGAAGTGAAGCAAAGATTTCTTCATCGCTCTCGCTTCCCTGGAAACTGAAGCAGGTTATGACTTTTAGTTCTACACTTTAGAACAGAATGTTCAGAACTCAAACGGGTCTTGCCCTCCATAACCTATAGGTCTCAACCCAGAAAACAATCAGTGCAATGCCACCGAAGGTCACAGCGTAGAAGCTAGGCGCAATCTGCTCAACGACACACAGAGTTAAGTAAACGGTAAGCATGGTCGTAAACAATACTGAATAGAAAAGATATCGAGGTACAAAGAAACGTCCCATATGGGTGAAAAACCGCAGAATCCCAACTTTGACTTCTTCCTCAAGAACGTACTCACCTGTTCCCTTCTTATCGACAAGCCCTAGATCCTGCAGTTTCTGAAGATGATGAACTGCAATGCTTGGACTCGAAAAATTTAGCGCACGCTGAACTTCGCGAACTCCTACACTATGTGTGGATTGTTGAAGAAGATACCAGTAGACAAGAAGAGTCTTGCCCTTGAGTTCAGATTCCAAGAAAGCCAGATCGTATTCACGGGGCTTTTCCGACACGAAGATCTCCAAATACAATCTATTAGCTGAAGTTCTTAAAAGACTAATCAAAAAACCATGGACATTTCCCTTTCTCGTGTTCAGGAAATTGCTTTTCTAGCTTTCGGAATCTTCTTGTGCTCCTTGTTGTCGATAATTATTTTCATGCGGTGGACGATTTGCCAGATTTCATGATAGGTGTTATACAATGGTATGGGCGCTACACGAATCACATTCGGAGGACGAAAATCGGTTACCACACCTCTCGCTCTGAGAGCTTCACTGATTCTCATGCCATCTTCATGCTCGACCGCTACATGCCCGCCCCTGCGCTTGGCTTCTCTAGGGGTTCCAATCTTGAAATTGTATGGAGTGCTGCTGAGCACCTGATCCACGAGATAAATCAAGTAGGAGGTCATCTTCAGAGACTTCTCTCTGATCGCTTCGATTTCTGCTTCGAGAACAACGTCAAGTGCGCCATCAATGGGTGTTGAGCTAAGGATGGCAGGTGAAGAAATCTGCCATCCGCCCGCACTCTTGGCATGTTCAAAGTCAATGGACATGTTGAACTGCTTGTCTTTCACGTATCCAAACCAGCCCGCAAGCGCTGGTTCACGCTCAAAGTGGCGTTTGTTCAGGTATAGGAAAGCAGAACCGCCGGGACCGCCGTTCAGATATTTGTAGCTGCACCACAAAGCGAAATCCAAGTCCCACTTTTCGAACTGATGAGGCACAACGCCGACAGAATGAGAACAATCAAACCCAATCGAGATTCCTCTCTCATGGGCTTCTTTTGCCAGATACTCCATGTCAAGCAACTGTCCACTTCTGTACAGGACCGAAGGAAGAAAGACCAAAGCAGTCTCTTCATCCATCAAATCGACAATCTTGTTTTCGTCCAAGTACCGGTTGTCCTCACTTGGAGCAAGGACTAGATTCTTGTCAGGGTCTTGCCCTCTGAGTTCTAATGCGCTTCGGAGGGCGTAGATATCGGTTGGAAAATTGAGTCCATCGGCAAGTATCTTCTTTCTCCGCTTTTCAGGACGATAGAATGTATGGACGAGTTGGTGTATGTTGATTGTCGTGGTTCCTGTCAGCACAACTTCATCTGGTTGGGCCCCCACCAGCTTTGAGCACTTGGCACCTAAATCTTCCGCTAAATAGAACCAAGGTTTCTTAGCCTCAAGCCAGCCCCTTATTGCCAGCGTACGCCATTCATCTAACACCCGGAGAACCGAGCGCTCGGCACTCTTAGAGAGAAGCCCAAGAGAATTGCCATCCATGTAAATCGTTCCGTCAGGAATGTAGAATTTTCGGCGAAAATGCGCAAGCGGGTCTTCCTTATCGAGTTTACGTGCAAAATCCCTACTTATCTCGAATTCGGACAACAATAGCCTTCCCTCTTTGCCAGTTAAGTCAAGACGTTCTAAGATTGCTCAATCCTATTATACTTTGCACGAAACCGTCGATAAAAGCTTCGCAAATTGAATTTCTGCCAGACTGATCGGTGAAATTGGGTCGAAAACCGCTGTAGCAAGCCAATTTTCGAAAAACGGCTGTGCTGCCGAGAGTTCAATTGTAGAAAAGTTTAAATAGGGTGTTTCGTTGAAGCATGTTGCTTTTACTGAGGGGAAATCAAAAGTTTGCAGAGATTAGGCTTAGTCCTACACCTTAGTCCAAGCCGAAACATGATAATGAAGGTTGAAAACATTCCGAGGATCGGCGAAACAGTCGTTGACGAAAACCTGAAACCTGTCGGAAAGGTTTTTGACATACTTGGCCCAGTATCCTCACCCTACGTGGCGATAAGACCTACAATCCACAATCCTGAGAAAATGGTGAATAAACCCGTCTATGTGATCCCCTCAAAGAGGAGAAAGGAGAAAAACAAGTATGGATGACAGCGATGAAGCACAGACAAATCAAGATTCTTCTTCACAGATACCGAAATCTGAACCTGCGAAAACCCAAACCTGCCCCGAATGCCACAGCACAAGACTAATGCGCGATTACGAAAACGCTGAATTAGTGTGCATGAACTGCGGCTTCGTGCTTGCCGCAAAGATAGCTGACAGAGGACCTGAATGGAGAGCATTCGACGATGAACAGAGGACCAAGAGAACAAGAGTCGGCGCACCTTTGACCTACACTATTCATGACAAAGGCCTGTCCACAATGATTGACTGGCACGATAGGGACGTGTATGGCAAAAGCCTCTCGCCTGGACAGAAAGCGCAGGTTTACCGACTGAGAAAATGGCAGCGACGCATAAGGGTATCAGATGCAACGGAACGTAACCTGGCTTTTGCGTTGTCTGAAATCACAAAGATCGCCAACAACCTGAACCTTCCAAAAAGTATCCTTGAAACAGCCTCAGTCATTTACCGAAAAGCCGTGAAAGAACGGCTGATAAGAGGAAGATCGATTCAAGGCGTAACTGCAGCAGCCATATACCTAGCTTGCAGACAGTGTGGACTTGCAAGAACATTGGAAGAGATAGCTCAAGCATCAAGCGTCCCCAAGAAAGAAGTTGGACGCAGCTACCGTTTCCTGATTAGGGAACTGAACTATTCAATACCACCTTTGAAACCAAGTCAGTACATCACGAAATTCTCGAATCAACTAACGATGCAGGGAAAAGTTGAAGAAATCGCCCACAAAATCCTGGGAGCAGCAAAGGAACTCAAACTGACTTCAGGAAGAGGCCCCACAGGCATCGCGGCAGCAGCAAGCTACATTGCATCAGTGTTGACTGGAGAGAGAAAGACGCAGAGAGAAATAGCTGAGATAGCACAGGTAACTGAAGTCACCATTCGAAACCGCTACAAGGAACTTGTGGAACGATTAATGTTCCACTTGACCATCTAACATACTCCATCCTTTTTTATTGGTGTCAGCAACCACTTCGCACGTTGGTTGCAAAACAGATTTTAGATCCGCCGACCCATAATTACATGAGGATAACGCTTGGTCAACTGCCCAAATTGTGGCTTCAACGTATCAACCCCAGTCAAGACTTGGCCTATTCCGTCACGCAAACCCCTGAAAGAAGGGGGAGAAGCCAAGCTTGCCGCCATTTTCGAATGCCCCAACTGCAAAGTCAGGTTCAGATCAGCTGTCGAGGCTGCAACGAAAACTCCAGAGACCGTAAACATTAAAGACATGGTAGGAAGAATTAAAGGTATCAAGGAAGAGCTCATGCAGACACTGACGAACCTCCGAGACAAAATAAGAACTTTGGAAATCGAAAGATCAAATCTCATGGTTGAAATTGAAAAACTGAGAAAAGTCGCTGAGTCAAGAGCCATTGCCCTTGAAAGCGAGGTAAGCATGCTGCGAGAAGAAGCTAAGTCTCTTAGGGATCTCTTAGGATACGTGGAAGAGGAGAAGTAGAAGAGCTTCTTTCAAGCGAGCAGGTATCTCTTATAGTATTCCTGTGCCAAAACCACTGCTTTTTCAGGATTTCTGAGAATGGGGTATTCTCGACCTAAAATCCTCTGTGCCTCACTGTAGTACTCGACAACGTTTTTCACGTTTCCCTCGTAGATTGCCAATCCTCCTGCAACTTCGTACCACATTCCAGCCTTCGCCTTATCTCCATCCTTTTCACTTTTCTTGGCATTTTCAACAGCTTGTTTCATCGGTGTCTCGATTTTTCTAGGGTCGAGAAACATTGTTTGGGTGAGGGCTTCGTAAGTCATTCTATCGTCTCCTGCAAGCTGTTCAAGCTCTGATATCTTTTCCGTTGGTTGACCAGTCTGCTTCTTTTCTCCTTTTCTTCTTCTGAATATTCTCGACAAATCAATCCTCCTAGCTTTCACCACTTTCAATTTTCCAAGTATTATAAAAATAGTTAATCTTAAAGCTTTGTCTCTCTACAAGATACGGTATGCCGTACAAGTTTACGTTTGACTTGTCAAAGATACCCCGTTTCGTGTTCACCGAGATAGCCAAAGCAAGTTATGAAAAGGGCATGCACAAGCAGGTTGGAAAGACAGCACAGGAGATTATAAGGAAATTCAAGATCCAAGAAGCAACAGGACTCAACTTGTACGATGCGGTGACCCTGCTCGAAGACATTATGGATGCACAAGCAAGAAACCTAATTGAAAGAGAAAAATTCGTTAAAACCAAAAAGAGAGCCCTTTTCCTGCCGCACTGCTCAAGAAAGTACATGGACAGCAGATGCAAATCAACATTCGACCCAAGCATCCCTTCCTACGTGTGCGCCCACTGCTCATCAGACTGTCCTGTAGGGAAGGCCGACATTTTTGCCCAGAGAAAAGGGTATGATGTTTACATTCTACCCGGCGGTTCTTGCATCCCTAAGATTTTGAAATCAAAACACTATGAAGGCGTAGTTGGAGTTGCCTGCGGCGAAGAAGTAAAAGTTGGAGGAGACCTTCTGAAAGCTATGAACGTTGTTGGACAGAACATTCCGCTGATAAAGAATGGATGCGCAAACACTGCTTTTAACATTGAGACATTGTACAATATTCTCTAAAGATCAGGAAAAGATGGGAAAACTACTTCACGATTACTCGTTTCTTCCAACGCAAGTTCTTGGTATGGCATTCTCTACATTTCGTCGCGGTGGCAGCGTTCCTTGCTCCACAGTCTCTGCAGATCTTCAGGTAAAGCCTGTGCTTCTGAGCTAAGGCCTTTTTGAATGGATCAAGTATTGGCATTTGTTTTTTTTACCACTCTTAAGTAGCTAAGACTGACACGGTTCAGTGTCAAATATACTTTTTGTCTCCAATGACAGCATTTACCGCCTTTCGGCGTGGAGGGCTTTTGCCAGCAGTTCGGGTATGTCGCCAGGCTTTTCAGCCACTTCTGCACCGGCTTTCTTGAAAGCTTCAATTTTGCTTTCAGCCGTTCCTGCCTTGCCCATTACTATTGCGCCTGCATGA
>JBGOYH010000089.1:0-8292 GCA_041479575.1 Bathyarchaeia archaeon
GCATAATGCACACGATATCGCTCACCGCGAGTAAGTGAGCTAGTATGGTATGACCCCTAGGGCTCATAACTATCAGCGAGCAGTTCTCCTCTTCAGCTATTCTCTTTGAAGAACCCGAAAATGTTTCGGAACCCTCAGAAGGATACTGTTAGGTTAAGTTACCCAAGCATGCGTTAATGTTGCCATGCCATAGCAAGCCGTCAGCTTCTGGGAAGTCTTCGGTTGATGGTTTTCTCTGTAAAAAAATCGGTTGATATGATAAGGTGTCACAGTAATTTTTGTGTTTTAGTAAACCGCGTATTTGGTGCTAATGAACATAGGATGATAGAGTGCTACCCGCAGACCGTACAGATAGCCCATGCGACTCACGGTGCCTTCTGAGTGATACACCGATGCTTACGGGCTATCAGATATTCCATAACTACATAAGAGGACACAAAGGACTAGACGGAAAAACTCCCGCCGAGGCTTGTGGGATAACTGTCAAAGGAGAGAAAAAGTGGAAGACGCTAATTCAAAATGCCAGTCGTAAATCGGACACAAAATCTGACCAGTAAAGGTTACAAGGCGCACACGTAATACCAATCAAAATTCAGAACGGTACAATAGCTATTGTGCTAATAGACAAAGAAAGCCCCGCCTCTAAACTGTAGATTGTTTATCAGTTACTCTTCTGGCTTCCTTTTTAGTATGATTTTGCCCCAACCCTCTAGGCTACGATCGCCCAGTTGGTGCATACTAATTGATTGAATCCTTTCTTTCATTTTGTCGTAAGGGGAGGTAACAAGTGCGTTGATGAGTGGGTTAATTGCCTTTTGCCTCGATTCAGCACGAACTTCCGGTAAACCATATTCTGCTGCAAATTGCTTAATGTCACTGAGCGAGGGTAAAATCTTTTTTGTGATCAAATCATTGTAAAACTCAATTAGGATTCGAAATTTCTGCGGGTCTGTTTTCTCAAGAATGAACAATGATTTTGGAATCGGATGCTGCTGTTTTCCTCCCCGATTCTTTTCGGGTTGACGGATTGTCTTAGCCTTTCTAGAAACCTGTGTTAAGATACGTGACAAGTCTTCAGTTGCTTCAGGTGACGAGAGGTCGTTTGCAAGTAACTCAAAAGATTCCGACCCGTATTTTTTTAACAGTTTCAAGAGGTCCAGCAGCAAATCCAGTTCTCGTTCTTTTATCATAAACCTATTCTCTGCGCAAATTCATCAGCAAATGCGTGAAATCTACTGGCCTGATATGATCTTGCATACGATGTTCTAAAGATTGGTTTCCCTTCTCTCGCTCCTTTTGGATATGATCGCGAATAGCTGACTTCAGATTTGAAAACATACCATTTATATTGTGCGGCCATACGATTCACGTCACTTTTTGATTTGATTTCTTCTGGGGCGTAATCTGACGCATGGTTAAATACTATTCCCGCGAGCTGCAGTTTATCGTTTCCATAAGGTGCTGCCTTAAATTCATCCATGGAGCGGACCAATAAAGGAAGGCCTATTGTGGAAAGATATTCGGGCTTTACGGGAACAAGAATGAAGTCGCTTGCAAGATAAGCTGCTGTTGTGAGAACTGATTCCGTTGGTGCACAATCAAGCAGCACCAGATCATAGTCACCCTCAATCTTCGAAACAAGCTGTGCAAGCAAGCTTTCCTTTTGACCAGGATTTCGCATTGAATAGGCAAGCTCTAATTGGGACGGAATTAGGTCGAGACGACTCCCTTCAGAGTATTGCACAACGTTATACAAAACTGATTTAGGATCGAGTTGTTTTGGGTCTTTGCCTGGTGTATGGGTTAGCTGTTCGAATATGTCCCACACGGTGGGAATGTGGTTCGCAAGAATCTGTTCATATTTATAGACTCCTATCAGATATTGACTTGCATTGAATTGTGGATCGAGATCGACTACCAAGACCTTTTTGTTCCATTTTCGCAATCCTGCAAACTGCCAAGCTAAATTGACTGCCAAGGTGGATTTTCCTACGCCGCCTTTCATATTAATTAAAGAGACTTTCTTGGCCATATCGACCATCATCTCGTTTAGCAGTTGAAAAGAGATTTAAGGGTTTTGACCACCGTCACTGGGTCATCACCCGACAGTTAACAGGGAGAGCAATCGCCCATCAAGTTAACAGAACCATTAAAAGAAAAAAAGAATCATTGGATTGCTTTCAGTATTCCTTTGTAAGCATTTGCTATTTCAGCGAGTTCGCTCATTTCTAGTTTCGTGAATTTGTTGTCTGCCGCGTTCTTAAGAACCATCTGAAACACCTTTTCTGAAACGTCTTTGAAAACTGTTATCGGTGATGTTGGGTTTCCTTGCGCCTTGAAAACCATTGCTGCTAATAACACATTTGTCATTGTCGTGTTCATAGCAGTTATTCCAGAAAGACCTAGAGTAGCTTTGATAGGCTTGAAGAGTGCTCTTTCACTCATACGTACCCTCTAGGTTGTTTGCTATAAGCGTCTAATAGATAAGACTTCTTATCATTCTAGTATATCTCTCACTATTAGGTTTTCCACAAGGATATTTGACTCCAAGCAGTCAGGGTTTTTTCACTTTCATCAACCGATTTTTTCCAAGTAGAAGAATCAACCGAAGACTATACAGAACCAGTCGTCACAAACCTTAAGAATCTAAGATGTTACATATTATATGTGGCGCATGGAAGGGGATTTGAACCCCCGAACTTCCGCTTAGTGGGCGGGTGCTATGTCCGTACTAAGCTATCCATGCACTACATTTCGCGTTCTTACTTTCTATCTGGGCATCACATCGATTAGGTTTTTCAATGATGATCTTTGAAGTTTCTCGAATCCCATTTGGGATTTCCCTTCGGCTATCGCGTCAATAATCTCCTTCATCTCTTGCTCTCTGCAAAGCAGATAGTGTGTTTTGGCTCTCCTATTGTACTCAATGAAATCGTTCTCGGGAACTGTTGGATTTTCTATGCAATCTCTGCAATCGCAGGGAATTACGTGACCATTGTTTTCAACTGTAGTCAAGTATGTTTCTTTGCTTTGCATAATCATTCTCGCTGGATCGTACCGATTTGCATATGGGCTGATCTCTTTTTGGTCTTTCCTTCTCTCTTCACGGTCAAGATTAAACCCAGTGGATACTATTGCGAAGGATGAGAACGCTGCGGGGAATGTTTGGTTTCCTGCTTCAAGCAATCCAAAGGTTTTGTTTTCAACGTGAGAAACGAGACTCAACTCCATTAGAAAGCTTTTGAATGCGTCTCTTTCAAGCGCCATGTTTTCGTCACATAAGTTGAGGCTTTTGAACTTGAACAATGTCAGTGGGGTTTCGCTATCCGTGACGTATTCCTTTATTGTTGACATCATGCGTTGATTTTTCAGAATTTGGGGTTTTATGATAAAGTAATCTGCACACTCTCTTTTGTCTTGACTGAGCGCTGGACTGAAAGCTCTGCTTTTTTCATTCATAAAAATAGCAACTTCAAGTAGGTGAGGCGAGGTTATCAATGGAACAGGTGGAATTAATACATCGGTTTTTGCCTTAAGTTCGAGATTAAATGTGTCTCGGATGAGTTTCATTCTCATACTTGCGTCTTTGTAGACACATGTCCAGAAGTTTGTGTGTGTAGTATCCCTAAATTCACTTCTGCCAATGACATTTTTTGACTCTTCGTTTTGTCTTTCAATCTCCAGTTTCTTACTCTTTTCTAAGAATTTTGTGATATAGTCTCGGATAGTGTGGGAGACAAAAGGAGTGGTCGCAAGTCTCTCCATGTTTACCGTGTAGTACATGTATTCTAGCGCAGGGTCGATTAATAGCACTTGTTCCCCTTGTTGGGGCGTAAACCGTGTATCCAAAGTCGATTGGTCTACTACGAGGGGGAATGCTTTTTTCTTCATTGAAGGATATAGTGTCCGTCCAGCATCAAGCAGTCTTACTACATACGCAGAAAGTTGTCTTGGCGAATATGCATGTCTCACTGCATCGTAGACTTTCAAATCGCTGTCGCTTTTTAGGCGCGGAGCAAAGGTCGGGGTCACCAGTGTTTTGCCGTTTATTTTCAAATCAACGGATTCGGAAAATTTGCATTTTCGGTGCTCGTAGTGAGTAATCTGAATTTGGGGAGTGTTCATGTCTTGATCTCCATCTTGCTGCTTGCTATTGTTATGAACTTTTGTAATCCATCCATGAACAGTCGCAAGTCTTGGCATCTAATCATAATGCCACCATTTACCGTCTTTGCTCTTAATTCATCCTGTTCCTTTTCTTGTATGAACATGAAATTCCCCTCGGCATTTTCCAGCTTGAAAAACTCGTAAATTTTGTTTTCTATTGGTACTGATAGACGATCTGTTGGGTGGATGAGCCGACCATTTATATAGTATATCGAACCTGCACCACGGTCACTTTTGTAGGCTTCACGTATTGCCACAAGATATTCCAGATGTTTTGTAACGGTGATTCTGTTCAGGTTTGTTGCACTCACTATTTCAGATGCCATGATGCCGTTCTCATTCATCGATAGAATGTCCTTGATTAAAGACCTAACGTAGTTTTCTCTTTCAGCTGGCTTTAGTGCTTGTATTTCTTCTGGGGATAGCATAACGTTGGGTTTGTTGATTTCCATTTGGTTTTCCCCTTATCTTGATGCTGATTTACATGTATGTACGACATAGCAGTTATGCATCATGTATAACATCACCATGCTTAACGTTTCACGCTCTAGATATTGCTGTCTCAGTATTTATCTTTTTAGGTATCCTGTGGGCATACCACAAGCTATAAATAGGCGAAGGTATACTGTAGTATACCAGTGAACTCGTATGAACTGCAAATATTGCAACTCCGAAAACGTGACAAAGAAAGGAGTTAGACATGGCAACCAAACTTACAGGTGCAAGAATTGTGGTCACATTTTCGTAGCTAATGGCAAATTTTCCAGAATGAGAAACGACAAGAACATTGTTGTTGCAGCTCTCAACTTCTATTATGATGGTCTGTCTCTCAGAAAGGCTCAGAGAAACCTAGAACAGATTTTCGGAGAGAAAGTTTCTCAGGTTACAATTCTGAACTGGATTAAAAAATACTCACGACTTGTAAAAGAATACATGGTTACTCAAGTTCCACAACTCTCAGGTTTATGGCATGAAGACGAAACGATGATTCAGTGTAAGGGTCGTAGTATTTGGTTCTGGGAAATGATAGACGAAGACACGAAATTTATGGTTGCGTCTCACATTTCAGGAACTAGAAGTATGGAAGACACTATAGCGATTTTCCAGAAAGGCTTTGACCAGAGCAAAGTAAGACCCAAGGCAGTATTCGTAGACGGTTCTCACGTTTACAGTAGTGCCTTCAACCATGTCTTCTACACCATGCGGAAGGATACAAGACCTGAGCTAGTGCAGAGAGTCGGAATAAGAGCTAGAGAAACAAACAACATAGTCGAAAGATTGCATGGCACACTCAAAGATAGAACTAAGCCAATGAGAGGACTGAAATCTTTTGAATCTACGAAGTTGCTACTCGAAGGTTATGCGGTTCACTACAACTGTGTGAGACCTCACCAAAGTCTAGGCGGTAAGACCCCCGCACAAGCTGCAAGAATGGAAGTGCCTAGCAACTGGAAAGGATTGATAGATCAAGCAATCAAACAGGAAGCAGAGCTTCTTGTTAAGACACTAAAAGGAAAAGAGGAAAAACAAGAGTTGAAGGTGATAAGTAAATGAAGAAAATCCTAGTCAGCCTTCCTGACGGAGTGGTTGAAACCTTAGACAATGAATTAATAGGCAAAGTCGGACAAACGCGCTCCGACACTCTCCGCACAATAATCATGAACTGGTTATCTGACCAAGGTTATCTTGCAAAAGGTGGAAAACATGAAGAAAAGCAAAGTTAAGCGAGAACCTGCCGAGGAAATAGACCTTCTAGATACAATGCTTTCTAGCCTTATTGAGCTACTAGAGGAAAAAGGCATCTTGACACAAGAGGAATATGAAAAGCGAATTATGGAAAAAGTAAAAATCAAATAGACAACCACTTTATAAGAAAACTTGTCTGAAAACAAAGCGGTTTAAAATGTGAAAAAACATGGCTAAGAAAATCGCAAACAAAATTGACGACGTTCTGAATATGTCAATCGAACCGATGCTTAAAAATGAAATCGAAACACCAAAAAAGCGACTAATCGCATTCGGTTGGTACGGTGGAAAATTCAGTCATTTAGAGTGGCTTCTCCCATTATTACCCAAAACCAAACATTATTGTGAGCCCTTCGGAGGTTCAGCAGCGGTATTATTGAATCGTGAGCCGTCACCAGTAGAAACGTATAACGACATAGACGGTGAAGTCGTAAACTTCTTTCGCGTTCTAAGAAACAAAAAGGAAGAACTTATCGAAAAAATAGGGCTAACTCCATTCTCCTACGAGGAATATGTGACAGCGATAAAGAAGAAAGGAAACCAAACCTTGTCTGACGTAGAGAGGGCTAGACTGTTCTATGTACGGGCAAGACAATCGAGAACGGGGTTAGCTCAAGGAGCAACCGCTGGAAGATGGGCCCACTGTAGATTAACAAGTAGAGCAGAGATGGCTGGTGCTGTTTCAAGATGGCTTGGAGCTGTGAAAGATTTGCCTCTGATAGCTCAGAGACTTCTCCGTGTCCAGATTGAGAATCGACCAGCTATAGATGTGATCAAACGTTATGACAGCAAGGATACACTATTCTATTGTGATCCTCCTTATCCGCATGAATGTAGAGGCGATATTCACGCTTATGGGTTTGAAATGTCCGATAAAGAACATAGAGATTTGGCGAAAGTTCTCAATGCGGTAAAAGGCAAAGTCGCTCTATCATCTTACCGTTGTAAATTGATGGATGAATTATATGGGAAATGGCATTATGTTGAAGATTGCGAGAAAATGTGCCATTCAATTAAGAAGCCTCGAACAGAAACGCTATGGACAAATTATTAAAGCATATTCCACATAGATAACAATCTGTGACTGAATTTCTCGAAGACTGCAAGAGAATACTCGATGATGCTTGGAGTGAGACAACAAGACAAGGATTAGCAAGTAACCCTATCTTGGATGACACAATTCTACGAGAGATTGTCAAAAGGGCCATCAATAGCAAAACGAAAAGCTATCGCTATGTTCTTCCGACCCAACTCATATCGAAACTTGCAAATCCATCTTTGGATTGTAAATGCCTACAAGCCTCTCGCGGAGGGCCGGGTGCTTTCGACGCACGTTCCGTTAATGAAGAAGTAGTGGTGAAATTTGACAAAGATAACGAAAATGTGTTAGGTGGTTCACCACAACCCTATGTAAATAATCCTTTAAGGAAACCAGAAATTACCCCAAAATATCGCGAACAACAGAAAGACAAGCAAGGGTGGGATGATCTCTGCATTATCCTTCAGAGGGTTGAGATTGCAAATTCCCCAGAATTTACAGGAAAGGTGCTAAGACAAACACTCTATGAAGTCTTAGTTAGACTCTCTAAAACAAAGGTTCTCTACCCAGTTCCACAACGTATAAGTCTAGAACAAACAGATGACCTAATCAATCAATTTTTATCTGGGCAGTCTTTAGGTGATCGACCGCAAGCCATTGGGTCCGCTTTGCTTGAAACAATCGGAGAGGAGTTTAAGATTTTCTCAGAGATTAAACGTTCAAAAACTACCTCTGCGGATGCCTCAACAGGTCAAGTGGGAGATATAGAATGCTTCGATGGACAAAGCCTAGTTTTAGGTGTTGAAATAAAAGACAAAGAGCTTACCTTAAACGAGGTTCGCGGGAAAACTGGAAAAATTAGAGCGAAAGGCCTTTCCGAGTTTATGTTCTTGCTCACAAAGGGTATTTTCAAAGAAGATAAGAAAGCCATTTTCAATTGCGTTCAGAAAGAGTTTTCGAGTGGCCAAAACATCTATTTGTTGTCGTTTCAAACTTTTGTTTCAGACATGCTTGCCTTGCTTGGAGAAGGTGGAAGAAATAAGTTTTTGATGAAAGTAGGCGAAACATTGGACAAGTATGGGTCTGAAATTCAGCACCGTCGAGCTTGGGCTGAACTGTTATCCAAGATCTAGCCTTTGAAAAGGAATCTTTTTGGGTAACTTAACTTAACAGTATCCCTCAGAAGTAAGCTTTATATCGTTGAGCATTTTCGCTTATTTCTGACTAATAGAGTTTTATTTTAGCCTTGAAGGGAGGGTATGTATGGCTTACTTAACGACGACAGCGTCGGGACAACCAGTCCTGGTGCTGAAAGAAGGGACATCAAGAAACAGAGGCAA
>JBGOYH010000090.1:0-8272 GCA_041479575.1 Bathyarchaeia archaeon
CATAATCTCAGTTGCCCAAGGTGCCGATTCCAGATGCACAATAGAAGATGTAGACAAAGCTGAAAACACCCTGAGAACCTCTAGCGTTCTGTTGGTGCAACTGGAAATACCAATATCTGTTGTTGAATACGCAATGGGGAAGGCCTCACGTTACGGAGTTAGAATAATTCTGAACCCTGCACCTGCGCACAAACTATCCAAGAGAATAATGCATGACGCGTTTATTCTAACACCAAACGAGCGCGAAGCAGAACTATTGAGTGGTCTGAGAATAACAGACATTGATTCGGCAAGAAAGGCAGCCAAGAGAATTGTCGAAGAAGGAAGGACAAATGTTGTTCTGACAATTGGAAAGAAAGGAGCAATCTTGGCTACGAGGGAAGAGGTTGTACACGTACCAGCGCCTCCGGTGAAAGCAATAGATACTACAGGGGCCGGAGATGCCTTTTGCGCTGCCCTAGCAGTGTCTGTATCTTCTGGGAGAAATCTGAAAGAAAGCGTGGGTTTTGCGAACTGGGCAGGAGCTTATGCCACAACGAAAGTTGGTGCTCAGGAAGCGTTGCCGTCGCTGAAAGAACTTAGACGCTTCATGCACGAGAGAAATTCGATTTAAATGATGTGTCAGCGTCGTTGAGAAGCGATAAATACTCTGCTGTTCATGTAAAGTTTCGGGCTTGATCATGAAGGCAGCTGTGTACTATGGTTCGAGAGACGTGAGGCTTGAGGAACTTGACGTCCCCAAGATCAATGATGATGAGATACTTGTGAAGCTACACTGTTGCGGCGTTTGTGGAACTGACGTCAAGACAATACTGCGAGGGCATCCGCTGATTAAGCCTCCTACTGTTCTCGGGCACGAAATGGCTGGCGAGGTGACTGAGACTGGGCGCAACGTAACAAAGCAGAAAGTGGGAGACCGCGTGGTCGTCGCTCCGTACGTCCCATGCGGAGTCTGCTACTATTGTCTGCACGAGAACTATAGTCTGTGCAGCAGACTCTTTGATGGAAAACCTGAACCTGGCGGATTCGCAGAGTTCATCAAAGTTCCCGCAGGAATCGTTGATAAGGGGACTCTTCGAATTCCTGATAGTGTCTCATATGCTGAGGCAGCTCTGACAGAGCCTTTGGCATGTTGCCTCCATGGAATTGAAGCATGCAACATTGATGTTGAAGACACGGTTGCAATTGTGGGAGACGGACCGATCGGTTTGATGCATCTCCAGCTGGCAAACGTGATGGGAGCGAGTAAAGTCATTCTGAGCGGACAAATTGACGAGAGGTTGAAGCTAGCTCAGGAACTCGGTGCACATCAGACCGTCAATGAAACAGTTGACGACCCGGTGAAAAAGGTGATGGACGAGACTGATGGACGAGGAGCCGACGCCGTTATTGTCGCCGTAGGAAGCACAGATGCTGCCCTACAAGGTGCAAAGATGGTGAGGAAAGGCGGGATAATCAACCTTTTCGGAGGTTTTCCAGCTGAATCTAAACTCAACATCGACCCGAATCTAATTCACTATTCAGAGGTCACCGTCACAGGCACATTCGGTTTCTCCCACATCACTTTCATCAAAGCACTGCAACTGATTGGCGCAGGAAAAGTCAATGCCAAAAAACTGATAACTCACACCTTCAAGATCGAGCAAATCTTGGAAGCCGTAGATGTATCGGCAAGTCGCAAAGGGCTTAAAGTCGTTTTGACAATCTAGAACAAGGAAGGTGAGCTATGCAAATGTCACATATCGGCAAAAAACTGAGACTTGGAAGGATATTTGACAATCAGACAAACAGAACCGTGATAGCAGCAATGGATCATGGATTGTTTATGGGACCTGTAAAAGGACTTGAAAATGTGTCTTTAACTGCTAGGAAAGCAGTTGAGGGTGGCGCAAATGCAGTTATTGTTTCACCAGGCGCATTAAGACAAGTTGCAGATGAAGTCCGCGGAAAAGCAGGCGTCATCATGCGCATTGATGGGGCAGTAACAATGTATGGACCTGACTTCTTCAGCACTCGGCGCATAGCTTTTGTTAAGAATGCTGTGAGATCCGGAGCAGACGCTGTCATAGCCATGGGGTACATTGGAGCGGCAAGAGAAAGTGAAACGCTTGAAAACCTCAGCCAAATCGCTCAAGAATGCGAAGAAGTTGGTATGCCTCTGCTAGCAGAGATGATCCCAGTCCAAGGTGAAAAAATCAAAGACCCCTACGGCGCTGATGCTGTAGGTCTTGCTGCTCGTGTGGGAGCAGAAATAGGAGCTGATATCATAAAGACACATTATACTGGTCAAGAATCCACCTTCAGGGAAGTTGTCCGAGGATGCTCAGTGCCTATCATAATCGCTGGCGGCCCGAAGATGAAAACCGAAGAGCAGGCCTTGGCTGTGGTAAGAGAAGCTATGCGAGGCGGCGCTGCGGGAGTGGCCTTTGGACGCAACATCTGGCAAAGTCAAAATCCCGAAGGCATCGTGCGGGCAATAGTGGAAATCGTGCATGGAAAGAAAGGTTTTGGAAAAGAGGACAAACCAATTCCGAAAGGGAAAAGCTCTCTGTAGAATCTGTGACGCTTTCAACTGCCTCACATTTTTTCTGTCTGCAACAATTCATTTTCTCAAGTTATGGGTTTTTCAGCAAGGCAATACCTACATCTGGCCGGCAACAGTCGCGATGACGCGCATTTCTTGCAGTATAGAAATGGCAAGTAGGGTTTCTGGGGATTCAACGCGATGAGTTCGGTTGCGTACAAGCATATGAGTGGGTCGCTGAAAAGGTGGAAGGGTTCGTCGGCGAATTTTAGGAGTCCACTAAACCGGGCAGTGATGGGGCATTCAGGCCAAGAGTATCGTTGTGGGTTTTGAAGGATTTCGTTGTTGTCTATGGGTGACAAGTCAACTTCAACCCCATTGACCTTGCAGTCGAGACCCCTAGGCGTTTTTTCGATGATGTATTCTCCTTGGGTCAGGAAGTTTACGAACTCATCAGTCATGCATTCAAACCTAAACTTGGCGGGGTTTTCAAGTAGCAGATTGTAGTATCTCTTCAGGAAAAGCTCGTTCACCATTTCTGAAGTGAAACCATCCATTCGCATTATGTATGCAACGGCTCCAGCTGCAACTTCATACGCGGGAATTTTGTAGGGGTCTTTGAGCTTGCCCTTTTCTTGGGCTTTCTTGAGGGTTTTCTCTAATGTCATGGTGACGCTTTCGAGGATAGCCATTTCAACGTCACCTTTGCAGATGTTGTATGTTGTCTGAGAGATGTGGTGGAAGTCTCCAGCACCCCAGAAGGGGATCAGGCTCAGGTTTGCATAGTGCACCTTTGATTCTGCAGCTTTGACAGTCGATTCATATATTTTTTCTTTGAATCTCAAGAGGCATTTTTGGTAGTCAAAGGAATTCTGCCCTACTTCTTTCATTATTTGGATCTGTGTTTCGACTGGACTCAGCCACATTTGCTTCATTCGTTCTTTTTCAGCTTTGACTGCTGCTTTGATGTCATTGGTTTTGTTCACAATGTCCAAGAATTTGGCCCCGAACATGACGCTGTAACTTGTGTTTCGTGCAGCGGAGACTGCGTTCGCAAACGTCCACTTGTATTCTGTCTTAATTTTTACATTTTCCAAAATTCTCTTGTACAAGTTCAAAAAAGAACCTGGCGTTGCCACGTAATCTGCGATCCAGGTCGGTCCGTAGCGGCCAGAAAACTTTGCAAAGAGTTCTTTTTCGATCAAGTCGTCAGACTTTTCAACCGCCTCGACCACTTTGAGTGCAGCTCGTCTGAAACTTCTATCATATTCGTACAGTATTTCGAACACTGCTGTTGTTTGATAGTGTTCCAACCAAGGCTCATCTTCGGGAAGAACGTGGTCTGTAAGCTCGCTTAGAACACTGTAAGCCGAATTTGCCGAAGTTATGTAGAGGTCGAAAATCTCTTTTGATTGTTCCTTTGATGGAAAAAGCTTCGTCTTAGCTTGAAGCATCGGGCGCCAGTCAGCTATTCTAAACTGGCCGCCCCGTTTTTCCTTCACCACCTGCACCCAGACCTTCTGAAGACTTACAATATCCTCCGCGATTTTCTTGGCAAGCAGGTTCTTCATCAGCGACCCCTCTCCTTACTAAGGATCAATCGCTATTTATCTCTAAAAAGGAAGCGCTTTCAGAAGATCGGTGTTCTTTTTGCAAGCTTGATTTTGCCACTCCAAGCGGGGTAAATCAGCGCGTTCACTCAGAAGGGCCTTGTTGAAAAATGTTATAACCGCGGTCTTCCCAATTGAAATTGAAGTGAGCTACCATGAAACAGAGATCGCTTGACGGTAAAGTCGCAATTGTTACTGGCGCCGGTTCAGGAATCGGCCGTGCAATAGCCACTCTCTTCGCTGAAGAAGGAGCGCGAGTGGCTGTTGTTGACGTGAGCGAATCCGACGGGAAGGAAACAGTCGAGCTTTTGAGAAAAAGAGGTGGCGATGCAGTTTTTATACAAGGGGACATCTCGAATTCGGCCATTGTCAAGAGAATAGTAGAAACGACTGTTAAGAAGTATGAAAGAGTTGACATACTCTGCAACAACGCCGGCGTCGAATCCATGGGCTCGATACTTGAGATTACCGAAGAGAATTGGGATAAAGTGATGAGTATTAACCTGAAAGGAGTTTTTCTCTGCTCCAAACATAGCGTTCCGAAAATGGTTGAAAACGGTGGCGGAGTAATCATAAATATCGCGTCAGTGCTGGGTCTCATAGGTTCAAAGGGTGAAGCCGCATACTGCGCATCAAAGGGAGGGATAATCTCGCTGACCAGGGCCATGGCGTTGGATTTCGCTCCGCATAATATCCGAGTCAACTGCATATGCCCAGGCTCAGTTCTGACTCCGACGTTCAAAAGGGTCATGACTTCGCTAGGAGACTATGAGGCAGCATTTCAGCGAAACCTAGACAAGATCCCTCTGAAACGCATAGCAGAACCTGAGGAGATCGCGTACGCTGCACTCTACTTGGCTTCCGAAAAAGCTTCTTACATCACAGGCTCAGTTCTCGTTATAGATGGTGGCTGGTCGATCTCATAGACTGTTGACAGCCTCTTTGCTTTGAAAAGCAGATGCTTGCGGGAGTTCTGTGCTAGAAAATTGTCTTTTCGCTTGCCTTATCGAAGACGTGAACGCATTTTTCATTCAGTTTGACAAAAACTTTTTCGCCTTCATCGACTCTGAAGAGGGGATCTACCTTTGCAGTGATGATTTGGGACTTAATCTCAAAGCTAACATATCCCGTGTCTCCAAAGTGCTGGAAAAGCCAAACCTTCGCCTCTATTGCACCTGGGAATTGTTCCATCCTTACAGACACATGTTCAGACCTGATTCCCATTACTGCTTCATGACTCAGCAACTGTTCTTCTTTTGCAGAATCTAGAAGTTCACTCGGGATTTTCAGGGAGAACGCATCTGTGTCTATGAACAGCTCGCCATTTCTTTTGGATACTGTGCAGTCGCAGAAATTCATCATCGGTATTCCAACGAATGTTGCGACAAACTTGTTCACTGGGTGGTCGTAGATTTCCAATGGTTTACTGATTTGATGAAGTAGGCCATCTTTCATGACTGCGATTCTGTCAGCCAACACCATTGCCTCGGCTTGGTCATGAGTCACGTAGACAGTGGTTGTTTTCAGTTGTTCGTGCAGCTTTTTGAGGTCGCCTCGCATCTTCACTCTGAGAATTGCATCTATGTTCGAAAGTGGCTCGTCTAGAAGATAAATGGATGGTTTTCTGATAACTGCTCTGGCAAGAGCCACTCTCTGTCTCTGCCCACCACTGAGTTCTCCCGGCTTGCGATTCATTAGCTCTGTTATCTGCAGCAACTCTGCCGTTTCTTTTGCCCTCATTTCTATTTCTGCTTTGGGTACTTTCATCACTTGAAGGCAGAGAGTGATGTTGTCATAGACCGACATGTGAGGGTAGAGGGCGTAATCTTGGAAAACCATTGCCACTTTTCTTTGTTTGGGATCAAGCTGATTTACAGGTTGATCGTCAAAAAATATTTTTCCACCAGTTGGCTCTTCCAATCCTGCTATCATGCGAAGGGTTGTGGTTTTGCCGCATCCGGATGGGCCGAGTAGAACAAGGAACTCGCCATCGTTTATCTCAAGGTTCAGCCCATCGACAGCTTTCGCCTTCTTGAAGTATTTGCAAAGATTCTGAAGGGTGATTTTTACCAACTGTTTCCACACGTTTTTTAGCTATTATTTCTAACCATGACTCTTTTCTCTGTTTTAAAGTTTGCTCAGGATATTGCACATTAGCGAATCTTATGTCTTGTTCAGTCCCAGACATTTTTTTATCATGGATGGATTCACGTTGCCCGCCTCGTGAATCTTTCCCGTCTTCAGGTCGTTTATCATAATGTGGGCTGGTCGGAAGATTCCGGGGTATCCTGGAATTTTCTTAAAATTGAATCCTGCATCTTTCAGCAATTCCGAAAAGGTTTTCCCGTAGATCTGCGTCGACTCAAACACCAGTTCTTTCGCAAGTTTGTACAGGTCTTCAGCATCCGGCTCTACAGTCATGTACACGGTTCCACCGTAGCAAAGGAAATCGTCAGGGAATGTTTTCATTTCGCCTGAAGTGCAGACAGGAGCTATTGGAGCTGTTCCAACCATTTGTCGGACTTTCCTCACATCGTAGTGAAGAATTTCCCACATTGTGAATGCCGCATCCTCTATTGCTCGACCTGCAATTTGGGTTACGCCTGCAATGCTTCGTAGGGGAGTTATGAGCATGAACAGGGACTTTGGATCTATGTTACATTGAGCAGCTATGCTTTCAGATATTTGGATGGAAGGCAATTCCTCCATTTGCAGCACTGTCACACCAATCTTGGAATTGTCATTGAATTGGAGCAGGTCAAAGAGTTCCTTTGGTTTCTGTGCCAGAACTCTTGCGGGGCCTGAGCCAATTAGTCTTGTTTCTTTCTCTTCAAGCATCGGATAGCCTGCTTGGATGCCCAACGTGGAAATAGCAGGCGAATCTGTCATCACCGTCACTGCCGGAAGTGTGAGATCTCCAAGATGCATCAAAGTCAACGATGCTTTTCCAAGCCCGCCGAGACAGATCTCAATAACCAATCTGCCAACTTCAAATCCTCCTCGAGCGTTTACCCCACAGTCCAGTATGGTCGCTCCATCACTAAGCTTCTTCACCTGTACGCCGAATTTTTCAGGGCATTCCAGAATCTTGTCGACTATTTTGAGCGACATTTCATTTACTTTGATTTGAAGCATCTTGAATCCATCAGGCTGTTTACTCGCACTCAGAGTCTACCGCGAACTGAGGGTTTCCGCGGGTTGTCCAATAAATCTCGTAGGTATATCTTGTGTTTTCCCCAGAGACCTCCTTGGTTGAAACTGCTTATTCTTGTTATCCCTGGTATTCTCGTGATTGTGTCCAAGGAGACCTTCAGGCCCTCTTTCACCGTCCCTATGTCCAAGCCCCAGACCAGATACTCGATAACCGTGTTGACTCCTTCAGGAACCCTTGTTTCGGCGACTCTGTTGCGTATTGTCGGGCACAAGAAAGTGGTGCTTGTTGCCTTTTCGTTTGTGTAGGTGATGCCTCCAATCTTCGCTCCATTCACCCCGCCAAAAGGGTGCATCACAAAGGCTCCCTCAACCTCATCCTGAACCCTCTCGGCTGCAGCTTTGGTTGCCAAAAGAGCGCAAGAAATATCGTGACAGAAGAGCTCAAATGCACCGTCAAAACTCGTCGTTACTCCGAAAGACTTCTCGACTACTGATTCGCCAGTCATGACTGGGATTCGATATGTTTTTCTCCCCGCGATTTGGTCTTCGGTCTCGTAGCCGTCGCCCCAAAGTCTTACCGTTTCTCCGGAGTCCACTGTGAAAAGAGTTTTTCCATGTGGGACGGCGTTGAAAACTGCAACTGTAGGCATATGTGGAGTCTGGCAGAGCAGGTTGGTGAATGCGTCTTCAAACTTCTTCCTTCCGTCTTCGGTCTCTAGGTTCATGCTTCTCATTCCTCGAAGCAGCACGAGGAAGCCCGGTCTATTGTCAGGGGTTTTTGATGGCGATAAAAAGTTGCCCAGAAAGCCTTCTATCGGTGAGAAGGTTATTATTCCTCTACAAAGTCGTTGGGCGTTGGCTAGGGCAACTTCTCGCGTTATGCTGGTTACAAGAATTTCAGAGGATATTATTTCGCTGGATTCTATGTAGGTGTCTTCGATGTCGACCCCATTGATCTTCAGCAATAGCTTCTCGGTCCTGAGCG
>JBGOYH010000091.1:0-8261 GCA_041479575.1 Bathyarchaeia archaeon
CCTTTCTGTTCCGAAGCCGCTGCAGGGAAGAATCCGGTGAGCCATGTCGGAAAGATCTACAACTTCCTCACATTTAGAATAGCTGAAAAAGTCTACAAAGAAGTCAACGAACTGGAAGAAGTCTACATATGGCTGCTCAGCAAAATTGGCAACCCAATTGATCACCCGGCAATCGCAGCTGCGCAAGTTGTGACGAAAGGAGACAACAACCTAGGCAAAGCCAAACAGCAAATAAACGAAATACTCGACAAAGAACTCGAAAACATCGAGAAATTCTGCATGAAACTTGCAGAAGGAAAAATATCACCATGCTAACTTCTTTCAATCACCCCAGTTTTTTTATATCACTGTTCGAAACACTTTGAGTGCGTGAATAGAAGACATTGAGGCATTGAATTGTGCAGACTGACTCGACGAAAACACTGATTATTGTTGTAATCCTCTTCTTCTTTACAAGCAACCTTTCCGGAAGCTTTCTCCCAATATACTTCAGAGACCTCGGACTCAACTTGGCCGAAATCTGCGCTATAATGCTGTTCGCATTCATAATTCTAGGGTTTCTACCGGTCACCCTTCTGAAAACCGTCAAGAACTTCGAACGAATAGTAACCTTCGGAATATTCACAACAATGCTTTTCTACGTGGCATTGATCTTTGTCAAAAGCCCCATAATCCTTGGACTAGCCTACGGCGTAAGCTTGGCTACGTTCTGGCCAAGCTTCAATCTGCTCATGTTCAGGCTAAGCGAATCAAAAGCCCGAGCCCGAACAATAAGCCTCTACTCATCTATAATCCCTTCTCTCGCAGGCATGGCTGGTCCAGCAACGGGCGGGTTCATCATCGAAAAATTGGGTTTCACAGCGGTCTTCACCACTTCCATATTACTGTATCTCATAGCCTTCGTGCTTTCAACCAGAATACATTACAGAACTGAAGAAAACAAGTTCTCAATCCCCAGAAACAAAACATTCGCCATTTTCTTCATAACTTTTATAGTGGCTGGCCTAGCTGAAACCTACTGGATCCCATACCCATTCTTTGTCTTCAATATTTCAGGAACCGTTCTGAACATGGGATTGGTGTTAACAACAACCAGCATTCTTATCGCAGCAGTCACGTTCTCGGTCAGCTGGATTTCAGACATCAGGAGAACCCGTGTGGAATTCGCAGTCATCGGCACACTGCTCAGTGCAATGTGGTGCTTCGGTTTGGGGTTCGCGTCCTCAATAAACCACATCATAATCCTGTCGATGCTTGCGGGTTTTGCAAATGCCTTCAGAATCTCGTGGTCTGCCCATTACGGAGACTCTTTTGGCAAAGAATACCACGCAAGTATCTTGGTAATGATGGAAACAGGATTAATGATCGGAAGATCCGTGAACCTTGCACCCACGTACCTCCTAGTATCAGAAGCCAATTACGCAGGCATTTTCGCGTTCTTCGGAGTGGTTACACTCTTGCTAGTTCCTCTTTACGTGGCAGCAAAGCGTAGCCAAGACACCAGTCGTCAATGAAGACCCAAACTTCTCTCTGGCCTAAGCTATAGCCTGTTTCTCCTCGTCACCTTCATGCAGTCTTTGTTTGAAGGACTCAGGAAAATGGTGGCGATTTTTCTAAAGTCTTATCACCTAGCAGTTGCCAAAACACTCCGCCAGATGAAGATTATGAAAGCTTGGCAAGCTGCCAGAAACGCTTTACAATATGTTTTGAGAGCTAAGAAAGGCGAAAACCTCATCATTTTTTGCGACGATGAAAGGCAGGAGGTTTGTGAACCTTTCCTAGTTGGAGCCCTGAAGACGGGACTGAAAACTCGTTTAGTCACACTAAGAACTCAAGCAGATGTCTTCCGAAAGAAAGTTCCACGGCAAATCACAAAGATGTTTGGTAAAGAAGAACCTGACATTTGCATTAACCTGCTTCGAGAGAATGTGGAAGAAACACCCTTCAGAATAGAACTCACGAGAATGGAGACCGAGAAGGATAAGTCACGAGTTGCCCATTGTCCCGGCATTACTTTGGACATGCTTACCGATGGCGCGCTAGCCTTGACCGCAACGGACCATCGAAAGATGCAGGACTTTGCACATGAATTAGTCGGAAAACTCAAGGGAGCAGTGAAGGTAGATATCACAAATGCTTCGGGCACGAAAATCTCGGTTTCAGTCAGGGATAGACCTTTCTTCACAGACACAATAATCAACCCGAGAATAACCAAGTGGATGAATCTTCCAACAGGCGAGGTCATCGTCGCACCCGTGGAGGACTCACTTGAAGGAAGACTGGTTTGCGACATTGCTGTAGGAGGAATAGGCCCGATAAAGACTCCTGTTGAGATAATTGCTAAAAACGGTAGAGTTGAAAATGCCTCATCGGCAGACGCGAAAGTTCTGAGAAGAATCAAGGATTCACTGAAAATTGATGGTTCAGCTGATGTTGTTGGGGAATTTGCTTTTGGAATAAACCCCAAGGCAAGGTTTGTACGTGAGTTCCTAGAAGCTGAAAAAGTCTTTGGCACGATCCACGTAGCCTTTGGTGATAACTCAGACATGCCCAGCGGAATGAACCGTTCTAGCAATCACATGGACTTTCTCATCTCAAAACCCACGGTAACCGTCTACAAAAGCGACAAGTCAAGCCTTGACGTTCTCAAAGATGGTGCATTCACGAGGTTCTAGATGCCCATGTTTGAAACGCTTAAATGCAAAAAGCGAAACCTAGTCATAAGCGGGATGAAACTCCATGACTGAAAGCACCGAGGAAAAATTGCCGATATCCGAGTTCTACAAGGTCGTTGAATATGTTACAATTTTCAAGAGCCAGAAATGGTGGGAAGCTGTGGTCATCTTCGAATCCTATGGAAAGCGGTCGATAGGCCTGTATCTATGGCAAAAGGGAGAGGACACGTGGAAGCGAAAACACAAGTTCAACGTAAGAAACTTGGATGAATGGAGCAAACTCAAGAACGCCATAGAACAACTTGCACCGAAACTAGCCTCAAAATAGTTGTCTCACCACCGCATATTCTAGATTCGTATTTTAGATCAAAATCCAGAATTGAATAGTCTTATTAGTGC
This sequence comes from Bathyarchaeia archaeon, assembly GCA_041479575.1. Classification (GTDB taxonomy): domain Archaea; phylum Thermoproteota; class Bathyarchaeia; order Bathyarchaeales; family Bathycorpusculaceae; genus DASPPK01. The sequence continues at coordinate 3,075 of JBGOYH010000091.1, forward strand.
AAAAACGACTAGAAAAAATCCAAGGCGACCAGTATGGATCCTAAAGAACAACCTGCACAACAAAGCGCAACCAAAGAACAGGAACAATGGGTAGAGGAAAACTGGGAAGAAAAACAAGCCGAACGAGAGCCGGCTGAAGAGGAAAAACCAGCAGCAAAACCGAAGCCAGAACAAAGAAAAGGGCCAAACATGCTCTATTTCGGACCGAAACATGAAGCCGACAGAGCCATTTTTGTAAACGGGCTTTCGGTAGGTTTAGGAATTGGATGCATCGTCACCTTCGTCGTAATGTGGATCGCGATCTTTTTCACCCCACAATTGCCAGCGGGGGCAACATATGAAAACTTGTTGTCAATATTCATCTATCCTCTGATTTACTTGCTAGCAACAGGACTAGTCACATTGACAGCCGGAATAGTAAGAGAATATTACACCGCCAAATTCAAAACCTAGAAAACTCAAATCCAGACTCCTTTTTTCAACGTTGACAAACTATTTTAATAAACGGCAACCTGAGACTATACTGTGGAATAAATGCCTTCCGCACTGAAGCAGTCTCTTGAAAAACTCGCAAAGGAAAAAGCTCCGGGACCAAATCCATCGTTCTCCACATTCCATTTCTTGCTCGCGATAGAGCTGATCGCGGAAGAATCGATCGGACGAAACAAACTAGCAGAAGAACTAGGAATTGGAGAAGGCGCAGCACGCACTTTGATAGGAAGACTGAAGGACGAAGGTTTGATTCTGATTTCAAAGGCAGGATGTTCTCTCACGGACAAGGGTTTGAAGCTCTGGAATGAATACCGATCAACGATCAAGAAAGTCAGGATTGAAAAAAACGAACTCACCTTTGCCGATCATAGTTTCGCCATACTAGTTAGAAACAGTGGGCACAAAGTCAAGACAGGAATTGAACAACGAGACGCGGCGATAATGGCCGGCGCCAAGGGCGCAACAACAATATTGTTCCAGAACGGACATCTAATCTTCCCTTCAGTCGATCGAAACATTAAGAAAGATTATTCAAAGGCTTCAGACCAAATAATGCATCTCCTTAAACCTCAGGAGAATGACACGGTAATAGTCGTGAGTTCTGATAGCTCTACAAAGGCCGAACATGGCGCGTTGGCAGCCGCCTGGACGCTTCTAGACTGCAGCTAATGAAAAACACTCACTTTTCAGTCTTAGAAGGTGTACTTGTCGCCCATTGCAAGAACACGTTCTATTGCAGTGTTGAAGTTTATCATCCCATCATTTGTTTTAGCGGAAACCGGAATCAGCGGTGATTGCAGCCCAAGTTTGTAGATTGCCAGCATCATGTTTCTACTTAACAACCGCTTTGTCCCATCAAGCTTCTGGTCAATCGCAGCTTCAAGCGCAGTCTTGCCGGCGGACCAATCAACAATTTTGTCAACCTCTTCCTTCGGAAGCAAGTCGCATTTTGAAAGCACATGCACTTGAGGAAGCATAAACCGGTTGTAGACTGCCGACGAAAGAAAGAGGTTTGACACATAATTGAGGGGATTAACCGAAAAGACCGCGTCGTACAGATAGACTATGGCTTTGGGCTCCTTTGTCAGTTCATTGGCAATGTACGGTCCGCTTGCTCTAAACGCAAACAGCTCCATTTGCCCCGAAGTGTCAACAAGAACAATGTCTGTCTGTAACTCTTCAATCTCCTTCGTAATCTCCTCAATCTGATCCGCCACCAAATCGGCAGCCATGACCAAAGCGCCGTTTGGGCCTAACTGGTACTTTTCCATCAACTCTCCAATATCAACGTAGTCTCGCACATCGATTTCTGGCGAATATGGAAGCACTGACACGCCGGGGTCCAAGTTTACAATTGCAACATCCTGCTTGGACATTTTAAGCCAGTCGTCAAATGCGGCTGTCAACCGAGATTTGCCAGATCCAGCTGTTCCTATTATGAAAACGATGAACATGCCCTATCAATCCACTCCAGTGTTACGAAACGCTGTCTAAACAGTCAAACCCTCACTCTTGAGTAAAAGCCTTTTCTGCATAAAGCAAGCTGTCGCAAACTCAATTTCAGTTATGAAGGAATTTTAGATCTTGACGAACGCCTTCTTTCGATGACTAAACGTGCATGTTTCAGTGTATCCAACTTTCTTAGCCAGTCTTACAGCTTCATTAAGATTAAGCCCCAAGTCGTTCGGCATGTGAGCATCCGAACCGAAAGTTATCGGAACATCATGCGTATGTAATATTTTCAGAAATTGAGCACTTGGGTAGATTTCACGGCAGGGTCTGATCAACCCCTTTGGATTGATTTCTGCACACATCTTTGCCCTTGCAATTGCTTCCGCCGTTTCTTCATAGATTTGTGTAAGGTCCTCGTCTGGCCTAAACCCGAAGATCTTTACGAGGTCCGGATGCCCTAAAACATCGAACAATCTGCACGCGCACAATTCCTTAACAAGCCCGAAGTAATCCTCGTAAACTTGGGAAATATCCCTCTTTGAATATTCTTGAATCGCTGAAGGCTCATCGATTATCCAATTATCAATCACGTGAACAGAGCCTATGACGTAGTCGAACGGATATTTGCGGATAAATTCTCTCATTGTTTCAACTTTGTCATTGAAGAAGTCTACTTCGGTCCCCAGTTTGATGGGAATCGCAGATTTCTGTTTCAAGTTCAGGAAGTCTTGAACGTAATTCGGCATTTCGTAAATGAGGAAGTCTGAACGGTTTTCGAGATGCTTCAAGAGTATGTGGTCCGAGAAGCCTATTTCATCAATCTTTTTCTCTTTGGCTTTTTTGATGTATTCTTGCATGTTGCCTTCCGCGTCTGGTGAGGCTTTGGTGTGGATGTGGTAGTCAATAATCATCTCTTTCTAACCAACTTCGGCTGCGCTGACCTTTCCGCCGTTCTCTTTCACAAGTTCTGACAACTGCTCCACTGCTTTGCCCAAACGATCTTTCTCGGTTTTGGGGTCTTCACCTACTGTGGAGAAGTGAAGCTCTATGTGGGATTTCTTCCCTTCAACCTGGGGACGAGACTTCACGTAAACATGTGATTTTATGTAGACAAGAGGATTGGCATGCATGACTCTATCGATAAGCGGCGCCAAACTTGACTCCATTATCCCTTCGATATAGATGCTTGTTTCGAAAAAGGCTGATTTGCCTGCTTCCTTCTTGAGCATAGGCGCAACAGACTCATCAAAAATTGCTTCCATTTCAGGAGGAACTCCAGGCAGAGCTATCACACATGTCTGCTCGACATCTGCAAGCATTCCTGGTGCCGTGCCAACAGGATTGTGCAAGGGCTTGCTACCCTTTGGAAATGTCGCCATTTTTGTTCTTGAAGGGGTCAACTCAATCTTTTCGATTCTCCCTTCCTTTAGAAGCGCCTCATATTTTCCTCTGACCAATTTGAGAGCCCTGTTGTTGACTTCAAGCCTTTGGTTGAGCCCTTTGGCGATTCCTTCGAGAGTTTTGTCATCGAAGGTGGGACCGAGTCCACCTGTTGTTATTATGAATCTTGGTTTTCTTCTCAAAGCTTCGCGCAGTGCGATGGCAATCTCACTGACATCGTCACTGACCACAGTTATCCTCTGAACATTTGCTCCAAGGGCAGTGGCCCGCTTGGCCAGCCAATGGGAGTTTGTGTTCAATGTTTTTCCGATTAGCAGTTCATTGCCGACGCATATTATTTCCACCTTCACGTTCATCGTGAGAATTCTCCGTTTGAGCGATTATTCAAAAGCCGTTCATTCTTTTATGCTGTTTGCTGACTTTCTTACTAAGAAGCTGAGGGCAAGTCTTACTTTTTCTTGCTCAAATACCACTTCAAGTATTCTTTCTTCTGCCTCTGCCGCACTTCTTCCTCAGTCTCTATGTTGGGCCTGAGTTTTTCCCTCAGCTCCATCAGTTCCTGCTGCGTCACAGACAGACCGCAACTCTTGCACACGTAATGCTTAGTGGCTAACATGTACTGCATTTCGCCACCACATTCTGGACAATAGGGCATTGTTAATCACTGGTTTCTGCCTGTAAAAGTAAAATCGTTTGAGAAATAGCTTTCGCTTCACAAACGCCTTACTTTACGTTATGAAATTCGCCAGTTTGACCTCTTTGGCCAAACTGATAGCTCGGCTCATTTCCGTATTCGTAAGCCTCCTTCGCAACTCCGGAACCTCACATGCCCGCCATTCAGGCCTGTATTGGAACATTATGTTGACCCGTGTGCCAATGCCCATATTCTCTGCTATCCAATTAAGAATCGGCTTCGCGCAACATTCCAAATGACCTGGCAAGACCAGAACACGAATTATGACCTCGCCCAGTCTCTTAGCCTCAAGATGATTGCGAGTGCATACTTCCCAATAATGTGGGGCGTCGGATATGATATCTGCGCACTTGCCGGGACCGTATTTGAAATCTAAAAGATATACGTCGGCAAACCCGCCTAGAAGATTGGCTGTCTCTGGGCTGTAGTACGTGTTTGAGTTCCAGACGATGGGAACGTTCACCTCGACATGCTCGAATGTTCTGAGCCACTGTTCAAGCCACGGTGTCGGTTCGCCGCCCACAAGATTGATGTTTCTGCATCCGCTTGAACGTAACTGCTCGACTTCTTTGGCTAATTCCTCTGGCTCGTAGACCTGTCCAGTCTCTTCCCATTGAGAGATGGTCCAGTTTTGACAGTGTTTGCACCGCATGGTGCAGCCCATTGTAAAAATAGTTCCTGAAGGCACCAGCTCGGGTTCTTCGCCCATATGCGAGAAAATGCTTGAAACTGTCATCTTTGAACCGCATTTGCAGTAGCCTAACATCCCTTCATGTCTGTTAGCTTGGCATTTGCGTGTACAAAAGTGACAGGCAGATAGAATCCTGTTTGCAATCTCAATTTTCAAGTCAAGGTAGGACTTTCTGGGATTCGGCATCTCGCGCAAGCTTCTCTGACCATTGTCCACTGCTCGCTCAGTCTCATAATACCTCTGAGTAAGCCTTTCATGTTCTTCCCAAAGCGTTTCAGTTGAATCGTGCTGACTGAAATCAGCAGGAAGCTTCTTCGCAATCAAGAACTTGGCTGTTTTCTCGTCGTTCATCGTAGCAAAGTATCTGCTTAGGCTTTTCTTTGCCATTTCATCCGCAAGAACCGCCGCGGCATCAGGTCGGACGAGTTTCCACATTTTTTCTCAGTTTCATTTAATC
>JBGOYH010000092.1:0-8244 GCA_041479575.1 Bathyarchaeia archaeon
GATTCTAAAATTGCAGTTGCTTCCTTTCTACCGAAAAGCTTGAAGCAATATTCAACAAACCATGCTGGATGAAAAGTCTGTAGTCCAACTCGGGCCGCATCATTTTTTTGTTCGAGAACCACTGCAGGCTTTTGCGTAAGGAGCAGGCCCAGAAATGGCTCAATTGGTTGCAGTGTCCGCCATCCCAAAATTGAACGAGCAAGTCTCACTGTATTTTCGGCTTCATTCAAATCGATTCTAGACCAGTTCTTAGCGAATCTTGTTTGGTACACATAAAGTCGCAGGAAGGCTTGGATTCCAAGGCTGAAATGACTTAGATTCGCGGGTTTCATTGCGATGTTTATGAAGGCATCTATGAAGTTTCGCCTTCGCACGGTTTCGACCACAAGCAATCGTGCAAGTCTGATAGCATCTCGATCCTGTATATTCAACTGTCGGATGGTTTTCGCTAAGGCAAGCGGTTCACTCAGCCTTCGCATTTCCATCCAGCTGAGAGCCTCAATCGCAAGCATCCAAGCTTCCCTAAGCAATCTGTTCACCAAGTCAGAACAAAGGTGAAGTAGTAGATAAGAATTGAAGACGATAGTAGCCTGCCGCACGTCTTTAGGAAAAAGCATCTTGACAGCAAAAGATCTGATCAACGAGACCAACACGACGATTCGCGCGCGCACAAGAGGCACCACACTCAACGTGCCAACCTGCGATTTCACCACCAAATCAGCAATCTGAAATGAAAGAGCACACTCTTGAAATTCCAACATGCAAAAACTGCAAAAGCCAAGGACGATACCATCCCAATGCCTGAAGAAGACCACACGACGATACTGTGCGTGCTGAAAACCTAGGGGGGAGGGGGTAGGTAGTTTTTGGCTGATTTTCAATCAAAAACCATGTTGAGTAGGCCTACACTTCAGCACGCGTATTCACCTTGCAAAATAGTCATCCTTACTTCTGTCGACAAAATCTAATGTACCCGTGTCTAAGGCATCCGCCCGAGCGATGACACGCACCCAAACATACATGAACACTCCGAAAACAAAAATCACCAAGCCTACAAACATCATGGGAAAAGGACGCGGATCCGCATTGCGACTTGTAGTCTGCGTGAAAACAAACACGCTCAAAACAACCCCAACCGCAAAGATCCGCAAACCAACCGCCATAACCAACGGCACTGCCCTGCGAATTTCCCTCCTCTGCTCAGAAGCTCCCTCAACACATGCTTTGAAGCTTGACGACAACATAAACACCAATCTAACATAGACAATCTCCACCAGTCGGGATAGGTAAAGTTAAATCAGCCTTGTGATGTTTATGAAAGGTTGCTTCAGCGCGTCATCAGACATGGAGCACACAAAAACAAAGTAAACCCACAGAGGAGCAATTCGATTGGGAAGTGTACGAACAGAACAGATCAAACGAACCGCCAAAGAACTCGTCAGACGTTTCCCCGACAAATTCACCCGTGATTTTGAAAACAACAAACACCTAGTCAAAAGTCTAGTTCAAGGAGGAACGCCCAAAGTAAGAAATCAGATTGCCGGGTACATAACACGTTTCCTCGCAGCCGAAGCCGAAGCAATGGAAGAACCAAGCGAGACCGAGACCCTAGAAGAAGCTGCATAAGCCTATCAGCACAAGATGACCTGAAAGCAAACGTAGAGACGAAAAAAGTTGATGGACCAGTACAGAAAAGGCTGGGCACTCAGATACCTTCGAGAAGCAAAAGCAGAATTACAAGCCGCAAGAAAAATGCCCTACATGGCCCCAAGCCTAGTTTTGGAAGCCGTTAGAAAAGCCCGCAACGCCGTCTACTACAGCCTAGGAGAACCTGCATTCGTAGAAATCGTCATACGAGAAACAGCCGAAAAGACACAGTCTCAAATGATAGAGGACCCAGTTCTAAAATGTCTTGTCGAAATCGAAGGAATGGTCCAACAGCTATCTCAACTAGAAGAGGTTGACGGCGAAAGAGCCATGAAACAAGCAGACAGCCTAATACAACTAGCGTCAGACATAGTTGAGACTTTGACAGAAGAAAAAATAGAAGATTGAAGAAGCTTAACGCTTCTTAAGAGACTTCTCTATACGGTCCAATGCCTTCTTTATATTTTCAATAGAGTTTGCAAAGGACAAACGTAGGTAGCCTTCACCGAATTTGCCGAAGCTTGTTCCAGGCAACACTGCAACACCTGCATTGTAGAGTAAGTGGTCTCCAAGCTTGCGACAGTCCATACCAGTTTCCGTTATATTCGGAAACACGTAGAACGCTCCGTGAGGCTTCTTGCAAGTTATGCCCTTAATATTGTTCAGCCCATCAACTATGACTTCGCGTCGCTTCTTGAATTCGGCAACCATCTTTTCTGCATCCTTCTGTGGACCTTTCAACGCTTCAACCCCAGCCAACTGCACAAACGCGTTAGTGCAAGAGTTTGAGTTAGTCATCAACTGCGCCACTTTCTCCGCTAAATCTTTCCGCATCACACCGTAGCCAAGTCTCCACCCTGTCATGGCGTAAGTCTTTGAGAAACCGTCCAGAATGATTGTCTTTTCCTTCATCCCTAGAAACTGTGTTATGCTCTCGTGTTTCCCTTCGTAAATTATTCTACTGTAGATCTCGTCTGAAAGCACGAACACGTCGTCCCTGTCTTTCATGCAGTCGGCGATTACCTTAAGCTGTTCTCGAGTGACAACGCCACCTGTCGGGTTCTCTGGAGAGTTGAGGATTATCATTTTTGTCTTCTTCGTTATCTTTTTCTTCACGTATTCAGGGTCAAGGCTGAATTCATTCTCTTCCTTGAGCGGTATGGGCACTGGTTTGGCGCCGACAAAGTTTATCAGAGACTCGTATATTGGAAAGCCCGGGTTTGGATACAGAACCTCGTCGCCAGGGTTGACCAACGCTAGAATGCTGAAGAACATTATCGGCTTGCCGCCTGGTGTGACAACTACTTCCTCAGGTTTCACGTCTAACTTTCTGGTTTCAGAAATGTATTCCGCAATCGCTTGTCTTAGTTCAGGCATTCCTGCTGAAGGAGTGTAATGCGTGTAGCTTGCTTTGAGCGCTTTTTCCGCCGCTTCTTTGATGTTCTTAGGAGTGTCAAAGTCTGGTTCGCCTATTTCCAAGTGAACTACGTCTTTTCCTTGTTTTTCAAGTGCCTTGGCCTTTGCAAGAACTTCGAAAGCTGTTTCTGTTCCGAGAGTCTTCATTCTATCTGCGAAGATAGAGCTCACCCAAATCACCTAGATTGGAAATGGAAATTAAACGTAGAAATGAATTAGTATTTAACCATTTTACCTGCAACTTGGAAAAAAGTATGGGAAGAAGTGATTATTTTCACGTGTTTAGAACAGCTTTGACAGCGGCCGAACTTTCATAGCGTCCGGGTTAACCAGGTTCGGTGGTTGTTTTCCTTGGAAGAAGGTGACCAAGTTGCCAGCGACTATCTCAGACATCTTTGCACGGGTTTCAAGGCTTGCACTTGATATATGTGGAGCGACAACCACGTTATCAAGCTTAAGCAATGGGTTATCCATTGGTGCAGGTTCCTGTTCAAACACATCTAACCCTGCGCCTGCGATCCAGCCTTCCTTCAACGCTTTGTACAAGGCTTTTTCATCCACGACTGGTCCACGTGAATTGTTTATGATGTAGGCAGTTTTCTTCATCAGCTTCAGTTTCTGCTCGTTTATCAAGTGATGCGTCTCTTTCATCAACGGAACGTGAATGGTGACGAAGTCTGACTCCTTCAAAAGCGTGTCGAGATCAACTTTCTTTGCTCCGAGCTTCTCAATTTCCGGTCTCGGGATGACGTCATAGAATAGAATTTTCATATCGAACCCAGTTGCTCTCTTAGCTACTGCATAACCGATTCTTCCGGCGCCTACGATGCCAATGGTTGCTCCGTAAACGTCTCTGCCGGTCATCATGTCGGGATGCCAGCCGACTTTCCATTGTCCAGTGCGAACGTATTTGTCCGCTTCAACCACTCGTCTGGCAAGCGCCATGAGCAGTGCCCATGCGAAGTCTGCAGTTGTGTCCGTGAGCACTTCAGGCGTATTGGTGACGTAGATGCCTCTTTTCGTTGCTTCATGAATATCTATATTGTCAAAACCAACAGCCAGCTGACAAACGATCTTCAGTTTGGGCGCGGCGTCAAAAACTTCAGCATCTATCTTATCTGACAAGAGCGTAGCAAGAGCGTCAACGCCTTTTGCCTTGTCAATTATGACTTTTTTCGGTGGCGGGGCGTATTCAGGCCAAACTTCAGCATCAAAGTGTTCCTTTATGATTTTCAAGCCTCTCTCAGGAAGATCTCTGGTAACATAGACCTTCGGTTTTGCCATGCAATTCACCATACAAAGTTCTGCGGAATTCTTTATTAGCTTTGACTTATTACACTTACGCATTTATATTTGAAGAATCTCCGAGGTTTACTTCAGATGACCGCAATAGCGAACATGCAGCAGCTGATCAAAAACGGCGAGACTCAGCTTGACCGAAAAGCCCGGGAACTAGCATTGAGAAGCCTCGAGACTGCTTTGAATGCTGTTGACCCTAGACAGATAATAAAGACGAGACTCATACTTACGGATTCCATTTTAGAGGTTGATTCTTATTCATTTGACTTGAGAAAGTTCAAGAATATCTACGTGGTAGGCGGAGGCAAAGCAAGCGGTTCGATGGCCGAAGCGTTGGAACAAGCTCTTGATGGACGCATAGCAAATGGGCTTGTCAACGTTTTACACGGAACGAAGAACAGGACGCGCATCATAAAGCTTCACGGCGCGAGCCATCCAGTTCCAGATGAAGCAGGAGTTGAAGGAACACGCAAGATGCTTGAGATCGCTGAGGAGGCAGATAAGCATGATTTGATTATATGTTTGATCTCAGGCGGAGGTTCAAGTCTTATGCCTCTGCCGCGTGGGAACATCTCGCTTGCGGACAAGAGGATGATTACAGATGCTCTTCTGAAGAGTGGTGCAGCAATAAACGAGATCAACACTGTGCGAAAGCACATTTCGGATTTCAAGGGTGGTTGGCTTGCCAAAAAGGGTTATCCTGCTACAATCTTGAATCTGATTCTTTCTGATGTGATGGGTGATCCGTTGGATTTTATCGCTTCAGGCCCAACTGTTCCAGACTCCACGACATTCAGCGATGCGATACAAGTATTGAAGAAACACGATTTATGGGGCAAAGCTCCGTCGTCAATCAAGAAAGTTTTGTCAGACGGTGACAAAGGTCTGATCCCTGAGACTCCGAAAGCTGGTGATGAAGCGTTCAAAAAAGTTTACAATGTTGTCATTGGAAACAACCGTTTTGCGAGTCAAGCAGCCTGCACTGGTCTGAAGTCGTCAGGTTTGAACACGCTTTTACTGACTTCAACTCTGGAAGGAGAAGCCAGACACGTGGGTACCGTGTTAGCTTCAATAGCCCGCGAGGTTCTAGTTTCTGGAAATCCCGTTCATAGACCGGCTGGAATTGTTGCTGGAGGAGAGACAACTGTGATTGTCACGGGAAAAGGCAAGGGCGGTAGAAACCAAGAGATTGCTTTGGCATCTGCATTGAAGCTGAGAAGTTTGGACGGTGTGGTTGTGGCTTCTTTAAGTACGGACGGGGTTGACGGGCCCACTGATGCTGCTGGATCTATTGTTGACGGAAGAACCCTAGATCGAGCTAAAAAAATGGGGCTAGCTCCGGAGAAATTCCTGGCTGAGAACGATTCGTATCACTTCTTCTCCAAGCTAGGTGACCTTGTTTTTACTGGACCGACGGGTACGAATGTTAATGATGTCTCAGTGATAATTGTTCTGTGAGAGGGAAAGGAAGAGTGAAATGACTGTTAATGTGAAGTTCGTAGGTTCTTTTCGCGGTGTCTCGGGCAAAGACGTGATAGCTCTCAGGTTCAAGGGTTCTGTTTCGTTGAGAGCTCTCGTCAGCAGGGTTGTTGAGCGATTGCCTAGACTCAAATCTGCTCTTGTTGACCCTGCGTCTGGAGAGCCGAGAACAAACATGCTCGTGCTCGTGAATGGGCGAGAAATCGGGGTCCTAGACGGATTGGAGACGGCAGTAAATGATGGGGATGAAGTGGTTTTCGTTCCTGTCATGCATGGAGGTTAGGTTTGCATGAGGCTTTATGCTGTCAAGACGCGGCTCGTCAAGGTTGGAGACGACTTGGTCGAGTTGATTCTTGAATCGTTGAGAACCAAGAACTTGCAGTTGGAAGATAATGACGTGCTTGCCTTGACCTCGAAAATTGTGTCCTATTCAGAGGGGCGAATTGCAAAACTAAGCGAAATCAAACCGTCAGAAGAGGCAAAAGAGTTTGCAAAAAAGTATTCGTTGAAGCCGGAATTCGCTGAATTGATTCTGCGTGAAGCAGGCAGGATCTACGGCGGAGTTGAAAAGGCCATTTTGACGTTTAAGAATGGCGTCATGACTCCCAACGCGGGAATAGACAACAAGAACACTCCTGGCGATTGTGCAGTTTTGTGGCCAAGTGACCCTGAGAGATTTGCGAAAGAATTCAGGGATAGAATCAAACACAAGACTGGTAGAAATGTTGCAGTGTTGATAGTGGACAGTGGTTTGGTTCCTCTCAGGAAAGGCACGAATGGGCTCGCCTTGGCAGTTGCGGGATTCAAGCCTATAAAAGATGACATAGGCAGAAAGGATTTGTTCGGAAAGTCGATCATGATTACGCGGCAGGCTGTTGCAGATGATTTGGCTTCTGCAGCACACTTGTTGATGGGCGAGGCAACTGAGCGAACGCCTGTCGTGTTGATCAAGGATGCGCCTGTGGATTTTGATGACGGCGTGTATGGCGCGGCTGAAATGATGATGCCTTTCGAACAGTGCATATTCATGAGCATTATTGAACGGCAGTTTCGATTTGAAGAGAAAGGTTAGAACATGATCGTTGCCCTTCACGAAGCTCCGAGAGGATTCTTCAAAACTGATCTACCTTACGATAGCGATGGACTTCTAAGATTTGTGTGGAAAACAGCTTCGTTGGGTTTCAAGGCTATTGAGATTGGACCGCTTACAGACTACTCGTCCATCGATGGCGAGCGTTTGAGAAGATTGCTTGACAAGCTGAACATGAAAAGAAGTGTGCATGTTGGAGGTCCCTTCGATGCTTCGAAGTTCGCTTCAACCGAAGAAGAATATGGTAGGATGAAACGGCAAATACGTCGTGGAACGATGCTGTGCGATGAAATACATTCATCGTTGTTGTCAATTCATCCGCCCTTTTTTGAGGGGACATGTGAACCTGGTGAAGAGTTCTCGAAAGCCGCGAAAGCGCGTTTTTTCAAGTTGGTGAAACGTGAAATAGAGTTTGCACGAAGATACAATGTCAAAGTCGCTTTAGAATCATTTTGCTATCGCCCTTTTATTTTTCGAAACATAGGTGATTTCGGTCAATTTGTGTCGAAGTTTCGTTTGGAAGAGCTGGGTGTTCTTTTAGACGTTGGTCACTTGTATCAGGCTCGTATCTGCCTTTCTGAAGCAGTTCACGTCTTCAAAGACACATTGATGGATGTTCACGTTCATGATGCGACGTTAGGAAAGGATTATCGGAAAGCAACTCACCTTCCAATCGGCAAGGGTGCAATCGATTTTTCGATTTTGATAAGGCTTTTGCGAGCGGTTTGTTACGCAGGCTGGCTTACTCTGGAAGTTCGTGGAAGTGAGAAGGAGATTAGGGAAAGTAAAGGGCATTTGCAGAGCTTGATTGCCCAGAGATAGGCTGAGTTCGTGTCCTGTTGTCTGTTTCGTTTTTTCCAGTTCATTGCCACCTGCCTCATTTTCTCCTACGTTTCGGCGCAGGTCTGGAGAGCATGTGTCTTTTCAGAATGGTGCTCCTGGTGCTAGTGGATGGAAACCTTTAAGTCCATCGTGGGCTTTTGGTTAGTGATAATTGAGAATTTACATTTTCAATTTTATCCCAAAGCTAAGAGAGGTGATTCTACATGTCTCAAAAAAGAATGTTTGAAGTTAAGTGCACCGAGTGCGGTAAAACTGCAATGGTGCCTTTTAAGCCTACGGTAGGCAAGCCGGTTTACTGTCATGAATGCTTTACGAAGCGTTCGTCTGAACGGCATGAACCTTCCCATACGAATTTCAGTTTTGATCCGAAACAAGCGTGGGCGCGGAGAGGAGATAACTGGCAGGGAAGAAAGGAGGAAGAACCCGTTAACGTTTTCCAACGGTCTTAACGCGCTTGGCTCACTCACCAC
>JBGOYH010000093.1:0-8223 GCA_041479575.1 Bathyarchaeia archaeon
GCCAGCTCCTAACATTGAAAAAAAGAGGACAAACGATAATGCGCCCTTCGGTTTGGCTGACTGTTTTCTCAACAGCCATGGAACGCAAATGAATCCAGCCACCAACACTGAAAACCATATAATAACGTCCCGTAAATTTGAGCCCAAACCCAAACCCAACTAGTTCGTGACTATTAGCGCGCGCGCTACTCTCTCGACGGTTCTATCGGACTGGGTTTTTCTTTACGGCGTTTACGATTATTTCAGTGCCAAAGCTTCGGCTTTTGAAAAGCTCATATTCTGCTTCCAAAGGCAACCAGAGGATTCGAGACAAGCTTGAACCAGAAGCTTCAAACTGGGATTGATGACCCTCAAGCGAATTCACGTGAGTTGCGTCCCAACAGAACTTAAAAAGCCATCCAGCCCAATGATGCATGTACTCGATGCGAGCAATCACGAAGTCTTGAGAAAGCATTCTTCTGAGGCTTTGGGTTGTGAAAATACTCACATGGCCAAGCGTGGAACGAATGGAGTTTATGATTTTTCCAAAAAAGGGTTTAAGCATGTATTCGAGTGTAAACCTATTTTCACCGCACGCCGCAAATAATAGCATCTGACCATTTGAACGAAGAACACGTGACATTTCATTCACTGCTTTCTGCGGTCTTTTAACATGCTCCAACACATCAATACAAGCAACCCTATCGACAGCCATGTCCCTAATTGGCAAATGCTCCAAGTCACAGACGATAAAGAAGACATTGTCTTCCGAAACCAAGCTTTGTTTGGCGGTCTTGACTGCATTGAAAGAGACATCGACTGCAATCAGCAACTGTGCCCTTGCCAGAATACGAGTGTAGGTCCCCCCACCACAACCCGCATCAAGAACTGTATTTCCAGACTTTGTCCCCAGAAAATGTAAGATGTTTTGAAACCGAACAACCTCGTAAGGATTGCCTATCCGATGACTTTTCCAGACTCTGCTCTCATAGAAGTCCCTCAAATCACTGCTTCTCTTTGCCATCTCACTAACGCCTTTGGTCAGACATTTTATCAGATACTTCTGCATTTCATATAACTACTTTTCCTGTGAGACAGAAGTAGAAGCAACTTCTAGCGCGCGCGAAACAGAAGAGCACTTGAAAATCCGCCTACGAAAAAGGGGATCATGGAAAGGGTATAGTAGATGACAAAATAGGAAATTGGCAATGATAATCGCACAACAATCCACAGGCATGCTTGTATGGAGAACGCAAAGACAAGCGAACTCAACGCGGCAGTGCTTATTGATTTATCGTCCGTTTGCTGACCGCGGAAGTGCAGAAATATTCCGCCCAACCCCCATCCGAACAATGCAACAGAGACGGCGACAAATGCGTAGTGATACCACAGGGTAACGGAGAATATTCGTGTGATTGTGACCTGCAGCATCAGACTGGAAAATGATACAAGAAAGATTCCTGGAAGAATTAGAAGCAAGGCTCGGTCTCTGCTTGATGTATCAACCATAATGTCGAATGAATGCGAAAAGATATAAAACTTCTGAAAACACAACCTCAAAATAGCGCGCACTAGGTTTTACGCGTGCTGCATCTTTTTTGTTGAGAAGTGCTGACTCCATTAATCAGAATTGATGAAAATGAGCGTTTACTGTCATACAGTTTCAAGAAAGAGCAGGGCTCAAGCAGAGAAATAGTTTTATCATTTTACAGCGAAGATTAATGTACGTGGAGGCAGGTTGACGGCTACTAACGAGCCAACGAGTTTTTCTAGGAAACTGACCGCTGAGAATTTTGAAAAGTGGCTCGGTCAGAGAGTGTTCCGAGTCGAAATAGTTTGGCTCTTTCTGGCAATATCCATAATCATCTACACTGCCACTTTCTCATATTTTACGATACTCAAGCACTACGAATTCAGAACCTATGCGTGGGATCTCGGCATATTCAACCAATCTTTCTGGACCACAATCCATTACGGAAGATTCTTTTATAGTAATGTCGAATTGCTAGTTAACCCTTCAGGTAGTTTCTTCGGAACGCATTTCAGTCCAATTCTTTTGCTGATACTACCATTCTACGCGATCGATTCTGCCCCACAATCGCTGCTCGTAATCCAGTCCTTTGTTCTGGCTTTGGCGATCATACCCTTATACAAGCTTACGTTTTGGGTCTCGAAATACAGGTTCGTCGGGCTCTTTTTTGGCGCAATCTTTCTTCTGTATCCTCCATTGCAGGGAATGAATTGGTTCGATTTCCACCTCCAAAGCTTCTTACCACTGTTCTTCTTCTCAACAATATACTTTCTTGAAAGACAAAAATGGACGCCTTACCTCATCTTCATAACACTTGCTTTGATGGTTGAGGAACATGCAGCATTGACGGTTTTCTTTGTTGGCTTGCTTGTTGCCGTGCAGCATAGAAAGCATATTCTGTCTGTTCTGAAAACTAAGAAGTTCAAAGATACTATCTTACTAGTAACAGTTGTAACCCTCGTGTTCTCTGCCGTTTGGTATCTAATGACGATTTGGGTTCGCGACGCATTTTTCCCAGTTAACCCAGCTTTTCTTTCAAACTTCAAAGCCTCTTCAAACTGGAGCGTCCTCGGAGTCCCAGACCCCGTCATGATCCCATTTTATATAATCAGGTATCCGGACAGAGCCTTCCTTGCCCTCAGCTATGATTCATTGCTAAAAACCCAATATTTGGCAGCACTCTTCTTCCCACTTGCCTTCACGTCATTTTTTAAGACAAAATATCTTTTGCCAGCTGTTCCTTGGTTCGTATACAGCCTCTTCTCAAACTTTTACTATTATTACATAATTTATGATCAGTACCCAGCCTACGCAGTAGCCTTCGTTCTGGTTGCAGCAGTCTATGCCGTCGCCGACCACAGTTCTCTCTCTCTAAGGGGGCTGGAAAGACGTTTGGCAATCATCTTTTTGTGCACCGTAATCGCTTTCGCGTTTGTATCGCCCTTAAGCCCATACGCAGTTTTTGTGTCTGGAGGTGGAGTGACTCCGATCAATCAGCATGAAAAACTGGTTCATGAAGTGCTTGCGTGGATACCTGCAAACGCCTCAATAATAACACAGAACAACTTGTTCCCACATGTTTCAAGCAGAATGAACGCATACGTTGTACCAAGTCCAGTATATGCCGACAAGAAGCCAGAAAGCAGAAACTTCACAAAAAAAATCCTTGGTGAGGTAGACTATGCTCTCGTGGATATTGAAGCGGATGCATATTCCAGCGGCGTAATCTTCTCTTTGTTGCGAGAGCGCGATGATTTTAAAGTTCAAGTCTCAGGAGATGGAGTGGTGCTTTTCAAGAAGGGTTTCACTGGGAATGAGACAATTTTGGCGCCTTATCAAGCAAGATATGATCACCATAGTCTCATTCTTTATAGCGGAGAACTCGTCCCGGCCGCTGAGTCGTCAAGCGACCTAGTCCTGCATTTCAATGGGTCCCTTGGTGATTCCCCTATGTTTTGGTATGGCCCAAGAACCCTATTGCCACCAGGAAAATACGACGTGACCCTCAGACTCCAGGTTAAGGGAACGAACGATTTGTTCACTGTGAATCTTTGTTCGGACAATGGTCAGAGCACCATAGCGTCAGAGACTTATTCTTCCACTTCTCCGATGACAACGGCCGTGTGGCTGAACTGGAAGTTCCAGATCGTCGTCAACAAACCCCTTTTGGATTTCGAAGTCAGAGCTGTAAACGTCTCAAGAAATGCAGACATCTATTTGGACTATATTCAGGTTGAGACCAGTCCATGAGGTAGCTGCGCGCGCTATCGGATTGCTTTACTGACAGTTTTCAGCTACGGAAAATATAGAGAAACTAAAATACCCGATGCCAAATCCCTGTTATGAGAGAAATGTCTGACCCGACCTACGATTTTATCCAAAAACTGTTCCTCCAATACTACACTGAATGCTTTGAAGAAGTTGGCGTTAAACGCAAGTTTGAAGAACGCGAATTTGCAGCGTTGCTAATGAGAGACAAAATCATGGTCAGACACAAAGGCTTCAAGACCAGAGGCGAACTGCAGAGCTTTCTACGTTCAATGATCCCGTCAGATGTATACTATTCAAGTGCCTACTATGAGCAACCTGATGCTTCGGAAATGGGAATGAAAGGTTGGATCGGCGCGGACTTGATTTTTGACATCGACGCGGACCATATTCCCACATCTTGCGACAAGGTCCATGACGAATGGACCTGCATCAAATGTGAATTCAAAGGAAAAGGCGAACTGCCCCAGAAATGCCCTACTTGCGGCGGAGAGAAGCTTGAGGAAAGCACATGGCCATGTGAAAAATGTTTGACCTCTGCTAAAGCTGAAACGACCAGACTGTTGGACGTTCTCTTGAAGGATTTTGGGTTCTCTGAAAAAGACGTTAGCCTATTTTTCTCAGGCCATCGCGGATACCATGTTCACGTTGAAAATGAAGCGGTTGAGGACCTTGACGCAATGGCACGCAAAGAGATTGTTGATTACGTCATGGGTCTAGGATTTGACGCCGGTTTACACGGGCTAGAAGATGAGGATGCAAGAACTGTGAATTTGAAAGATATTGGTTGGCGTGGACGGATAGCCCGAGGAATACACAGCATCATTCTCAACGCAACCATCGATGATTACCAGAACATTGGACTGAAAAGGAATACAGCTGAGCTTATCGCAAGGAACAAGGATGCAATCTTGAAAAGCCTTAATGAATCCAGACCGTGGGGAGTAATGAAAGGGTTGGGACCTGAAACTTACAGGAGACTCGTTGACTTCTCCAAAAAGTCTCAATCTGCCAGAGTAGACACTGTTGTTACAACGGACATTCATCGACTCATCAGGCTGCCTGGCACATTACATGGCAAGACAGGCTTCAAAAAAGTAGAGTTTCCAATTCAATCCCTCAACGATTTCGATCCGTTCAAGAGTGCGATAGCCTTTAAAGGAGGCGCTGTAAGCGTTCTTGTCTCTGATGCACCTGAGTTTCGGTTAGGCAACCAAGAATTTGGTCCTTTCAGAAACGAAAAGGTTGATCTACCCATCGCAGCTGCCCTATTGTTGATATGCAAGAAAAGGGCGGAGGTAATAGCCTAAAATGTATAATGAGTTGTACAATGCTTGGAAGCTTGAGCTTGAGGAAAGCGAACTGGAAAAACTTCCTCCTGAATTCTACTCCACAATCTCAGAGTACATGAGAAAGCTCAGAGAAGAAGGACGCATGCTGGACAAAAGAACATTGAAAACAACCCTCCTCAAGAAGGAGATGGAAAATGCAAGACTCATGGTTCATGGATTGATTCAGACACGTTACCGAAAAATAGTAGCCAAAGTTGCCAAAGGAGAAGAAATACCGCAGGATTGCCTCACACCTGAAGAAAAAACGATTTACTCAAAGATCTCGCCCTCTTCTGAAACAGTCCAGAACTTTGCCAAAGAGATTATTCGAGGACAAGCACCCAAATTCAAAGTAGAAACTGAACACAAAAGGGCTGCCTTGCGGTTTTTGAAGGAAGTCCCTGCGATAATAGGTGCAGACATGAAGACTTATGGTCCATTCAAGGTTGAAGATGTAGCGGCTCTACCTGTAGAAAACACGAAAATCTTAGTCAAGCAGGGCTTGGCTGAAAGAGTGGAAACTGACTAAGCCACGTTTTATGCAGGAGCTTCAACTGGACGCGAAAGACGTGGAACTTTCTTAAGACCGGCCTTCGGCGTCACGATCCTTCCCCATAACGCTCGGCTAGCCATTATTATGAGCGGGTAGGACATAATCCAAAAGATAGAGTACAACTGACCATAGTAATTGTGAAAGACTCCGACATCGCCGCCGTTGAGTGCAATTATGAAGATAGTTGCAATTCGTAAGGCATTGATGAAGTACGTTATAACGGCACCGAAGACGAAATACACTATTCTCTGCTTCCAGGGAATGCTGCTGTTCTTCAAGAACAGGAGAATCGTTACTGAATAGATCAGAAGACTCTCAATGCCTGAACAAGGCCAAGCAATGTTGAACGTGGCGGTCTTTCCATTCAAAGCCGAGACTCTCAGCTGGGTCAGAGAACCCATTTGAGGATCATTACTGAAGCTGATACTTGTCCCGAACCCCATTAAACCAAGAACGCCTGCTGCAAGCATGGTCGTGGTCGGCACGAGAATCTGAAATGGGGTGAAACGTCCCCATGGATACAAATTGTCAATCGTGTAGACCATTCCAATTATGCCCAGGAAGAAGGTGGAGATCGAAAAATTCCCCAACTGATCAATTCCGTAATATATAGAGATTATGAAAGCGAAAAGTACTGTCAAAACAAGGTATTCTGTTGATAGTGGCAAAAACTCTAACACGTTGTATGAAATGTTGTTGTTCCTCCCAAAGTCCAAGATTGCAGTGTTCAACCCCCAATAGTTGGCTGCAACAACGTACAATATTGGAAGCACAATCGCAGCTACAAACGCCCACGTTCTCAGGGACTTCAAATTCCGAATCTTGGTTTTTGGAATCTTGTCCCAGTTCAAAATGATTTCCAAAAAAGCAAGCCATAGAAAAAAGAGATAGAACGTTCTGCCTTTCCATGTTAACTCATACGAAGCCGGATAGAGGCTGTACAGTATCAGAAATGGTATTGTGAACGCGATAAGAGGCAACGGTTTCATCAGGAAACGAAATTCAGCGATCAAGCGTGCCCTGTCTGGCATTTGCAGTTTTCCCAACTTTTTTTTTTGGTTTCGACGTCTCAATAGATTGCCTAACGATGATTTAAGAGTGATGTTTGCGCCTGGTTTTGGTCTGCCTTGGGCTAAGTGAGCAGATGTCAGAATAACTTGATGAAACAGCCTGGACCTTGTGAAAAGCGGCGAAAAAGTATAAGAACGGGTGTAGCTTCCTTTATGCAAAGTCGGTCGTGAACCAAGTGAATGTTCCCAAGGAAATCAAGACTTACTGTCCAAGATGCAAGCAACATCAAGCTCATTCAGTGACTCTGTATAAGGCTGGAAAAAGGAGACCTCAGGCAAAAGGCGAACGCCACCACAGTCTACGAGAGAAGAGGGGTTACGGGGGACAGAAATATCCTCTACAAAAAGAGTTTGCGAAAACGACCAAGAAGCAGACCTTGAAGCTGAAATGCAAAGTCTGCGGTTATATGAGACATAAGGATGGCATAAGGCTTAGAAAGCTGGTCATCGCATAATATGGAGGGAAAAATTATGTCAGAATGGGAAAAACTAATTCCAAGACCAAGAAGCAGTTTCGTCAGAGTGAAATGCCTGAAGTGCGGCAACGAACAGATGGTGTTCAGCAGCGCCGTGAACAAAGTTGTATGCAATGTTTGCGGAACTGAACTTGCGGAACCTTCTGGTGGTAAAGCAAAGATAAAAGGCGAAATAATAGCAGTTTTCGAGTAGGGATGAAAAACACAGATGGCCTTCAGAAAACAAGAATGGCCAGAACCAGGAGACCTGATAATAGCCACGGTAGAAACCGTCACTGATTACGGCGCCTACGTGAAGCTGGATGAATATGGCAAGAAAGGGTTGCTTCACGTTTCTGAAATATCCTCATCGTGGATAAGAAACATACGCGATTTTGTGCGTGAAGGACAAAAAGTCGTATTGAAAGTATTACGTGTAGACACGGAAAAAGGACACATAGACCTGTCACTAAGACGTGTTACGAAAAGAGAAAAAATCGAAAAAATAATGGTTTGGAAAAAGGAGAGGAAAGCAGAAGCATTACTTCGAAGCGTCTCCGAGAAAACAGGTCTGTCAGCCGAAGAGCTTTATGAAAAAGCCGGAAAACCCTTGGATGAACAATACGGGCTATACGAAGGCTTTGAAAAAGTCGTGAAAGAAGGCCCCGAAACCCTGACGAAGCTGGGCATATCAGAAGAAATTGCCAAGGCATTCGTTGAAGTCGCCCAAGAAAGAATACATATTCCGATGGTTAAAGTCAAAGGGACGATTGAACTTCGCTGTATGAAACCTGACGGCGTCAAAGTCCTAAAAGAAGCCTTTGCAAACGCCAAAAAAGGCGAAAAACTGGGCAGCGCCAAACTCCGCTTCTACGTGATTGCTGCACCAAAATATAGTATCGAAGTTTTAGCTGAAGACTACAAACATGGAGAAGAAATTCTACAAAAAGTCGCTGAAAACGTTGTGACAAGCGTCTCCAAAGCTGGCGGACAGGGCACGTTTAAGAGGGAAAAGTAGTGGTTTGGCTTCTGAGGA
>JBGOYH010000094.1:0-8172 GCA_041479575.1 Bathyarchaeia archaeon
AAAGATTGGCGCAAGTGGACATGGAAAGGTATGGAATAGCCAAAGTCAAATTCTCAGGTTCAAGAGACAAACCATTCTACTCTACCATCAGCAACCTAACGCTCACAGCAGGAAAACTCCCCCCAGAACATTTGGCCTTTGAAAGCAAGCTGGCGGAAGCTCATGGCGGCGGAAGCCTAATGGCAATAGATCTTGGCGAAGCAAAACACGAGCCCCAAGAGCTGATGGAAACAACTAAGCAGCTTGTGCAAGGTCAGGCAGATCTTTTTACGTATGAACGCAAACTGACTTATTGTGTTAACTGCAAGAAGAGTTGGTTTGGCTTACTCCACAAGTGCCCTTCATGCGGAGCGGTAGGAGCATTAGCTTTCTTCGACCGCTTCGCCAACACGTGAACTACAGCATAACAGTGCTGCTATTTGACTGCACCAAGTATCAGGGCCAAGAGTGCCATCCGGACAACTATGCCGTTTCGAACCTGCTGGAAATAACGCGCATACGGCGTGTCGTCAACTTCCGGAGCGATTTCATCAACTCTCGGAAGAGGATGTAGAATTATCAGGTCCTTCTTGGCTTCACTCAGAGCTTCCAAGTCGATTCTGTATGAGCCTTTGACCTTGGCATACTCTGCTAGATCTGGAAAACGTTCCTTCTGTATTCTCGTAACATACAAAACATCAACAAGCGGAACTATTCTTTCCAGACTTGTTTTTTCCGTGACTGGTATGCGCTCTTTTATCGTTTGAAGGACCTCTCGCCTCATCCTGAGTGTCTCAGGAGAAACCAAGTACAGTTCAACATCAAACAATGACAGCGCATATGCCAAGGAGTGAACGGTCCTCCCATACCTTAAATCGCCCACGAAAGCGATTTTCAACTTCTCGATCTTCCCTTTTTCCTTCACCATCGTGTACATGTCCAACAGAGCTTGCGTCGGATGCTCTTCAGCCCCACTTCCTCCGTTGATAATGGGCACCTTTGAGAACTCCGCAGCCAACCGAGCTGCACCTTCAAGTGGGTGTCTCATAGCAATTACATCGGCGTAATTTTCCACTGTACGTATCGTATCAGCGAGGTTCTCGCCTTTCTTCACCGAAGCAGTCTCCGCTTCGGCAAAGCCTATCGTTGAGCCTCCCAGCCTGTGCATTGCAGATTCGAAGCTCAAACGAGTACGCGTACTCGCTTCGAAAAAAAGTGTTGCCAAAATCTTGCCCCTCAGCATCTCAGAACCCTTAACAGCTAGGGGCTCCATGTTCTTAGCAACTTTGAAAACATAGTTTATTTCATCTTTCGAAAAGTCTTTGATTGAGATTATGTCGCGGCCTTCGAACCCCAAAATCGCACCCAAAACAACTCTACACAACTACTAGATAAGAATTTGTGAACACGGCAGGTTGAGAGGAATCTGCTTCACAGAACTTCAGGTATGCTCGTTCATACCGTTGCTAATGATTTTTCGTAGTCAGCCACGATGTAATTCTTGCCTTTCTGGACCACTTTGTGCCCTTCCTTTTCCAAGAGTCTTTTCTGCCCTTCAACTCCTCCTGGATATTTGTCGTTTATGACCCCACCAGCTTTCAGGGTGCGCCAATAGGGCGTGGTCTCTTTGGTCCTAGCCTTCTGCTCTTCAGCAGCGCCAGCCGCAATCCGGGCAAAAATGCCAGTAGTTATTGGACAACACATTGATGCTTTATGTTTGTTCGCCAACGTTCTGCGGATTTCGTTTATTGTGATTACTTTTCCTTCTGGTACTTTTCTCATAATTCCGTCGACTTCTTTCGGTGCAGGAATGACAATTGTCCCGGTGCCCCATTTTTTACTCATTTTCTCGGTGATTTTCTCAACTCTTGGCAGATCTTTGCTGTCTTCGAGTTTTTCAGTCCAGCTTTTCTTTTTTGCCACATTGTTCCCCCAAAAAAAGAAGTCTGTCCGATTCCTAATAAGTCTTCAGATCATTCCACAACAGATCAGGTTTCATGGGTAAAAGTCTTTTATCTAGGTTCGTCGCATAAGCGTTTTCTTGATCGGGGGATTTCACATGAGCGAAACTGAATTGCGTGTTTCAAAAATCAAGAATGGCACTGTCATTGACCACATAACAAGCGGGCACGCGTTGGACGTCGTAAGGATTTTGGGAATCACTGGAAAAGAGGAAAGCCCAATCACTATTGCAATCAACGTGCCGAGCAAACGGTTGAAGAAGAAAGATATTGTCAAGATTGAGGGTAGAGAGTTGAAGCCTCAAGAAGTGCACAAGATCGCTTTGATTGCTCCCCATGCAAGCATCAACATTATACGCGACTACAAGGTTGTGAAGAAAGAAGAGGTGAAACTGCCGAAGGTCATTGACAACATTATCAAATGTGCGAATCCCGCTTGCATAAGCAATACTAACGAGCCTGTGAAGACCAAGTTTTATGTTGACTGCGAAGAGCCTCTGTTGTTGAAGTGCCATTATTGTGGTTATATTGTTGAGAAGAAGGATGTGCTTCAACAGTTTTAGTCTGAGAGTTTAACGATCGGTGCTCCAAAACGTTTATATCGTAATATAGCATATACTATAAGTTGATATGTCCGCAAAAAGACATATCGTATGTGTGCACAACACAAATACACATGGTGAAAGCATGATCGATCCATTCACGTCCAACCTGTGGTTAATCGCGCCCGCCTTGTGGGCCTGCCTCATAGTTTATGCAATCTGGTATTCTACGAAAGCGAAACACTACGCGCCGATAACGCCTACAGAAGCCAAGCAACTTTGGACGATACACCGACAGAAATCCAGTTGCGGCTACACAAAATGGCGACCGATAAAACACCATGGCCAGACAGTCGGCATCGAGTGCGGCTGCGGCCACAAGCACGTCCAACAACGCCCACTCATGGCCCATGCGCCTCCACCATCTGTTGCAATGCAGACTCCCGCTTTCAACACCGCCCAATCTTCAAACCAATCCTCATAAACACAGGCAGCTTCACTTCAACCAAGTCGCTCACGGGCTATTCGAAACAAAGCTTTGAAGTAGAACTCTTTCAGAACATCACCCGAAGCAAGGCCTTGGCATTCAGTAGTGAAAGAGAATTCGCATTTTCCACTTTCTTGTGATTTTAACTCAAAGGGATAGTACCGGCAAATAAGTGGTCTTGAACCGTATATGGAACATGCATCACCTTCGAGAAAGACACATTTACCATTTCCATTTTTTCTCATTTCATAGACGTAGGGTTCGTGCCCTCTTGTTTGATGGGCGAATGCTTTGATGGTTTTGCACGTGGTTTCCGAAATCGTCTCTGCCTCCTTCCTCAAGATGAGAATGTGCCTTGATCTTGTTTCAGTGTCACCACAGCACAGCGTGCATCGCGTGCATTGAAACCGCACATTTTTTGGGTAGACGAAGTTCGCTTCGGACTTAGACATCAACCATCGATGACGAATGCGAAGGGTAAAAACTCTTGCGTCCTGAAACTTGGTGTCGCGCGCGAGGGTTCGATCTTTGTCTTCCAAACGAAGAGAATAAGCCAGACACACTTTTGCTGAATGACCCGAGACTCATTTACACCACAAAGGACATGTCATTCATCTCGAATAGAAACAAGTCAATTCTGAACAATTCAGGGCAAGTCATTTTGCCAACTCACGGAAGATCGCTGGTTGCCGATAGACCACACATTTCACATGGTTGCTGCCATTAACCCTCTTTTTTCTCATTTGCACTGCCAAGCTCAATCTGTGCGGGAGGTTTTTGTGAACGCTTCATGAGACTTAAGATGATTAACCCTACAAGGGTCAGAGCGCCTGAAAATCCTACATAGTACAAGCTACGGTCCAAGTATGCGCGGTAGGGGTCAGTCAATTCCCAGAACAGAAAGATAAGGCTAATCGCAAAGCCAGTCCCGGCAAGAGCAGTCATCACGAGAACACCCAGTTGGACCGTATAACTGAGCCGCATATGTTCTTCCTTCTTCATATGACAATGAGCTGGACCTGGGATTTAAGAACTTATCGAATGCAAACTCGCAAGAAAGAATCATTTGCCGACTTATGCGCGCGCTCCTCCAATGACCTAAGCAACTATACCACGAGTTGCGATATAATTGATGCTTTTGTTTGCTAGGTCTTCCTTTAGAGCATCCTTGATCTCATCTTTAGCAGTGAAGTACATAATCTGCCATCCCGAATTGGATATTCTTTTCAGTATGTTCATCTGATTCTGCAGCCTTTTTTTGTCAGCTTTTATGAAGGGATCGTCCATAATGAAGAAGGCCTTGTTGCCTTTTAGTAGTTTTTCTCCAAGGGCAAGTCGTATAGAAAGATATAGTTGATCGTAAGCTCCTCCTGAGAGTTTTTCTGCTTCTAACATCACTCCATCTCTGCGTTTCACTCGAATTTCTCCAGTGTCTGCCTTGAAGTACACTGCATCGTATAATCCATCTGTTATTTCTTTAAAGTATTTGGAGACGCTGCTCGTGTCGCCAAACAAGTCCGAGACCTTATTCTTCTCTTCGTTTCTTATTTCATCGAAGATTCCAATAACCTGCAAGACGTTGTCTCTATTGCTTTCATTTTCATCCACAAACCTTTGTAATGCGTTCTTAAGAGCCTCCAAATCTATGTAAGTCTTGCAGCACAAGTATTCTTCTGATCGCAGAATCTCATTTGTCTCTCGTTCTTTTTCTGCCAGTCTCTCTTGAGCTGAAGACATCTTCCTTATTGCTTCTTCCTGGGCAGCTTCAAGTACTCTCTGTTTTTCTTTAAGGGCGGACATGGTAGCCTCTTTGTATTTTGTGTCCTTGGCATTGTCCCTGTATTCTTCAAGCTCGCTGATTTCCTTCGTCCAAAACGGAATGTTCTCTTCACTCTTCTTGCTCTTGGACTCCAAGAGGTTTTCTAAGATTCTTTCTTGTTCTCCCATTGACTTCTGACGTGCTTCTTTCTGACGAAGCTTTTTCGTGTAAGCGGGAAGCGATTCCTCTCCTGACTTCCTTTTTATCTCCCCGATTTTCTCGCTTACGTCGCCAATTTTCGTTTCCAGCTTCGGGATCTTCTCATTCTGCAACTCGCCTATCTTGGACTCGAAATTCTCAGTTCTTCTTTCTATTTCTTGCAATTCGCTGGATTCTACGGCATATTCTTCATCAAACTTCTGAATCTTTGATAGTATCTGTTCAGCGGTTTCTGCGCCCAGATCGTGTTTTGAGGTGGAGAGTCTGATCTTTTCAAACAAAGCTGAGAGTCTCGCCTTGTTTCTGACATATTGAAATTTCAATGCCCATGATATTACAGTCAGTAGAGAGGATGCTGCAACTAAGACATAAAACATCAGTGATGAACTGAAAACAACTCCAATCAATGATACGAAGAGGAGTGCTGTTGATACCACTTCCACAGGAGTGAGGAAATTGTTTCGGCTCTTTTGGAGAGCTAACTCGCTGCTCTTTGTTTCGTAGTTCCTCAGTTCAAGCCTGACCTCATCGTCCAGCTTCTTTTTCACCTCTTGAAGAACCCCAAAATCTCTTCTTTTCGCGGCGAGTTTGACTGTTTCTTCAGTTAGATTTTTTTGGTTTTCCTCAAGTTCCTTGACCAATTCCTCTTTCTGTTTCCTATGGGTTTCACTCTCTCTTGTACAATCTCTCCATAGTTGTTCATCTTCTTCTTCGTACCTTTCTAAGTCGCAAAGACTCGCAGAGTCTTCATTATACCTTTCTAGTGCTCTCTTGCCTTTTTCGTATTTCTCCCTTTTTCTGGCATTCTCCAAGTTTTCTGTTTCGTGCTTGACTTGTTCTATCTCTTCTCCGCGTTCCAATTCCTCCCTTTCAAGTTTGTCAAAATCCTCGTCTTTCATTTTCTCAGCAAGTTCTTGGATTTTCTCAACAAGCTTGCCTGCTTTTTTTATTCTGGATTTCAGTTTTTGGTCCTTGCCTTCTTCAAATGAGCCGTTCGGTGTGATCTTGCCGATCTCTCTAAGACTCTCTTCTATTCTAGAAAGCTCGTCTGTTCTCAAGCCCACAAGTCGGTTTGCCACAGTGGTGTAAAATTCACCTTCTGGGGATGAGACTTGGAGATCGCTATTTCTTATTATGAAGACATTCCGACATTCTGAAGGAGTTAAGTTTGTGATTTTTGTGAAAGTCCCCTTTTCAGGGATTTTGATTTCTTTGTTCTTGTCATCTCTTATTACAACATATCCATCTGGGCTCTCTTCCACTCTGTTGATCCGTTCAAAATCCTTGATGTTCTGCCCGAACATCAGCTTTACTAAGGCGTCTATTGCAAGAGTCTTTCCATCCTCGTTTTCGCCGAAAAAGAGATTGAAGCTTTGTAGTTCGATTCGGCCAGAGTCTGGCAAGGGACCGTATCTAGTTATCTTGAATTCGTCTATTTTCATGCCTTTGCCTCCATCATTGCTCTAATGGCTATATCTACGAGTTGCTTCTTCTTCTCGTCCTCAAGATCGCTTCGATCAAGTTTACTCATGAAGTTCCTGAAAAGATCGTCACTAAGAATGCCGTGAATGTCCTGGAATTCGAAGTGTTCCTCAACGCACTTTCCTTTGGTGACTTTCTTCATGGCGCCAACTAGTTCTTGTTCTTTGGCTCCGATTTTTTCACTGTCGACAAATCCTTTGACTGTGAGAAGAACACGTGCGGCAGGATGGGCTTTTTTCACACATGCTTTTATCGTTTCTACTGGATGCTCATGTGCAAAAGGGTCAAGGTCTACTACTAAATCCTCAAAGTGAGGAGTGTCTAGGGCGTATGGTCTGGGCTTCTCTCCAACTTCAAAAATGTTGACGTTTCTCTGCCCTGTTTCCTTCTTAGTTATGGAAATAGGTGATCCCGGGTACACAAAATATCCTCCATCTTCTAATGCTCTTACGTCGAAACGTGAATGGAAATGCCCTGCTAGGACATATTGGACATTGATATCTTTGAGGTAAGAGAGTCTGATTGGCATGTATCTTTGTTCACCCTCTTCACCAAGATCTTTTCTAGAGAAGAATGCGTCAACCAGTTCTCCATGGTAGACTATGACGTTTGTATGCTGCTCATTAAGCTTGGTCTTCAAATGTCGGAGTGTTTCGAGTACTCCACTTTCACCATGCTCGAATGGTATTCCCCATATGCGAACGTCTTCTTCCGCAAATGGTTTGTCCGCATCGGTTAAAACAGTTGCATCCGCGCCAAAATACATATCCTTGTACACGTCGTAGTCATGGTTTCCGGGTATCAAGACAACGTTGAAACCATTGTTGGAGAAGATTTCTCGGATTTTGGGCCGCAGATTCTCCGCATCGATCTTTGCATCAAAAAGGTCGCCGCTTATCACGAAAATTCCGATTTTCTCTTTCTTTCCAATTTCAATCAGGGTCTGAAGTGCATTCCATCTTTCGTCTCCGAATGTCCTCAAATGGATGTCTGCAGTGTGAAGGATTCTCATTGCTTCATCCCGCAGTTATCCAATGCATTGTTGGACAAGTTAAATCTTGCGTTCACCGCGCGCACCAGGAGAGTATTCCTAGATTTCCGAAATGCAGTTAGGTTTTGCCAACTCTGCCTGAGATAAGCTGTAGTGTCCTCAGAACATCGTCTCGGTAGGCCTTCGTTTTCACTTCTTGAATCAACTCGTCCATGAGGTCTGACATTTTCCAAACCTCTGTGTCATAGAGGCTTTTCGCTTGTTCAGCACGCTCTCTTCTTCAACATCCCACACAACCAGCACTTTCTTGTATTCGCTGTTGCCAAAGATTTCCGTAACGGCTTTAGCCACAGTCGGGTGCGAAAACTTGATTTCGTTCAGCGTGTCCATGCCCCTCCGGTGTTTGCGGCCGTTCTTTGTCCGAGTGTCAACCAGCCTCAGCCTGAACGCTCTCTCAATGGTTACTCTTACCTCGATGTGAAACTTATCTCCTGAAATTGGGTTGACTGCGAGCAAGTCAATTTCTTTGCCGCCTTCTAGCATTACGTTCGTCATCGTGAAACACTTTCTCACCAATTGCAAGTAACGCTCTACAATGTGGACTTCGGGTTCCAAACGCTCGCCGCCCGCAACATTGTACGGCTCGCGCATATAACTCATTCTATTGAACCTTGCTCAGTATATCGTGTTATGATATTATCAAGAGAGCAAAGTTCATGATAGACAAGGGTTTAAGCGTGAAGATTTCCACG
>JBGOYH010000095.1:0-8079 GCA_041479575.1 Bathyarchaeia archaeon
ACTCCAAGTCCATAACTTGACAACAAAACAAGGAGGCTCTGTCCCGAAACGATGCCAGCAACAGTTCTAGGCCTTGCGCCAACGGCTCTCAAGATACCGAACTCTTGACGCTGCGCATCGATAGTCAACACTACATAGCCAACCAAACACAGCGAAGCAGCAGCCAAGGAGAATAGAGGAAGAAGCAGAACGGAAGACCAAATGTACCCCAAAAAGTCAAGACTCTCATCAAGCACAGAATCGAGGTCCAAAACCGAAAATTCCTGGTCTTGAGCATGAACGACCGCCGCGATATGGCTCAGAAGCTCCGTTCTATTGGCCGAAGGATCAAGGCCTACCAAAATCAAGTTTGGTCTTGAAATGCCCGTCATGCTCTGCAACGTTTTGATGGGAGCGTAAACGACTTTTCCGTTGTTGATCGGATCAATGCAGATGCCAACCACATCCAACGTCCTGTTTAATATTTTCATCCTTTGAACCAATGGTTCAGAGAACATGTTCGTTGACAGCGTATCGCCTATAACGACTTCAAACGTTTGATCAGATCTGAGAAAACTGCCCCTCACGAGCCAGGTACTTAGAACTTTGTCTGGCTCTACGCCGATTATCAAAGTCTCTTCTTTGCGGCTGTCCCCAACAGTTGTGGTTTGGTTGGTCGTGTCTCCCAGCACGATGCCTTGGACCTCTCCTGCAAACGTTTTTAGTAGCAAACGTGCATCGACGCCAGTGTTTCCGTGCATGAAGCGTAGTTGATCAAGAAGACCGTCAGTGATCCAGTATCTTTCATTTGTATAGTTAAACTGTAAATCCATGCTTCCGGCAGAAAACTCTTTCAGCAACTGTGAGTACTGGTTGCAAACATCTTTATGCGCTATCAAAGCCACATTCGTGCCTATCGCTCTCTCAACCCAGCTCTTGGTTGTCTGACCAGCAATCAATCCTCCCGCGACTCCGACAGTCACGAGCGTGAATACGATGCTGAGGCACAGAACAACCTTGATTGTAGGTGACTTGTGGCGGACAAGACTTCTCAACGCCATTTTCAACGTGAAACCAGATTTCGAAAGCACCTTGGAACCTGACTCTTTGGACAGTCCCAAATAATAGGTAGGTGAAATTGCTTTAACTGGTTTCACTCTGGACGCATCAAAGATTGGTTTGGCCCCGACAATCAACGCAAGCACAAGATACAGAACAAAAACAATCAAGATAAGCCAAAAATCGAAGGAAACCTTGGAAACCTGCGGACCAATGCCGCCAAAAAGACTCGTCGAGGCAAAATCAGCCACCAAACCAAAGAATACGCCTATCAAGCAGCCCAAAAAAGTTACAACAAGAAGCTCGGTGAAGAAGTATCCGAAGATCAGGTCGTTTGGACAGCCTGTTGCCTTCATCAGGCCGATGTCCCGTATTCTCTGGGACATCATCATAGACACCATGAATGACACCATTACACCACCAGCAGATAGAATCAAAACAACCAGGAGCAAGATGAAAGGCGCAAATATGCCTGAAAAACCAGCCGTAAGCTTGCCTTCAACCACAAGCGAGATGCCCAAACCAACCTTCTCAGCAAAAAGAAGCAAGAACAACGTTGAACCGACAGACAAAGCCAAACTGAAAACAACCAATACCGTTTGCAGTTTTCTTCGAAGCAAATCATTGAGTGAAAAAGAAGTGCTACTCATTCTGTTTCATCAGCTTCCCGTCTTCCAACCACAACTTGTGGTCGCCAAGCTCGTTGATTCTTGAGTCGTGACTCGCGACAATAACGGTTTTTCCTTCATCCTTCAAAGTCTGCAGAATTTGAACAATCTGAAAGCTTGTTTTTTTGTCCAAGTTGCCCGTCGGTTCGTCGGCAAGCAGGAGTGGGGGACTATTGGCAAGTGCTCGTGCAAAGGCCACGCGTTGTTGCTCACCGCCGCTTAATTGAAATGGGAAATGCTCCGATCTTTGACGTAGTCCCACGATTTCCAACAATTCATCGACATGTTTCTTTATCTGATCTTCAGGCTTTCTAACCCATTCCATTGGAAAAGCAACATTCTCAGCAACGGTCAAAGTGGAAACAAGATTGTAAGATTGAAAAACATAGCCAACTTTGGCACATCTGAAACTCGCCAGGAAATCCTCGTCCTTTGTTGCTAGGTCTTCATCAAACACAAAGATACTTCCACTTGTCGGCTTGTCAATTCCGCCTATCATGTTGAGAAGCGTCGTTTTACCTGAGCCCGAAGGACCACTGATGACCGTAAATTCGCCGTCTTTGACTTCCAAGTCTAAGTCTTTCAAGACCTCGATCTTTGCCTCGAATGCCTCGTAAGTCTTGCAGAGACGGGATGTTAAAACTACTGTTTGAGCGCTTTTCATTTCATTCATCTCCCCTTCGTTACATCTAGATTTCCTCTGTCTCTTTTCAGTATCCTTATTTTTTCTGGAAGTCTCGCTTTTTCATAATCCTTCCAGTTTACTTCCCTGAAAATCCATTTCTTGCCTAAATGCGCCGCGAGTACAGCGTGTTTATGACTGTTGTCCAGCGGAATAAGTTCGTTTAGAAATCTGAAAAGTTTATCGACTTGCTGCTTCGGAAAATAAGCATAGTACCCTGCGTTCTTCACTTCGAAAGCATACATGTCTGAATCTTTCCTCGCCATTACGTCTGGCAACGGGTTGAGGCTCGGATTGCTAACGGGCACTCGTACAGAATGGTACCCGTTCTTCTGCAAAAGCTTCACCAACGCGTTTTCGCTGTAGAAACCTCTTTTACGCCACCTACGAATTGCGTCCTTGTCGATCTCTCTGACCATTAAAAGAAACCTCTAGCAATTCACCACAGAATATTGTTGGCGGAACTAGAGATAAAAAACTATTGAACGAACGGTTTGTCAGAGTGTTCTTCGTTTCCAGGCCTGGACAGGAACGCTGAGAATTGGCTTTTCAACTAAACATTCCTTAAGATAATCGTCCAAGGTTGCGGCAGGCACAACCTGTATACTATAATCTTTCACGTCAATCGAATTTTCATAGTTCTTTTGCGGGATTACAACTTTCTTGAATCCCCATGCCTCTGCAGCCTTGATCTTCTCGTAAAGACCGCCTACCGCGGTTATTTGAATTGCGTCTCCTACGCCTAGGTTGATTTCTCCAGTCACAGCCACGTCTTGTCTTACTGGTCTGCCCTCGATAAGCGAGCACAACAGTATTGTCATCGTGACGCCTGCTGAGGGCCCATCTACTCCGTAAGACTGCGCGAAGTCGATGTGAGTAAGATAATCCTGTGCGATGTCGACGCCATACCTCTGCAAGATGACGCTTCTAACCTTCGCTATGCTGTCCGAAATGAAGCTTTGACCCTTAGCTACTCCTGTCACTTTGTAGTAACCCTTGAAAGAATAGTCTCTTGGAAGCGCAGATCTCTTCACCATTTGAGCTTTTACGTTCAAGACGCTTCCCGTCATTTCACCGCTGTACGGGTCGTTGACAACAGCGAGACCATGCATTTGCCCAAGTTTGACCCCTTTCGGCGCAATCTCAAGCAGTTTACCTCTTTCCTGCATGTTGTGTTCAAGTATTTGCATCTGAATTGTCTTGCAGTGCTGTTCAGCAGCTTCTGTCACATATCGCCGTTCTACAAGCTGCCTGCCCTCGTTCATCGCCAAAGTTGAAGCAGTCTTAATAATTGAAATTAAAGGTCTGAATCTCGTCGTTAACGCGTCTTTCTTGTTGCTTCTGCGTCTACCTTCCTCAACGATTTCTTCACATGCTTCTCTGCTGAGCGGTATAAGGTGAAACCTTTTTACTTCCTGTGCAATCCACTGCACATACTTGCGCCTGTTTTCAACGGTGTTCGGCATGTCATTGTTCATTCTTACAACTTTACCATATCCATAGATTCGATCCATCAATGCAGGATGAATCTGACCTATGCTGTCAAAATTGCCGGCGCCAACAAGGAAAGTTATTGCAGGAACTGGTTCAGTTGAAACAGCCATGGCCGCCGTGTCTCCGCCGTTCAATCTACCTCGTAAGGTTATCGGCAGCTGCCCATCTTCAAGCACTGTCAGCAAGGTTACTGCTTCGTCAGGATCTAGGTTCTTTACCTCGTCGATGTAGAGAATACCTAACGACGCAATGTGTACGTCACCCGCGCTTACTCTTTGGTGCTCGGGCGTGCCTAAGCCCCCTGTCTGATATGGATCCCAAGCTATTGAACCAAAGAGTTGAGCGCTCCGATGTCCTGTAGCATCAACGAAAGGTGCATGTCCCGAGCCGTTGTCGACGATTAGTTTTGGAACATCTGACTGTTGGGCGCCACCGATGCCTTTGAGGTTACCAGTCCCTCCGAGTTTAGAGAACCACCATGTGAATATTCCAAAGAAGATCAGGCTTCCTCCCGGTATGAACGTCAAAGGCACCAAGCCTACGAATTTGCTGACTAAGTAGTCAATGAAACTGTTGCCGTAAAATTGCTGTAGAGGCTCGCCCAAATACATTGGATTCGCTTGCCAAGATGTCCATGCCTGGTAAATGAAGTAGAACCCGAGAGCGATCAGGAACAAGCCCATTGAAACCATCAGAATTTGCAGGGCTTTAAGCCCAATTCTTGTGATGAATTTTCTTTTGAGTTCTTGGCGCTGTTCCTTGTGAAGTATCTTCTTTGCGTCGCCTGCTTTGTAGATTGAGATTTTTGGTTGGCTTGGTAAAAGCGGGTTTTTCCAGCAAAGGGTGTCGGTTAGTTGTATACCATTCTCTTTGTAGACTTGTGTCAATTTTTCAGACAGGGCCCTGCCTATCAATGACTTGCCAGTTCCAGGATCTCCTAGCAACAGGAGATAAGGCCCAGGACTGATCAGACTCTTGGCAGATGCTTTCGACTTATTTGGATCACTCCAGTTTTCATACCATTTGTTTTTTTCCAGCCACTTGAGTTTGTGAACCCACTCGTCCAAGCATAAGAAGCATTCTTTGAGGGCTTGATCCTGTCCAATAGCCCAATTTATCAGGTTATCATCAACGGGAAAGCCTTCGGTGCTTTTGAATTTCCCCCAGTCCCACTGGACGCTGACTTTTCTTCCGTTGACATTTCTTTCCAGATTCTCAACAGCATTTCCAAAAGGGTTCGGGGTCAAGACTCGCACCTTTGGTGTCCTTTCTCTGTCAAAAACACAGCACAGTGAGCAATTAAAGCGGTATTTCAGAATTAGCAATATGAAAGAACTGATAACATAGGCCTCTTTTTTGTGGAAAATGGAGACTTCAAGTCGTTCTCTGAACGAGAGTGCGAACGGCTGCTTTTTCAATTTCGACTCCATTCGTGGTCTTTTTGTGAATTCAGACTATCTTGTATGGATGTTCTTGTTCGAAATTATCTGAGGAAAAAATAGTCGTTGTTTTTTGGGCAAAAGCGGAAATATAAAGGCCCAAAAATAAGCCTAAAGGCGAAGAAAAGCTCATTTTAGCCCTTTTGACTCTCCATTTCAGGTAGAGGCATGGACTTGCCTAGGGCCTCATATAAAAACCGACGAAAATCTCCATGCGAAGCCAGCATCATTATACTTCGTTTTCGCTTCGATGTTTTCGCCTTTTTTTCTTGCGGAAAAGGCTCAATGTGGCCAGTCGTCTCTCTGCCAAGTAGAGGAGAAACTCTGCATGGTTTTTGGAACCCAAGTTTCAGGAACTTGTCGCTTCAGAAGCTCTTCCCTTGCTTACCCTTTATTGAAGCACAACCATGCATTTCCAGGTTCCTGAGCGGTTGTAGGTTGGGTTCTAGTGCAGAGCAATTAGCGATTCAAGGCGTGACCATCGGGCTTTGAGCTGACCCTGGGTGATGCTTCTGTATACAGCGACAATGGCTATAGGCGTCGGTTTCCACTTGTTGCCAACAGTTTTCGCTTGCCAGATTCAAGGATCAGAGGAGCGGAATTCTGGCTTCTCTTCCATGAGCACATGGATTTGTTCCGGTCCCTATAGGCTGAAAGTGCGAAACTTCTTGCTTGTACGGATGCGTGTTTTCCTAGTTGGTGATATTGGTTGATACGGTAATACAGCGTTCTTTTGCATATCACCATTTGCCTCCAGTCTAACGAGCTTTCAGCCGTCGTATACGAAAGCATCGCCGCAGTCACTTCTCTTTTGAGAATCTCCAGATGGATTTTTTGAAAAACTATTAAGGCTGTCTTGCTTTAGGTTGGCGTATGAAGTCGGGGCAAGTGGTTGAGACTTTGTGCGCTAGCGACGGGCGGAAGGTTGTTTTGAGAACGCCTAGGTGGGAAGACTTGGATGACTTGCTTGAGCTGATTAATTCTTTGGTTGAGGAGAAAGCTGAGATAGTTGTGGATACGAGATTTTCGAGGGAGGAGGAGGCAGACTGGCTGGCTGGTGTGCTTGCTCGTCTCGAGAAGGATGAGATTTTTCTTTTGGTTGCCGAGGTCGGTGGAAAGGTTATTGCGTCTTCTGATCTGCATAGGGGAAGGGGCAGCGAAGCTCATGTTGGCGTAGTCGGCATTGTGGTGAAGAAAGGTTTTAGGGACTTGGGAATTGGCACTGAGATTATGAAGGTTCATATTGGGCAAGCGGAGAGGATGGGGTTGAGGCTTTTGGTTCTTTCTGTTTATGCGACTAACAGGCGAGCGATTCATGTGTATGAGAAGGTTGGGTTTGTGCAGACTGGTCGGGTTCCTGGGAAGCATTTGAGGGAAGGGAAGTACATAGACGAAGTCACGATGGCGAAAGTGTTGGGGTGAAGGGTTATGCCGGAGTTTAAGGTTTTTAACATGACGCATAGTTTTTCGACGAAAGGCGAGATAGAATTTGTCGACTTGACTGGTAAGGTTCAGGAAGCTGTTGCTAAGTCTGGTGTGAGGAATGGGTTGGTGCATGTTTTTGCGCCGCATGCAACGGGTGTCTTGATTTTGACGGAGAACGAGTGTGGCCTTTTGGAGGACATTAGGGTGCTTTTGGAAAAGATTGTTCCGAGGCGCGGTGAGTATGAGCACTCGTCGAACGCGCATTCGCATTTGAGGTCGATTCTTTTTCCTCCAGACAGGACGCTGCCGGTTATTGACGGTCACGCGGATTTTGGTACGTGGCAATCGCTGCTTTTTGTGGAGACGGATGTCTATCCGAGACGCAGGACCGTTGTTCTGCAGGTCATAGGTGAGTTATAGGATCTAAGGGACGATCACATCGCTTTTTTGTTCCAGCATGTTGTTAACATGGACGTGAAGGACTGTTCAACATGGTTTTTGGTTGAAAATCAGTCAAAAATGACCTACCCCCTCCCCCCTAGGTTTTCAGCACGTACGGTACTGCGGTCTGGTCTTCTTGAGGCATGATTATGGTATTGTCCTTGCCGTTCGCGCAGTTTTCATGATGAAATTTCAACAGCACGCGCTTTCGCCTTTCTGGGGCAATCAACTCTTCTTCTTCTCGTCAGAAGGTTTTGATGGCGAAAGTTTGGAATTCACTTCTCAGGTTTTTCAAGTCTGAGTTGAAAACCGTGCAATACAAGAAGGGAGACTGCTTCGGGTCCTTTGAGTTTCCTAAGCTAGGATGGTATGATGGAATTTACACTTCCAGATCATTTTTACCCTTCTGGCATTCGTTTTTTGAGTTAAATCTTGAAGATTGTGCGTGTTCATGATCTTTCGGATAATGCAGAAAACGTTTTTCGTGAGCCCTTTACCTGACTGATGGGGCACGCTGTGTAAGTGAGCATTTCAGGTCTCAGTATCAATGTTCGCGGATGATGAGTCAACCGAGAAGGCTGGAGTTTGGCATGTTCCCGGTCCTGATGTCGGGTGCTGTTAATAAGCTTCGAGAAGTTTCGGCAGAGGCTTGCGCAAGACTTCATCCTAATTATTGTCTGCCGTCGGCATGACTGCTTCACTGGGGAGTCACGCAAAAGTTATTAGTTCTGGTCTCACATCTTCAACGGCTTATGGTGACTGACGGGTTTGTCTTTTGAAATTCAGGAATTGCCCGACATCATAAGGGTAATCGTTCTCATCAACCTTCGCAAAGGAACCGAGGTGCAGAAATCTTGGTTGAAGCAGCAGATTGACAAAGTCTGCACAGGTC
>JBGOYH010000096.1:0-8070 GCA_041479575.1 Bathyarchaeia archaeon
GAAGCAGTGCTTGAGGAATTCAAACGCAAAGGCGTAACGTTGATAGATGAGAAGCCGAGGGCTGGCGCTGAGGGAGCAAAGATTGCATTTGTGCATCCGAAGAGCACTCGTGGTGTTCTGTTAGAGCTTGTCGAAAAACCATAGAAACCATGCAAACTAGCCTGCAAGTTGCCCATATGTTCTAAATACCTGCACAATAGTATAGAGCAAAATGTGGGGATGCAAGTTGAGCCCAAAAAAGGAGCCGACAGTTGACGAGAAAATCAATCATTTGAGGGAGCTTAACAATCAAGCTAAGCTGGGCGGCGGACAGAAGCGGATCGAAGAACAACACGCCAAAGGCAAGCGGACGGCCAGAGAACGCATCGATCTTCTGCTTGACCCAGAAAGCTTCAACGAACTCGACCGTTTTGTCGTCCATCAATGCACAGAGTTCGGCATAGGTGACAAGAAAATACCTGGCGACGGCGTTGTAACGGGCTACGGCACGATTGACGGACGACTAGTCTACGTGTTCTCACAGGATTTCACAGTCTTCGGCGGCTCACTAGGCGAAATGTTCGCAAAAAAAGTATGCAAACTCATGGACCTAGCCTTGAAGACAGGCGCTCCAGTAATAGGTTTGAACGACAGCGGCGGCGCACGCATTCAGGAAGGCGTGGCAAGCCTAGCTGGGTATGGCGATATTTTCTTCCGAAACGTCATAAGCTCAGGCGTTGTTCCGCAGATATCAGCGATACTGGGTCCATGCGCTGGAGGAGCAGTATATTCACCTGCCCTCACCGACTTCATAATAATGGTTGACAAAACAAGCCACATGTTCATCACCGGCCCAGACGTTGTCAAAACCGTTCTGGGACAAGAGGTAAGCTTCGAAGAATTGGGCGGAGCAATGGTTCACAGTTCAACCAGCGGAGTGACACATCTCATCGCAAAAGACGAAGAACAATGTATGCAAATCATTAAGAAACTCTTGAGCTACCTTCCAAGCAACTATTTGGAAGATCCACCAGTCGTTGAGGCGGGAGACGATCCCAACCGCACTGACGAGAACTTGGCCAAAGTCCTGCCTGATGACCCCGACAAGCCCTATGATGTCAAAGAAATCATCAATCGAATAGTGGATAACGGTGAATTCTTCGAAATCCAGGCACTCTGGGCGCAGAACATTGTGATAGGGTTTGCACGACTCAACGGCAAAACAGTAGGCATAGTCGCGAACCAACCTGCTCACTACTCTGGAGCTTTGGACATAAACAGCTCGATGAAAGCTGGAAGATTCGTACGGTTCTGCGACTCCTTCAACATTCCAATAATAACGTTTGTTGATGTTCCAGGTTTCCTGCCAGGCATAGAACAGGAGCACGGTGGAATAATCAAACATGGTTCAAAACTGCTCTATGCATACTGCGAAGCAACCGTGCCCAAAATCACTGTGATCGTCAGAAAAGACTATGGAGGAGCCTATGACGTCATGGGTTCAAAACACAGCGGCGCAGACATAAACTATGCGTGGCCAACAGCCGAAATAGCAGTCATGGGACCACATGGAGCAATAAACATCATCTTCAGAAAAGAAATAGCCGAAGCCAAAGATCCAAAACAGAAACACAATGAACTCGTCACTGAATACCGCCAGAAATTTGCGAGTCCCTACATAGCTGCACAGAAAGGCTACGTAGACGAAGTAATCGAACCTGCGGTAACTCGACCCAAACTCATCAGCGCACTCGAAAGCTTGGCCACAAAACGCGAACCCAGACCATCAAGAAAACACTCAAACTTACCATTATAGTTTAATACATCTTCAAGTCATTCTTCAATTTCCTGATCTAGGTATACTGTTGAGGTCAGCTTGATTTGGCTCCAAAACAGGTTAAGATAACTGATACTACCTTTAGAGATGCACATCAAAGTCTGATTGCAACCAGAATGCGAACAGACACAATGCTTCCCATAGCTGAGAAAATGGATCAGGTTGGCTTTTTCTCGCTTGAAGCTTGGGGCGGGGCCACGTTCGACGTTGCCATACGCTATCTTGCTGAGGATCCATGGGAACGAATTCGCCAATTGAAAAAACAAGTGAAGAAAACTCCGCTTCAGATGCTTCTGCGGGGACAGAACGTTGTCGGTTACCGCAACTATCCAGATGATGTTGTAGTGAAATTCGTGGAGAAAGCAGCTGAAAACGGAATAGATATCTTCAGAGTTTTTGACGCTTTGAATGACATAAGAAACATGGAAGTCGCCATCAAAACCGTCAAGAAAGTGGACAAACACGCTCAGGGCACAATAAGCTACACTCTTAGTCCATTCCACACGGTCGAATACTTCGTCCGGTTTGCCGGGAAGCTGGCAGAACTGGATTGCGATTCCATTTGCATCAAAGACATGGCTGGAATGCTCGCTCCTCAGCCTGCCTATGAGCTCGTTTCAGCCTTGAAAAAAGAGGTAGGCTTGCCAGTGCAAATGCACAGTCATAGTACAAGCGGCATGGTCATGATGACATACTTCCATGCCTGCGAAGCAGGCGCAGACATCCTGGACACTGCGTTCTCGCCTCTAGCTTGGGGAACATCACAACCACCTGTGGAATCTGTCGTCGCCGCGTTGAAGGGAACTCCTTACGACACCGGTTTGGACAGCGAATTGCTAAACGAAATCGCACAATACTTCAGGGAACTGCGTGAGAAATATTACGATCCCTTGAAACTGATCGATCCGAAGGCCGAACGGGTTGACGCCTCGATAATTGTCCATCAAATCCCCGGGGGTATGTTTTCAAACCTGCTGGAACAATTGCGAGAACAAAAAGCACTTGACAGGTTGAATGAGGTTCTTGAAGAAGTCCCGAAGGTCAGAAAAGAACTGGGTTATCCACCGTTGGTGACGCCGACCAGTCAGCTCGTTGGGATACAAGCTGTGTTGAACGTTATCTCAGGAAAACGTTACAGCATAGTGCCCAAAGAGATTAAGGACTATGTTAAAGGGCTTTATGGCAAGCCGCCAGCGCCTATAGATGAGAAGATAAAGAAGAAGATTATTGGCGATGAAAAACCCATTACCTGCCGTCCGGCAGACCTTCTTGAACCAGCTCTTGACAAGATTCCAGACGATGTAAAACCCTACCTCGAATCTGAAGAAGACAAGATAACCTACGTGCTTTTTCCTCAAACTGCCCTGGAATTCTTCAAGAAAAGAAAAACGAAACGCGAGGAAGCTAAGCCTGGAATACCGCTTGAGAGGCTTGCAGAACTTGAGGAAGTAGCTGCTCTTTCGGCAGTAGCAGTGAACTACCTGCAGAGCCTGTCAGGCGTGAAAGCGCTTACATTGCCAAAGACAAAGAACTCACAATCATACTGGGTGTTGACAGCTCGTCAGAACCAACCCCAACACGGTGCGTGACGATGCCAGAATACGAAGTCTTCGTCGATGGAAAACTCAGAAAAATTGAACTCACAAGAAATGGAGAAAGCTCCTTCGCCATCAAATCAGACGGCAAAACCCGATTCGTAAAGCTGGCAACTGGCAAAACCAGCCTCGGAAAACCATTCACAGTTAATGTAGACGGTAAAACCTACAAAGTCGAACTGCCCAAGGTTGAGCAGGGGAAAGAATTTTCAGTAAAAGTTGATGGAGCAACGTTTAAGACCGAGGTCAGAGTTGCAGCGAAAAAAGTGGCATTGACAACTTTTGAGCCGGTCATGGCAACACCAGCAAGAAGAGCGGCTGCGAACAAGCAGGTTGTTGAAGGTGCAGTAACGGCGCCAATGACAGGCAAAATAGTCTCCGTCAAAGTGAAGAAAGGAGACCAAGTGAAGGCTGGTCAAGTGTTATGTGTAGTTGAGGCCATGAAAATGGAGAATGAAATCACATCTTCCAAAGCAGGTGCTGTGAAGGAAGTCTATGTTTCTGAGGGCTCATCAGTAAGCGAAGGAGAACCGCTTTTCGTAGTCGGCTAGAAGATGGAAAGCGGTTTGTATTCACCGAAGACTTCGCGGAGAGTGCCGCATATTTCGCCTAGAGTCGCATATTCTTTGACGGCCTGAAGTATGAAGGGCATCAGACTCTCGTTTTCCTGTTCAGCTGCGTTGCGTAACTTGTTCAGTGTCTCATTTACTTTAGGTTGATTTCTCTGGCGCTTAATCTCCTTCAACTGCTCCACGAGGGTCTTCTCCACCGCTGGATCCACCTGTAACGTCTTGATTGGAACTTCCTCTTCGCCGACATAGTCATTCACTCCAACAACAATCCGTTTCTTTGCTTCAACCTCTTTCTGGAAACGATATGCGCTTTCAGTAATCTCGCGTTGCATGAAACCCTTCTCGATAGCAGAAACTGCTCCTCCCATGCCGTCGATCTGTTCAATATATTTTTGCGCCCTCTCCTCAATCTCATTCGTCAAATGCTCAACATAGTATGAACCAGCAAGCGGATCGACAGTGTCAACCACGCCGCTTTCGTGAGCAATTATCTGCTGTGTTCTCAGGGCAACGGCAACCGCCTGCTCGCTTGGCAACGCATATGCTTCATCAAACGAATTGGTATGCAAAGACTGAGTTCCTCCCAGAACAGCCGATAAGGCCTGCAAAGCTACGCGCACAACGTTGTTGTACGGTTGCTGAGCTGTAAGCGCAACTCCTGATGTCTGAGTGTGGAAACGCAGCATCCATGAGTTAAGATTCTTGGCTTTGAAACGTTCCCGCATGATCTTGGCCCATAAACGACGGGCTGCTCTGAACTTGGCAATTTCCTCCAAGAAGTTGTTGTGAGCTGCAAAAAAGAAAGACAGTCTTCCCGCGAACTTGTCAACATCTAAACCTCGGTCAATGGCTGCCTGCACGTAAGCAATTGCATTGGCAAACGTGAAAGCGACTTCCTGAACCGCTGTTGCGCCAGCTTCACGTATGTGGTAGCCGCTTATGCTTATGGTGTTCCATTGCGGCATTTTCTGACTGCAATAGACAAATATGTCTGTAATCATGCGCATCGATGGTTTCGGGGGAAATATGTACATGCCCCGTGCCACGTACTCTTTCAAGACATCATTCTGAACGGTGCCACCCAGTCTTGATTGTTCAACGCCCTGTTTCTGCCCGACGGCAATATAAATAGCTAACAGAACGTTTGCGGGGGCGTTAATCGTCATAGAAGTGGTTACCTTGTCAAGGGGGATTCCATCAAACAGAATCTCCATGTCCTTGAGCGTGCTTGCGCTGACACCGACTTTTCCAACTTCGCCAAGCGATAAGGGATGGTCGCAATCGTATCCAACTTGCGTTGGAAAGTCAAAGGCAACACTTAAACCAGTCTGCCCATGCCCAAGCAAATACTTGAAACGCTTATTCGTCTGTTCAGCCGTACCAAAACCAGCATACTGCCGCATGGTCCAAAGACGAGCCCGATACATCGTCGTATAGACCCCACGCGTAAGTGGATATTCGCCCGGAAACCCTAGTTTTTTGGGGTAATCGACGTTCGCGATGTCAAGCGGCGTGTAAACCCTATTGACAGGGATGTCTGAGCTTGTGGAGAACTCGCCTCTCTCAGGAAGTTTTTCGAAACTTTTCACAACAGTCTCCTTCTCCCATTTCTCCTTTTGTTGCTCTAGTTCACGCAACTTTTCCTTAACAAACATGGGTGAAAGCACCTAGAGACTAGACTGTTTGGCAAACATAAAAGAATTGTCAACTAATGTTCTGAATGTAGTTTCCATTGAAAGAGCGCGCACGCGAACTGAAACGGATAAATAACAACACTGGCTCTAGAATTGTTAGAAGAAATCGGTGCTCACATTGAAAGTCAAAGTTGAATATCTCGGGCACATCAAGAACATAATTGGCAGCAAAAGGCAAGAA
Organism: Bathyarchaeia archaeon; assembly: GCA_041479575.1. Taxonomy (GTDB): domain Archaea; phylum Thermoproteota; class Bathyarchaeia; order Bathyarchaeales; family Bathycorpusculaceae; genus DASPPK01. The sequence continues at coordinate 5,859 of JBGOYH010000096.1, forward strand.
GAAATCGAGATAGAAGACCGCGCATCCATCGCAGACCTGCTTATGCTGCTGTCCAAAAAATACGGGGAACCCTTCAAAAAGGCCGTCTACGAATCCGGCGGCCTAGACGTAAAATCAAATTTCATGGCAACCGTCAACGGTTACCTGCTCAACCAGTTGAAAGGTGTCAAAACAAAACTCAAAAACAGCGATCGCGTCACCCTGATGCCCGTCGTGAGCGGCGGCTAAAAAAAGGGCAAAACATTTTAGCTCAAAAGCCATACTAAAAGATTCTTTCATAGAGGTGAACAACATTGAAGAGAATAGAAGCTCTTAAGCAACTGGCCTTTGAAAAGAGAAAATTCGACGCATTTCTAATCGCAAACGAAGCCAACCTGTTGTACCTCACTGGAACTCCCGGCGCGACATGCCTTTTAATACCAAAAAAAGGCGAAGACATGCTCTACGTCTTCGGCGTGAACCATGACCAGACGAAAGCAGAAGCAAAAGGATTCAAAGTTGAACTTATGAAACGAGGCGAAAAACTAGTTGAAAAAATCGGCCCTCAGTTCAAGGCTTTGAACATCAAGAAACTAGCTGTAGACGCATTGAGCTACGACCTCTACCGCCCCCTTGCAAAAGCCCTCCGAGGGAAGACAAAACTGAAAATGCAGGGAAACCTCGTCTGGGAACTTCGAAAAGTGAAAGATGAAGAAGAACTCGAACGCATGCGAAAAGCCGGAAAAATAACTGTTGCAGGAATGAAGACAGCCTACGAAACAATAAGACCCGGCGTGACTGAGATCGACGTCGCGGCAGAAATTGAATACGCAATGCGCAAAAACAAAGGCTACGGCACAGCATTTGAAACAATCGTCGCTTCAGGCATCCGCTCCGCGTATCCCCACGGCGGCTGCGCAGACAGAGAAATCCACAAAGGCGACTTGGTGGTCGTGGACATAGGCAGCACGTACGAATACTACCGATCAGACATGACAAGAACCTTTGTCGCTGACAAACCTTCACAGAAACAAGAAAAGCTTTACCAAGTAGTGAAAACAGCCCAAGAAAAAGCCTACCAAGCCATAAAAGCCAAAGCAAAAGGAAAAGACATAGACCAAGTAGCCCGCAAAGTCATAGAAGACGCTGGTTACGGCGAAAACTTCAACCACGGCTTGGGTCATGGCGTAGGCTTGGAAATCCATGAACAACCCACACTAGGCACAATAAGCAAAGACAAGCTGACCGTAGGAAACGTTGTCACAGACGAGCCAGGCATATACTTCCCAGGATGGGGAGGCATCAGAATAGAAGACACCGTACTCGTCAAGAAACGCACATCAGAAAAATTCACCGACGGCTTCTACAGTCTGATGACTTCAAAGTAGTTCCACCACAAACTATTTTTTCATCACCCTTCACTCACATTCTTCTAGGAGTAGAACTGAATTGGACAGAAAAGCCGTAATAGTTATCGACATGCTTAATGACTTCGTCACCGGCGAGTTGAAATGCGAGAGAGCTCTGCGCATAATTCCTAACATCAAGAAACTTGTCACAGCCGCACGACAACACGGCATCCCAGTCATTTACAGCAATGACGCGCATCTTCCAATTGACGAGGAAGTAGTGGCCAAATGGGGAAAACACGCGATAAAAGGCACCAAAGGCGCCGAAGTAATTCCTGAACTGGAACCCACAAAGAAAGATTACATCGTTGAAAAAAGAACCTACAGCGGTTTCCACGAGACAGGCCTAGACATGCTGATGCGAAGTCTCTATAAAAGCGAAGGTGTCAAAACAGTCATACTCACGGGACTGCATACAAACATGTGCGTCAGACACACAGCCGCAGACGCCTTCTTCAGAGGATACAAAATCACAATCGCAGAAGACGGAGTTGAAGCCTTCACCAAAGAAGACCAAGAACAAGGGTTGGCATACTTGAAAAACGTTTACAATGCAAAAGTAATGACTGTCGACCAGATTGTAAAAGAATTCAGCTAGAATCGCATGACCGCATCTGACGAACAGAAGAGCCCATCAGACGCAAGAATTGACGATTAAAAGCGAACGCGGAAATCATACACACATTTTTTATGGAAACTGAGAAATTCAAACAAGAAATAGGGCAAGCCGTGAGCTAGAAGCGCTTTTTTGCCGACTTTTTTGAGAATAGGATCCAGAATCAGAAGAAAAATTTAAAAGCAACATATGTGCGCATTAGGGATAC
>JBGOYH010000097.1:0-8051 GCA_041479575.1 Bathyarchaeia archaeon
CTACGAGGCAACAGTTGCAGCGCATCTCCCCGTTTTCTGCATGGTTGAATCATGTTTCAAAGCTGATCACCTCATGCATCTTGAAGGAATACTCAACGCCACAACAAACTTCGTAATAGGAGAAATGGAGAAAGGCAGAGATTTCCAGACTGCCCTAAACTACGCAATAAGAGAAGGGTGGGCTGAACCAAACTATTCCGATGATATCGACGGGATAGATGCTGCCAGAAAAGTGGTAATCTTGGCTAATTCCTTTTTCAAGAGAGGTGCGAAGATAGAGAACGTGAAGATTGAAGGAATAAGAAAAATCGGACCTATGATAACGGAAGCAGAGCAGTCGCACAGAAAAGTGAAACTCGTTTGCAATATCTCCAAGAAAGCAAACAAGTTAAAGATGTCCGTGGCTCCAAGGCTAGTATCTTCAGATGATCCGTTGACCACTGTAAATGGCGGCGACATGGCCCTCAAACTGACATTTGAGACATCGCAGCAAATCTTTGTATCAGCCCAGTTCACTGGTCTAAAGCAGACGGCATACGCGGTTTTGAATGACATCATCAAGCTGAGTTCAATTACCGACACTTGCTAAGTCGTCGCATTTATCTAACGCAAAGTATACTCTGAAGACGAAGGTGTTGAATGGACTAGGTAGCGCGCGCCAAGTATCAATGGAGCCCATTCAAAATCATCCAAACTGGCTTGACTTGCTGAACACCCGCTATCCTTCCCAAACCTTGATAGACCCACGAAATTTCCTGTAAAGGTTCTGCAGTCTGAAAGGCATGTTGTAATTAGAAAGCGCGTACATGTAGAATATGCGCGCTAAAACGTTTGACACAAACTGCTGTTGTACCTGCAACGACTAAGACTATTAGAACCAACCCTATGTAGGGAGCCAGGAGTCCAAGTTTATCAACAGGAACGACAATTCCTCCGACACCGGTAGCGTTTGACACAGTGAACGACTTGGTTGTAGATGCAATTAGACCTAATGTGTCCTGATAAAGATATACGTGAACCCAGTATGAACGTTCCGGTAGTCTACCTACGATGTATGTATGGTTGTAATACCAAGGGCCAGCTATTGGAAGTCCGAAAAGGCTGAGGTTGACATTGACTTGAAAAGTATTGCCGACTTGAATCAATGGACCGAACGAAACCTCGTACTTTGTGTCGCCAGTGCTAAAGCTGACCATTGCGTACACGTCGTCACTTGTGGTTGGAGCTTGTGGGCTTATCGTCACATGCAAATTACTAACTACCTGGACAGCTACTGTGACAACTAACACGCAGGACAGAAGCACCGCTGCTATTCCTGTAAAGAATTTTCTGTCCAACCTATCACCTATCTTTATCTTCGATTTGTTCTAGTCGTTTACCGTTTGGTTTCCCGCGTCAAGTGGGTAGTAGGTCAATTGGCTTCGGTAACATGGATCTTCTCCTACTTCCTTCATCGTGGTTTCGACCGCGCGTGCGATTTCCAGTTTCGCCTGAATCAGGAATTGCACCAGTCTCTCCGTGGCTAGATCCGTATGAGAAGATGAAACCGCGGCGTTCCAGCTTATGTAAGCTTTGGCTCCCTTTTCCACGAATGCTTGAGCCATATTGCTGAGGGTCAATCCGTTACAGCCCATCATGACAATCAGAGTCTTGCTGAATTTTCCTTTCATGTTTAATCTGACGAATTCCTCGTCTATTCCGAAGTACGTAGGACCCCCCAGTTGAAGCCTAACGATCATGAGCTGGTCTGTTAGCTGTTCCTTGACGTATTTTTGCGTGCTATATGGCTCAGAAGAAAATAAAAATGTGAAATTCCCACCTCCCTCTACAAAGCCTGAATGCACTCGCAAAACCACCAAACCATAGCCATACGTCGGCAAGTTCCTGTAAAACGCAATCGTTACCTTCTCAGAATCATAATAGTCAACCGTGTAACCTGCTTCGGTCAAGATATCCGCTACGCTTTGGACGAAGATAGGGTTAGGTGAGGTTGCGTTCAAATGGTCAACTAGTGCGGCTCTCAGTCCAGAAATGGGGTTTCTGGGCTTAAACTGTGCGCTGGGCTGTATAGGACTCTGATCTCCAGAGGGATTCAATAACGTGTAGATGAAATAGGCTGAAAGAGCACTGAGGAGGAGAGTAACAGCCAGAAAGGCCGTGGTGAATAATCGCCTTTCCTTCTCTTTTGCAGCTCTGATTTTAGCCTTAGTTCCAAGATTTTCCTTTTTTGCCATTCCTTACAACGCCTGAGATAGAAAAAGAGAGTTTCATATTGGGTGGAATAGTCTGCTCATTGCTTCTCTTTTCTACGCTTAACGCGTTTAACGTAGACTGCTGCCGCAACTGTTGCAACCAAGGTTGTTGACGTTAAGCCAATGTAGGGAGCTAGCAAACCAAGCTTGTTGACTGGAACAAAAACGCCGCCAACTGGAACCACAGGCGGTGGGATCTCTTGTTTTACCGATGTATTGCCACCTGGAAGTACTTCTATCGGAGCATCTCCCCAGTAGTACAATACAGCACTATCTTTTGCTCCCCCAGTGCTTGGCACAGTAGAACCAATTACTTTGCCAGATGGAGTGTAAAGATAGGCAACCTTAAAGCTGTCTTGCCAATACGCAAATGTCAATTCAGTAGGCGTGGGTGAGTAATATCCATATATGTAGAACACTGGTTGAAGAGGATAGTTTGTAGTTTGCCAGAAAGTGAATGTTGGTGGCGCCCAAATTGTCTCTGCGTCCAGCCATGGGCCTGTTCCGCTCGGTCTCAGCCATGAACCATCCCATCCGTCAATCATGAGATCACTTAGAAACCTGAAGCCCAAGTAATGTGCAACATTATCAAAGTTGTTTATCCACACTGAAATGTATACTTTTGTGTTAGCCATGGTTGTTCCTTGTACACCAACCTCTTGAAAGATGCGTATTTTTTCAAAGGTGTCCCAATGAATTCTCACCACCGTTGGAGTTTGGATATCGATCGTCGCATTGCAACTATCGAGAAGAACAAGTAGAAAACCAGGATCGGGAGTTATGGTGGCACGCGAGGTAGTCACATATTCCCTGTTCGTATCATAGACCTTAATCGTATTATAAGAACTCCATGGATCTAGGCTAGCACCGCCATAAAGAACGTTCTGGAATGGGTTAGGATGATTTGTTCCTGTGCGAATTGTATAGGTACCAACACCACTTGCTCCCGTGCTTGTCTGAATGGCTGCTTCAAGTATTGCATTGGAGATGCTCACTACCCCCGCACCTGCAATCGTTGGCATATTCTTTTTCAAGTCCACGGAAGTTTCAGCCATGCCTAAAGAGATACTACTTAGTGCAAGTATTACCAAGCTCAATAGCAACATTCTCTGTGACTTCATCTCTCATTTTTCCTCCTTTCTCTCTTTCATGTTTAGGTAACTTGTTTCATTGCGCTTTCTCTTTGAACGCTCTTGAAGGGTGCCGACAATCTTGATGATATCCAGCTCATCGGCTTCTATGATGCTCTCCGCAGAAGCCCGTCAACATGCCCTGTAGGTTTGCCTCACCCTTCAACGAACAATTATCAAATTCGATATAACTATATTTAAGATTTGTGAAACTTTGTTTCAACCCTTCAAGCTTCGAATTCCTATCTCTGGATAGCGCGGGTTCTATCCCTTGTGAGGATCTTACGGCTGAGCAGGAATGCTTGAATACCTAGTTCATGTCAGAAATGGCACTTTGAGCGTAAAGAAGAACCCAGATCGCAGCGTGACTTTGAGGAGGGTCTTGAGATCTTCCACCTTTCTGGTCCGTTATCACTACAAGTTGCACCGAATAGTCTAAGTAAAAGAACTTCTATTCCTTTAGTTCGCTGCTATGGATAATGGAGGGTCAATGGAATTGAAAACTCTAGTCACATCCGCTTGGCCTTACCTTCACAGTCTTCCACACTTGGGTAACATGGTTGGGTCAATACTGTCCGCAGATGTTTTTGCACGTTATTGTAGGCTCAAGGGTGAAGATGTCATCATGGTTAGCGGCTCAGACGAGCATGGAACGCCAGTAGAGGTTGAATCAGTGAGGTTGGGCATTTCACCCAAAGAACTCACCGACAAAAATCATGCAAAGCTTTCTGGGCTACTCAAGGACTGGGGAATATCCTTCGACAATTACACCAGAACCGAGAATCCTGTTCACAAGGAATTCGTCAAAAAGACGCTGACAGAAATATACAACAACGGGTACATCTTCGCCCAAGAAACTGAAATGCTGTTCTGCGAAAAATGTAGTCGCTTTCTACCAGACAGATACGTAGAGGGAAAATGCCCCTATTGCGGCTATGAAAAAGCACGGGGAGATCAATGTGAAAACTGTGGAAGACTGCTGGAAACCACGTTGTTAATAGAACCTTATTGTGCTATCTGCAAGAGCACGCCTGTTGTGAAAAAAACAAAGCACTGGTACTTCGACTTGCCAAAGCTTTCCGAAAAAATCGGCGACTACCTCAAAAACAACAAACAATTGGCAAGCAGCACTAGAAACTTCAGCATAAGCCTGATAAACGAAGGCCTGAAACCGAGAGCAGTAACCAGAGACGTCAGCTGGGGAATCCAAGCGCCGTTTCCCGGCGCAGAGGACAAGAGAATCTATGTCTGGGTTGAAGCTGTCCTTGGCTACGTATCGGCAACGATTGAATATTTCAAGAACCACGGCGAACCAGAACGATGGAAGGAATACTGGTTCGACAAAGAAACCAGAACCTTCTATTTCATAGGAAAAGACAACATCCCCTTCCACACAATAATCCTTCCTGCACTATTGTTGGCTTCAGGCGAAAGTTATAACCTGCCATGGAATGTGTCCGCAACTGAATTCCTACAGTTCAAAGGGGAAAAAGCCTCCAAGAGCCAGAAAGTAGGAATCTGGATCGATGAAGCATTGGAACTCTTTCCTGCAGACTACTGGCGCTACTTTCTGATGGCAACGAGACCAGAAACAAAAGATTCGAACTTTTCATGGGAACTCTTCATAGAAAAAGTCAACGCGGATCTGAACGATACTTTCGGCAACTTTGTTCACAGAACATTAACGTTCATAAATTCCAAGTTTGATAGTGTGATTCCAGAATCTACGGCTTTGGATTCAGATGCTGCGAAAATCTTGAAGATTCTTGAAGAGAAAGTAGAATCAGTTGCGGAAGAATTTGAGGCCTGCAGGCTGCAGTCAGCTGCGAACACAGTCGTAAGCATAAGCCGAATTGGCAACCAATACTTGAACGACAAGGAACCTTGGAATCTCATTAAGGTGGATAGAGCAAAAGCAGCAAGCATCTTTTCTGTGGCGGCGCAGCTGGTTAAGGCTCTAGCAATAGTGTCAGCTCCGTTAATTCCATTTGCTGCTGAAGAAATGTGGAAAACGCTCGACTTGTCGGGAAGTGTCCATGAACAGAAATGGGATGAGGCGATTAAGCCATTGCCGCCAAACCACAGAATTGGCAAGGCGAAACCGCTGTTTAGGAAAATAGACGACAGCCCACAGGAGTTGGAAGAGAAGCTTGAAAAGGTCAGACAAAAGTGAACCAATAACGTCTAGCGTCTTAACAAGGCTCTGAGAACCTTGCAATTGAAAATAGACTTGCATGTTCACACGATTTACTCACCGGATTCTCTCATCACGCCTGAGCAGCTCGTTTTCTTTGCCAGAAAACGCGGTCTTGATAGTGTTGCAGTTACGGACCATGACCGGTTAGACAGTGCACTGAGGATTTCTAAAGAAACGGATTTCCTTATTGTGCCTGGAATAGAGATTTCCAGTCTGGACGGACATATTGTTGGGTTGAACGTTCAAGAAGTAGTTCCGAAAGGGCTGTCTTCAGAAGAAACAGTGGACCGGATCCACGACGCAGGTGGGATAGCGATCGCTTGTCATCCAATCGCGTTTTTCAAAGGAAGTCTCGGGAAGCATGCAAATTCAAAGTTTGATGCTGTTGAAGTGATAAACTCATCTGTTGTTCCTTTTCGTTACTCTGTGAAGCGCAGTCAAGAACTTGCTTCACGTCTTGGGATCGCACGTGTAGCCGGCACGGATGCTCATTATGCTCCAGAAATAGGTTGCGCCTACACGCTCGTTGATGCTGAACCGCATGCTCTTGATATAGTGAATGCGATCAAGAATGGCAAGTGTCAACCTTTCGGTCGAGCAATACCTCTGAATCTGAGGTTAAGAAGGGAGGTTTCCATTTTCCTCAAAAGGCCCAAGTTTGAAAAGACATGAGGCGCAGAACTTGGAGAGAGGAAAGACGACGAGGATTTGCGCCAGCTACCCAGACGTTCTTGTACGCGAATTTGAAGCTCCGAACAAGGGTTGATTACTTGAGACGTCTTTTTCTGTATAAAATGATCGCTGACAAAGTGGTTGCCATGAATACGGGTACGATTACCAGTGAGGCAAACTCGGCTAACACATTGTAAGCGTAGTATGTTCCAGAATTGTCCGCGACAGCGGTGTTTCCAGCATTGTCGTAGGCAATTACGTAGAAGTCAACTGTGCTGTTGTGTGGTTGTTCTGGCATTATCACTCTCCATAGGCCGCTACTGCTGTCGTATGTCATAGTTGTGTTCCACCACTGACCAAAGGAATCTTTGTAGGAGAACAGCGCTGCTTTCACTCCACTGGCTTCAGATGGTTCGGTGATATTTGCAGAAACGGTTACGGTGTCGTTCGATGACGGCTGCTTCGGTTCCCAGTCGATCGACACGATTTCAGGAGGAACAACGTCCGCCATGGCATACGAGTATATCTGTGAAGCAACCCAGCGCCCGTTTGCATCCAATGCGTAGATTCTGTATTGCACTGATGTGTTGTATGGTTGTGCCGGTATAGTGGCGTTGAAATTGTCGCCATATTTCCTCATTGAAACGTTTTGCCACACATTATTGTACGTGAAGGATAGAAGAGCCTGGTCAACTTCAACGTGGTCTTTGATGATTGCTGAGACGGCAACATCCTCGTTATAGTTGAGCCTTTGCGGTGTTATCGAAATATCCTGAACAGCGACGAGCGGGACACTTACGAAAGCTGCCTGGTAGTAAACGCGTCCTTGCCCATATTCATGAGTATATGCGAACACCGGTCCTGTACCCCAGCCAGCAACAACCTGCGTGTCGTTATACAGCATTTCTACCGCAGCATTGCTGTATCCACATCCATCAATAGGGGTGTCACCAGTCATAAAAGCCGTACCAAAGGGGTTGTCAACAGTAACATTAGCGTAGCCTCCTGTGTTCACGTACCATTGAGAGCCAAACCATTCTTCCATACTCACGCTCGAATTGTCTCGAGGGCACCTGTAAGTCCACCAATCTTTACAGTAGCACCGGAAATACTCCGGAACTCCCGATAGAAGCACAACGCCTCCACCGTTAGAGATGTATTGTCGGATCAGTGGCTCATTTTTTGGTTCGACCGCCCAGTAAGCGGAGAGAACAATGACGTCGTAGCCACTTAGATCCTCTGGTATGTCACCAGCGAACTTGACGTCGAAACCGCTCTCTTTGAGAGCGTCTGACACGGAGATACGCCATTTATCCATCTCTAGTTCTGTCGGCCAGGGGCCCCATGTTCTTCCGTCTGTGAGATGATGAGATTCCCAGTTGTCTTTCCAATTAACATACAATGCAGAGGTACCATTTCCCGCAGCCCACTTTGCTCCGGCGCCAAGTAAGGTCAAGGACGCAGGTAACGAAGCAGGTGCTAACGTGATAGAGTTAGGTGCTGTGCGCCCGAATGAAGTAGTGCCAAATGACATGTACAGAACAGCAATTATCGCCAATGTTGAAATGATTCCAGCAACAATTTTGCGCAGCATTTTCCTCTCTCCAAGTCTATCACAGTTGAATTGAGCATTAACCTTTTCGGTGACCATCAGAACGCTGCGGTTCCAAGGTTTTTTATGGCTTGCAGACCTCACGTGGATCTAGGCTTTCGAGGTTGAGTGGTCATGCAATATATCTGTTTTGGAAATGTTTTGCGGTCGGCAACACGATTTATATTAAGATTTGCGATTTCAAATAA
>JBGOYH010000098.1:0-8037 GCA_041479575.1 Bathyarchaeia archaeon
CATGTTGAACGAGCAAGAATCGAGATTCTACCGAAAATACTTTGATTCTGAAGGGATACAATTAACTGACGAGAAAATAGGTGCTTGGGACGGAATAAATGCTGAATGGGCGTGCCTTATGGCTCTACATGGCACGCTGGGCTTTCGTCTCCGCAAAGTAGAGAATGCTATCTTGCGAAGAGGGCGAGAATTTCTAAGGGATTCTCTTGATTGGATCGGTCTAGACTATGAGATCAGTCCTGAAAACGCTGTTTTCGAATATCCGATTGAAATTGTGGGTGCATGATGCAGCATGACAACGGTGACATTGGTCTATCCGTATTTTCATCCTTCGAATGACAATTCGATTTTCAGATTTCCACCCTTAGGCCTAGGCTACATAGCTGCCTTTCTGAAAAGCCGAGACGTCTCCGTTGAGCTGGTGGATTGCACCTTCAAGAGCCTACCCGGCGCACTGGAAAAGATTAGGCGATCGCATCCACGAATAATTGGCATTCAAGTAATGTTTTCGATGAAAGAAAAAGCTCTTGAACTGGCTAAGCTTCTGAGAGGAGACTGCGAGCTTCTTGTCGCAGGCGGACCACTTCCAACTTCAAACCCAGAAGATTTTCTGCCGTCTTTCGACGTGGTAGCCATCGGTGAAGGCGAAGAAACAATGCTTGAACTGGTTCAAGCACTGCAGGATGGGAATGGATTGGCCAAAGTAAAAGGGGTTGCTTTTAAGGAGAAAGGGAAAACCGTGGTTAATCCCCCTCGCGGTTACATAAAGAATCTTGACGGAATTCCCCTTCCAGACAGAGACATGTTCGACAATCAAGCCTACAAAAGCTACTATTCAAAGAACTTCGGATACACAACTACGTCAGTCATAACGTCCAGAGGCTGCCCATTCCAATGTGACTTCTGCAGCAGACCAGTCTTTGGCAACGGGTTCAGATCCAGAACAGCTCCAAACATAGCAGAAGAAGTTGAAACAGTCCTGAGACTTGGTTACGAACGCGTGTGGTTTGCTGATGACTGTTTTACAATAAGCCGCAAAAGACTTCTAAACATATGTGATGAGCTGCTTCGCAGACACATTAACATCGGTTGGGAGTGTTTGTCAAGAGTTGACACTGTGGACTTGGAAGTCGCTGAAAAAATGAAAAAAGCCGGTTGTGTACGCGTGTTTTTTGGAATAGAATCCGGGAACGATGCAATATTGGAAATCATGAAAAAACAGGTAACGATAAAACAGGCTAGAAATGCCGTTTACACCTGCAAGAAAGCTGGGATCCAGGTTGGTGCCTTCTTCATACTAGGATACCCAGGTGAAACTGACAGAACGATTCTGGACACTGTCAACTTCGCATCTTCACTGCCACTGGACTATCTTTCCTTCACTTTTCCATATCCGATTCCTGGCACACCGCTTTTTGAAAGGGTGAAGGGCAGCATGATTTCAGAAGAATGGAAAGAACCTGATAGTCGCCGTCTCATAAAGCATAAACTGCTTTTCCACTCTCCGTTTTCAGAGTCTAAACTCAAATTCGCCCTCTTTAAGGGGATGACACAACACTACTTGGGGAAATACTTGGGAAAAAGAATTTACAGCCTTGTAGGCAAACCGTACACAAACCTCACGGATGATATCTACAGAATCTTGAACTAACTTTGATCGGGATGAGTTAAAGCTAATAGACTTCTGGAGAGAGTCGAGTTTATACGAATTGTTACACCAATTAACGAGATGAATTGAGTTTGAGCAGATGATCTGTAAGTATTGCCAATTGGCATATTTGGATCCAAATATCCATGATACATTGAAACCTAGGAGGGGTAGGTAATCCACATTGGCGATGATGGTACCCTTTGCGCCAAGCGACAAAGGATATCGAAGGCGACTATCCTCGTTGCATCCCATGGTTTTTGATCATAGGCGCCCAGAAACCGTAGAGTTAGAGACTTGGGTCATCAAGCTCCAGAAGCAACTTTTAAGTCTCACTCCCACATACAAGCTAGGAAGCAAATCCAAGCAGGTAAGATTGAATTTGGACATCGAAACAAAAATAGAACTGGTCAGCAGACCACCCACTGAAGAGGTTATAACACCCGAGGATTTGAGGCATCTTCTTGAAACAGAGGAGCATCCAATAGCCTATAATGGGTGGGAACCATCAGGACTGGTACACCTTGGAACAGGCTTGGTCTGCGTCTACAAGATAAAGGATTTCATCGAAGCTGGAATACGCTACAAAGCCTATCTCTCTACGTGGCACGGATGGTTAAACAACAAACTAGGCGGAGACCTCAAACTCATCAGAAAAGCTGCAGAACTCTTTAAACATTCATGGATAGCTTTAGGAGTTCCGCCGGAGAAAGTTGAATTCATCTATTCAGATGAGTTGTATGACGATATTGATTATTGGGCAAAAGTAGTCATGGTTTCAAAGAACCTTTCAATTGCCAGAGTCACCAGAACACTCGAGATTGCAGGCAGAAAGGAATCCGAAGCAAGACGCGTTTCAGACTTCCTGTACACGCCTATGCAAGTTGCAGACATATTCCACATGGAAGTAAAAATATGCCAACTAGGCATGGATCAACGCAAAGCAAACGTTGTCGCCCGAGAGCTTGGCGAACGGCTTGGATACTGGAAGCCTATATGTGTTCACCATAGTTATCTGCAAGGATTGACGAAACCGCCTGTTTGGCCAATTCCGAAAGAACAGGAAAGAGAAATTCTGTCATCGATAAAGATGTCTAAAAGCAAACCTGAAAGCTGCATCTTCATCTACGACTCACCTGAAGACATAAAGAGAAAAATCTCAAACGCCTTCTGTCCTGAGAAAACTGTAGAATACAACCCGGTCATGGAAATCTGCAAATTCATAATCTTCAGAGAAAAGAAGGCATTCACAATTGACAGACCAGCCAAATACGGCGGAAAAGTGGAGTTCACCAGTCTCAAAGAACTGGCACACGCCTACGCAAGCGGAAACCTGCATCCTGCAGACCTAAAAAACGGTGTAGCCCAAGAACTAGCAGAGATTCTCGAACCAGTCAGAAGATATTTTGCAAACAACAAAGAAGCCATGACATACTTGAACGCTGTGAAAAACGCTCAAGTAACAAGGTAGAATCCTTGTCCACGCATCTAAGAGAGAAGGCAGAAAGAATTCAGCAAGTTCTGGAATGTCTGATACGAGAATCTTCAAAAGGAATCCCAATAATTGTGGAAGGCAAAAACGATGTTCAGACCCTGAGGAATCTGGGCGTACAAGGAGAGATAGTATCTGCCAAAACAGGTGGAAAATCTTTACTTGACCTTCTATGTCAAATCGAAGAGAGCGGCATAGAAGAAGTGATCATGCTGTTTGATTTCGACAGACGCGGCAAAGAATGGACAGAAACTCTCAAACAACGCTTAGAAAAATCAAAGATAAAGCCTAACGTCACTTTTTGGAATGAACTCTTAGGTTTGGTGGGCAGAGAGGTTAAAGATATTGAAGGTTTAGCTGCCTACATTGAGACACTCCGGAAGAAGCTGGGGCAAGCACCCCTATAGGGAATCGCTGGAAAGTCGCAAAGAACTAGAAAAGCTTAAAGAGTTCGAGTTGTAATTCATAAGTGTAATATATATAGTAGATGTCAAGACTGAATCTCGTGATTCGAGAAGGAAAATTCTCAACTCACGTGATTAACTAACTAACCCTTAACTCATCACTAGGAGGTGTACAATTACGGGTTCATCACAGACGTTTACCATAAAGTACGTCATAAATGCGAAGTTTGAAATAGAAGGAGTAGTTGAAAAACCAGACGTTATAGGAGCAGTTTTCGGGCAGACTGAAGGACTTTTCGGGCCGGAACTCGACCTAAGAGAACTGCAGAAATCAGGCAGAATCGGCAGAATAGAAATAGACTTGCAATCTAAACAGGACAAGACGACAGGCAACATAACAATCCCTACAAGCCTCGACAGAGTATCAACAGCACTTATCGCTTCAAGCATAGAAAGCATAAACAGAGTAGGCCCATGCGCTTCAAAAGTGAAGCTTGAAAAAATCGAAGATGTCAGAGAAGCACGTAGAAAAATCATCATTGACAGAGCTAAAGAGATTCTTCACAAGTGGACCATCGAGTCCATGCCCTCAGTAGACGAGGTCTTCAAAGAAGTTTCAGACACCTTGAAGATCGGCAAAGTCGAAAAGTACGGATCAGAAGAATTACCCGCTGGACCTGAACTCGAAAGTTCAAAGGAAATAATCGTTGTTGAAGGCAGGGCTGACATAATCAACCTGATGCGATGTGGACTATTGAACACGGTAGCTCTGGAAGGGGCTAAAGTTCCGGAGGCAATAAAGGGACTGTGCAAAGAAAAGGAAGCCACAGCGCTTCTTGATGGAGACCGCGGCGGAGACTTGATTCTTAAAGAACTGCAGCAGGTCACAGACGTGAAATTTATTGCCAGAGCCCCAAGAGGAAAAGAAGTTGAAGAACTGAACTGCAAAGAAATCTTCGATGCTTTGGAAGCCAAAGTTCCAATGCAAGAACAGCAACAGTACAGACCGCCTAAGAGAGAAAAGGTGAAAGTAGAACTTCCCAAGGAAATAGCTGAGATCATCAAGACTCTTGATGGCACTCTAGAAGCAGTTCTTTTGAACGAGAAGCTTGAACAGCTAGAGCGATTGCCAGTAAGCCAGCTTGCAGAGAAGCTTCAGCATGCAGAAGGAGTGGACAGCATAATATTCGACGGAATAATAACACAGAGAATTGTTGACATAGCAAGCGAGAAGAACATAAAAAGAATAATCGCTTCGCGCCTCTCGGACGCGGTGAAACCATCGTTGAATGTTCAACTCACAACTTTTCCAGAAACTGCACAAAGCTAGCTTCCAAAAAAGTCAGATAGTTTCCTAGTTTCTTTTTCTCCCTTTTTGGTCTGTAACAGTTGTTCTTCTGTTATGCCGAAGCTTTCAAGAATCCTTGCTGCTGCAGGCACAACTTGTTTTGAAACGTAGTATTCCAAATCTAATTCATCGTACGAGGCAAGCATGTAGGGTTTCACTCGTTCATATAGGCGTCCTGCACCTGTCACTACCACGAAACCTATCTTGTCGCCCACGGCAAGCCCCCAGCCCTTTTCTTTCAACATCTTCGCAGCCTCAACATGAGAAGCTTTGACCTCATACTCTTCCGCAGGCTTAGTCAATGTCTTCCAAATGATCAAGTCTCGGTAAGGAACATGTTTTTGCCTAAGCTCATAGATGAATTGTTGCACGAAATCTGCGGCCTTCTTAGGCGATTGCTCTTTCAATATTATCTCTAGCACTTTTTCCTGAACGTTCTTGGCTATGGTCGCCCAGTCTCCGCGAACAACCTCCATACCCACAATGTCAAGCCGCCCGTCCAACAGGAGACCAGCATAACGTTTCTTGGCCTCAGTGAAGAAAATGCGTACATATATTTCATCTGGTTTGACCTCTAATCCTATCATTTCCTTGATTTCTTTTGACAGGCGCTCGATCTTTTCCGGCTGATTCTCTATGAAAATGCTGTCAGTGTCGCCGTAGACAACTTTCAACCGTTCTTTCTTGGCCATTTCAATACTTGTCATGATTGTGTGCCTTCCCCACGCGGCTGCTGCCTCTGCAACAGGCTTCACATACCATCTTGCACCGATCCATCCAGCATAGCCGTAGGACGCGTTGGTAATGATTTTGACAGCCTTTTGGCGTGCATCCAAAACGCGATATTCGACATTTCCCGGTTTGAGTTTGCTCATTTTCGGGCGAATTTGATCCCGCACTCTAATCAGGTAGGTCAGGACTTCCTTGTAGAATCCAGGCGGTTCTTTTCGAAATTTGTGTTTGACTTCAGGCGCTTCATACACTCCTCCAAGTGGGATCGGATCTTTAGGCGACACGTATGTGTCTGGTGAAAGGTTGTAGTTGATCATCAGGTTTGGATACATCGATTTGAAGTCTAGAACGGCAATGTTTTCGTGCAATCCTGGCGTTGGTTGAAGGACTAGGCCTCCTGCGTAGGGTCGGTAGGGTTGTTCAATTCTGCGAGGCACGAGCTCGCCGATTGAGTGTGTGCGTTTTATGAGGAACCATTCCACACGGAAACCTGCTGCGGCTGTTCCAACATGGTCAAGCGGCAAGCTGACAAGGTTGGAGAGTTGCATTGCAAAGTCTAGGATAGCTTCGGTTATGCCCATTATGCACCGAGTGTTGTCGTTTGAGAAATCCTTCAACAAATCCCGTTTTTCTTTGTTGTCCCAGTAGTCTGCGAAGTAGATGTCCTCGATAATCCTCCGGTTTTCGACTTTCATTATGCCTAAGTAGTCCGCGAGGTTGGCGAGAGTTTTGATTTTGACTTCTGGAAATTCCTCCGAGTAGTCTGCCAAATCCAGGTTTGCTCTCCCGACTAGGGAAACATGTCCGTAGACGCTGGTGTGAGGTTCAGTTGGCGTTCTGTCAACATTCAGTTTCAATCCATGCTTTTTGCACCTTTCTCTGAGGTATGTCCAGTCTTGCACATTGTTGCCGTAGCCAACGATGACGTCTGGGTCAAAGCTTCGAACGTATTTTATGAAGGCTTCCAAAACAGGTTTGTCATTCCTGTTGTCAGCTGCCAAGAATTGTTTCTGTTCGCCATTGTTGGTTGCAGTTGAAATGATTACAACAGGATTTCTGTCCGCTTTAGGTGAGCCTTCTTTGCTGTAGTAAATTGAAGAAAAACCCAAAACACGCACTTGCGGAGCCTCTGCCTTTTCAAGAAGTTTCGGGACAGATTTTGCCAAGTAAACCTTGTCAATGTATACGTCCTTTCTGGTTGTTTCTTCAGTCACTTCAACTTCGTGCCATCCACACGGAACAACGTTATTGTCGATGAGGTAGCGCATGGCAAATCGAATGTCGTCTTCGAGGCAGTCTTTGACGCCTTCGAGCTTTCGAAGAGCTTTGGCGTATTCGGGCATAATATTAGTGGTTTTGCAGTAAACCTTCACAGCCTTCACGAGTTTTCCAAAGAATTTTCGATCAACAAGCTCAAGCTTCGAGATGCATGGAAAATGACTCTTGCTTATCTCTTCAATTACTTTTTCAGGACTTGCGGTTTCATCAATCACAGCATAGAAATAGGCAACAAGACTCCTGTCAATAATGAGCACCCGTTCTCCCGTGGTAGTCACGCTCCAAACCCATACTTCTGGAACGTCGTCCGTAGCCTCGTAATTTAAGTCTAGCAGCCAAAAAGTGACCTTCATCGAACTTTTCCACCCAAGACAAACAATAGTGGATTAGAGTCTGCTTTTAAATGCTTCAGATTCTGCAAGAAATTGAAAAGTGGGAAGTCAAACTGACAACATGAGCGGAGATCTAGGCGTGTTTGTTGAGCAGTTCCACCACATCAGGGTAGTCTATTCCTAAGGCTTTCACTTTTTGAAGGGTCGGAACCCCGTTCGCGTTCCATCCGCGCCGGGCGTAGACAGCATCTTTCAGCCTTTCGTATTCTGCCTCTCGATACTTTCTTAAGACAGCCATTTTTTCTTCAGTTGACTTGCCTTTGGGGTCGTAGCCAAGCTTCTCTTTGAGTTGCTTGTCGTAGCGTTCTGCCCGACTCTCATACTCCTCTTTCGTGACAGGGCCCACAGCACGATAAGGCAACGTGTCATGTTGTCTTGTCCCAAAGCCCATTCTGAGATTGAAGACACGTTGGAAATTGTAGACTCTTTCGCTCATCAGGATAATATCATCAGGGATGGTTTTCTTGCCAGTAACAGCGGAGAAGAATCTAGCGTAGTTTTCAACGTGCGCCATGACCTTGGAGGGTTCCTTTGTCTGCTTATTGTCCTCTGGAACAACGTCATTCCATGGCAGCTTGCACAGACCGTTGAGGCCAAACCAAGTGCGGAACATGGGGAACCAGTGCAGGCCCTCGGCTTTCTGTTCAAAGGTGGGCATCAAATTGTGGACCATGTCCAAGAATATTAGCCAAGCTTCATCGTGTTGAGGACCTTTCAGAGTCAATCCGTACCCGCCTTGCTGC
>JBGOYH010000099.1:0-8033 GCA_041479575.1 Bathyarchaeia archaeon
TAGCTCAGAACGCATCCGGATTTCAACCGTCGACGATAGAAACGCTTGCTCTGGATTGGAGCATCCTGATAGCCGTAACCGTCGTCTTGTTCTTCATAGCAGCACGCAAGGCACGATGGAGAGAAATCTAGTAATTAGGCGCGCTAAAGAAGCGACATTATCATAGCAATCTATCCTGTACGAACGGCGGCAGACAATCCACTTATCCAAGATAGAACACATCTTTTTCTTTATGTGATTCTTCGCGCCCACGAAGATGATGATTACGTGTGCAAGGCAGCGTCCAACGTTAAGGAAGCAGCAGAAAGAATAGAAGCAGGCTACGAATACGTCTGCGACGTTGATAACGCGAAACTGTTCAGGAAAAGAAAGCGAGTCTATGGGTTTATCCAGAGTCTATGGATGTATGCTGAAAAGCCGGGAATGGGAGTTGAATCCTAGGCTAGTGGAGACATCACCCGCAAATCCCCTTTTCTTCTTTCACGAAGATTAAATGGTTGTCGAACTCTTGAAAACATGGCAGCAGCGACGACCTCATGACAACCAGAAGTGGCTATTTTGGATATTTCACTCTTGCGTATCAGCCTTGGTTGGTTGGCGCGCGCTATGTACGAATTACGCACAACACATTTTAAGCAGTATGAATTACATGAAACATACGAAAAGTGGAATAACTATGAGTGAGAGTGCCGAAGGCATGTCTATCTATGGAACCGTAAAAGTCGGCGAGCGCGGCCAAGTCGTCATTCCCTCCAAGGCTCGAAAAGACTTCAACATAAAGCCGGGAGATCTACTGCTCGTCCTAGCAGGCAGGAACAGACGCGGCATCGTAATGGTCAAGACAGATGCGATGAGAGAGTTCGCGTCAAGAGTCCTGAGAGGTCTAGAACAGACCGCAGACGAGTAATAAGCACAGTGTCTTCACAGCTGGAATGCCATGTTCGGAAGCCGTGAACAGGTCCAAAAATGGTTCTACGACATCGTCGAGAAGTTTCGCCAAAAAGGAGCTCTCAGTCCTGATAAGGCGATGACACCGGAAGAACTGGGCCTTCCCCCGAGATTTGGGGAGGCGATGAAGAGGCGATTGGGTCGCTCAGGCGTTTTCGTTGAAGTGAACGGGAAGTACTATCTTTCGGAGGAAAGGTTGAAGCATATAGAAGAAATGCGATCTGCAAGAGGCGGAGCGTGGAATCCAAGAAACAGAATCATAACGTTGAGACTGGTTCAGATAGTCACCGTTGTTCTCTTCGTCATTCTCTTCCTTGTAAACCTTTACGTTCAGAGCTGGGAACTAAGATTAGTATCTGTGGTCGTCCTGGTCGTTTGGCTACTGATAGCTGTTCTGCAGATTTACTATCTGTTTCAGGCCCGAAAGAGATTTTCTCGGCAGGTCAGCAAAGCGTAACAAACACTCGGCGGGGCAGGATTGATGAGCAACATGTTTGAACAACTTCCAAAGATCAGAAGCACTACTAGCAGACCAGAGATATTTCGTCAAGAAGGAGAATAATGCATGTCGCTCGTTTTAATGGCCTGGAGAAATCTTTCCCGCCGCAAGCTCAGAACAGGCTTGACCGTCGCTGGAATCGCTGTCGGAGTTGCTTTGATTCTGGTATTGCTTTCTCTTGTCGCTGGGATCGATGTGCAAGTTAAGTCTTCGATCCGCAGTCTGGGCGGAGTTGACATAACTGTCTACAATTCCACGATCACCAACGCGCGACAGACTTTCCTCCTAGGCAGCTCAGCCACCCTCAACGAGTCCATGGTCAACGACATCGCGAGAACACCCAACGTTTACGCGGTCTCCCCCCAGTCGACAGAAGTCGTGTTAGTCAACGGTACATTGGCTCCCATATGGGGCATAGACCCTGCGACCTACGACAAAGTATCAACGGGCTTAAACATCGTGCAGGGGAGAGAAATAGCTCAAAACGACAATCAAGTAGCGGTTCTCGGAATAGGATTGCAACAACTATTCAACGCTTCCCTGAATGATCACGTCGTGGTCCAAGGACGACCATCCTACAATTCCAACAATTACACGCTGACTGTTATTGGCACATATGAAACCGGCGTGACTCTGACTGACAGAGGAATATATGTTTCAATCGGCGTCTTACAGAATTTGACGGACAGTTCAGGACAAGTCACTTCTATTCTGGTCAAGGTGGACGACCCTAACAACATTGACGCCGTCTCAAGCGAGATTTCGGGCCTCTTTCCAGACGTTCGTGTAGTGACCATTTCCAATGTTGCAGCACAAGCGTCACAGCTTCTCAACACCCTCACCCTGTTCTTCGCAGCGCTGGGAATAGTGGCACTCGTCACAGGAAGCTTTGGAGTGATTAACACGATGCTCATCTCCGTCGTTGAAAGAACAAGAGAAATAGGAACCCTGAAAGCCATCGGAGCGAGCGAAAACACTGTTTTAAGAATGTTCATCATCGAAGCGGTAATACTCGGATGTCTAGGTGCAGCTGCCGGAGCAGCAGTAGGCAGCCTGTCTTCATTCATCCTCGCAGAACTGTCAGTGCGAGCCCTACCCGCAGTCGCAGGCAGAGCCACTGCCAGAATCTCCCCAGTCCTCACCCCGACAAACCTCCTCATAAGCATGTCCTTAGGTCTGGCGACAGGAGTCTTGGCAGGGCTGTATCCTGCTTGGAGGGCTGCTCGCATGAAACCTGTGGAGGCCTTGAGACATGGTTGAAAACATAGTTCAAACAATCAACTTGTCAAAGATCTACAAGCGAAAGAACATCGAAGTAGTCGCGCTCAAGGACGTTAGCCTGCAAATCTCCAAGGCACAGATTGTGTGCATCATGGGGCCTTCCGGCTCCGGTAAGACGACACTCCTGAACATAATCGGCGGCGTTGACCGACCTACCAGCGGAAACGTCGTCATAGGTAACACTGACATAACCAAATTCGGCGAATCCCAAATCACACGATTCAGGCTGGAAAAGATTGGCTTTGTGTTTCAATTCTATAACTTGTTTCCAACGCTGACCGCTTCAGAAAATGTGGAACTTCCATTGATCCTAGCCAAGAAGCCCAAGCAAATAAGAGAGAAAAGAGTCGATGATCTGTTAGAAATCGTAGGCATGAAACAACGAGCCGACCACAAACCCGACGAGCTGAGCGGCGGAGAACAACAGAGAGTGGCCATCGCACGAGCCTTGGTTAACGATCCGACACTCGTCTTGGCAGACGAGCCCACAGGCGACCTTGACTCCGAAAACGCCGTGGCCTTTATGGAACTCGTGAAAGAACTTAACAAGAAACAGAATCAGACCTTCTTGATAGTCACTCACGACCCTCTAGTTTCGAATGAGTGCGACAAGATCTATGCTATACGCGACGGAAGGCTTAGCGAGAAATGAAACTGGAGAAAAACCCTTTAATATCTTATGCTCGACTTTATCGAGCTGATAAGAAAATGCAAGGATCAACTGAAACCAAAAGACTTGCTACAGAAAAAACCAGTTTAGTAATAATATGCTATTGTTACGGTTTCAGTTGCGCTGTTGACCGGATTTGTGTTGCCCACTCTGATTTCTACGTTTGAGGAAGGCAAGACTGGGAACGATGCCCAACCACCGTTATGGTTAATTGTTAGTGTTTGGTTGAAATCAATGACGTGTGGGCTGCTTCCACCAGGGGACGAGTAAATTATCTGAACATAATTGTTATTGGTTGTTGAGTTATCAATTCTAATGTAGATGTACCCAGCATATGTTGCATTAGTTGTCCAGCTGCTAAAGGCGTTTGCTTGTTGGCTGATTGTTTGATCACTCGCCAAAATTGTGGTCTTGGCAAGGTTGACTATGTCTGTTAGGTCATTCACTTGAATCTGCAAGCCTGTTTTTTCAGCGGTTAGGTCATTTACCCACCCCTGAAGGACTTTTTTTTCAGAATTCAGGGTCGAAATATTTTCAGTGTAGAGAAAGGTGCTTCCAGCTAAGAGAACCACAAGAATGGTACATACGACGCCAAGTGCTACTCCAACATTTCTACTTACTGTTTTCTTTTCGCTCATCGTTTGAACCCGTCCTTAAATGGTTTTTGTGTAGGCTGCCTTTATTATAAGACTTTCCAAGTTACCGACATTTGTGGCAATTGACGCATTAAAATGAATTAAGAAAAATGAGGTTAAAGCTGTTGGCTTTCACATCCAGAAACCAGCATCATGGAACGCTGTGAACGAATGTGTCTGTGAAGATGATTGTACTCGTTCCGGGGCCGTACCAACCGTTATATTGGTATAGTGTCACTTTGGTTTGCACGTTTACCGTGGATGCCCATACTAAAGGAACGATTATCCCGAGATAGTTGAAGAGTCGCTTGCCCGAGAAGAGTCCCACTCTTACAGCAACGTACACGACTCCAACTATAGCAACTAACGCGCGCGTTTGCAGGCTGGGCTATCTGGCCTCGAGCAGACCTTGGCGCGTGGTCTGACAGTACAAGGCTTGTTCATTCTGAGCAGTTGTAGCCAGTGATTGAATTAGACGTTCTTCCACAAGCGATAAGAACGTAGAATCTAATAATATTCCATTGACAGGTTGATGTGGAGAGGTTTTCTTGGCATCTCGAGCGTGAGCGCGTTCCGAGTCCCCGTCCTATTGCTGGAAGAGAGATTCCGCTCATCGACAGAGTTGAAGAAATGAAACTTCTGAAAGAAGCTGTCGACAGAGCGATTCTAGGTGAGGGCGGTCTCGTTTTTCTCTATGGAGAGGCAGGAATCGGCAAGACAAGATTGGCCAGAGAGCTGAGAGCTTACGCACATCTTCGTGGAATGCAGGTTCTGTACGGCAGATGTCCAGCGTTGTTTAGGATGGATGGTGTTCCACCCTACATTCTATGGCGCGAAGTGATCAGAGACTACTTGGAAAACAGCAATCCCGAGCAACTGTACAGGGTCATTGGTTTCTATCCGGCTGAGGTTGCCAAGCTGGTTCCAGAGCTCAGTCAGAAGCTTAGGGCAATCCCCCAGTCTTTTCCGATAAGCCCCGAGCAGGAGCAAAACAGGCTCTTTGAAGCAGTTTCGCAGTTTATCACCAATATTTCCAGAGAGGCTCCATTGCTGGTGGTTCTTGACGATTTGCAGTGGACTGATCCATCTTCGCTCTTGTTGCTGCACTATTTGGCTCGTGGCATTCAGAGGGAGCATTTGCTTCTTCTGGGGGATTACCGTGACACTGACGTTGACGAAAGACATCTACTGACTCCGGTCTTGACGGAATTGAACAGGGAACGCTTGCTTCAATCCGTCCAGTTGAAGCGCATGTCGTTCAACGACATTTCTGAGATGATCAAGCAAATCTTGGAGCAAGACGATGTGCCGAGGGAGTTTTGCGAACTGGTTTATGAAAAGACTAGAGGCAACCCGTTCTTTGCTGAAGAAGTCATAAAGTCCATGAAAGAGGACGAAGTCATCCGTCGTGAGGGAAACAAGTGGAAGATCAAAGAGATCTCGAAAATCGAGTTTCCGAAGACCGTCAAGAACGTCATAAAGGCAAGAATAAGTCGGCTAGATGAGCAATGCCAGAACATTTTGACTCTGGCT
Source organism: Bathyarchaeia archaeon (assembly GCA_041479575.1). Lineage (GTDB taxonomy): Archaea > Thermoproteota > Bathyarchaeia > Bathyarchaeales > Bathycorpusculaceae > DASPPK01. The sequence continues at coordinate 5,567 of JBGOYH010000099.1, forward strand.
TCTTTCGTCGGGAATGATTTCACTTTCGAGGCTATATGTGGTGCTACAGGCGTCGAGGAAGACAAACTGCTTGAACTATTGGAGAAAATGCTCAAGACCGGGCTGATTAAAGAAAAGCTGATTCGAGGGGAAGACGTGTATTCTTTCGCCGACATAATAGTGAGGGATGTCGTACATGAAGAAGTCAGCCTGTTGAGACACAAGAAACTTCACAACACAGTAGGATCGGCCTTGGAGAAAGTTTATGCCAAGAATATCGATGAACACCTCGGAGAGCTTGCCTATCATTTTCTTGAAGGCGGAGACAAAGACAAGGCGTTGGGCTACTTCTTGAAGACGGCAGAAAAGGCCACGAAGATCTACGCTAACGGAGAGGCAGTTTCATACTTCCAATCTGCTCTTAGTCTACTTGAGGACAAGGAAGGTGAGCGGCGGAAAAAGGCATGTGTTCTTGAGAGACTCGGAGACATAAAAAAGCTCATCGGAGAATATGATGCTAGCATAAAGTATTGGAACGATGCGTTGCTACTGTGGAAACAACTAGATGAAAAAGAAACAACTGCAACATTGCACCGCAAAATGGCAAATGTTTTTTGGAGCAATTTAGGCAACACGGAAAAAGCCAGAGAGCATCACCAAAAAGCTTTGGAAATCTTAGCAGAAGGTGAAAACGTTGAATTGGCACGGCTATACGAGGACATGGCAGCCATGATTTGCATGGGAGCTACTGGAAACTTGGCAGAGGCCCGTTCTTGGGCTGAGAAAGCTGTTGAGCTTGCCAAAAAATTGAACGCCCATGAAGTTATCGCACGCTCGTACACCTCTTTGGGCGAGATCTTAGGCATGTCTGGAGAAAGGAAAAAGGCCGCGGAATGCATGGACAGAGCGTTGAAAATGGCACTGGATAACGGTTATATGGACACGGCTTTGTGGGTCTACACTGACACTGGTTTTCTCCCTCCAGAACAGCATGAGAAACACTTGGAATATTTGGAGAAGGGATTTGAACTGGCAAAAAAAGTCGGGGACCTTTCATTCATGTCTTGGATTGCCTCCAACCTGGGAGAGACATATTTCAACATGGGAAACATGGACAAGGCAGTTCTCCTGGCGGAAGAATCAGTTGCATTGGACAGGAAGACCAACTACATCACACACCTCCCAAATGCTTTAGGCAATCTCGGATCCGTCTACCAGACACTGGGAGAATGGGAAAAAAGCGAACGATATTTCAATGAAGCTTTGACCATATCCCAAAAACTAGACGATTACCAGGCAATCATGAGCGGTTTCGGATTTCTCGGCTGGTTCCATTTTGACAAAGGGGAATACGTCAAGGCAAAGGAATTCCTTGAAAAAATGTACCAGGTCGCTGAAAAACATGGGGCAAAATCCTATCAAATGATGCTCTCTAGATTCGTCACCCCTGCATATTTAGAACTTGGAGAAATCGAGAAAGCCCGTAACTTGATTGATGCGATGCGCAAGTATGCGTGTGAAGTGGAAAACAAGGGTCAAATAGCTGTTGCCGATGGGTTGCAAGCAATGTTGTTTCGCGCCGAGAAGAAATGGGAAGAATCAATTGCGCTTTTTGAAAAGAGCCTTCAGGAGTTCGAGGCCTTAAATGCTAGGGTGTGGAACGTCTGGTGGTTCTCCAAAATGGTGCTCTGTGAATATGCCAGAGTGTACTTGGAGAGAAAACAAGAAGGCGACAGAGAAAAGGCTCACGGCATCCTTAACCAAGCACTGGAGATATTTCAGAAAATGAGGGCCAAAAAAGATATCGAGAAAACAAAGACATTGATCGAGGCTTTGCACCCTCTTCCAACACAAACGCAAAAGAAAGCAGTCAGCTCACAAAGTCACGAGTACAACGAAGTGCAGAGCAACATCATAGCCACACCGAAAGAATTAAAGATCGGCGAAAGCCTTGAGTTGGAAATAGAAATTACAAACAGACGCAAAAAAGGCGCCATTTTGCTAACCAAGATCATAGAAGTCATTCCAGAAGGTTTCGCTATAGTAAAGAAACCTGAATTGTACCGCATGGAAGGCAATTGCCTTAATACGAAGGAAAAGCGGCTTGGTCCACTAAAAACAGAGGAAGTAAAGCTCGTTCTGACACCAAAGATTCAAGGCACGTTTAACATAAAACCAAAAATACTGTACCTTGATGAGAATGGCAAGGAGAAAGCCTGCGAGCCTAAACCAATAAGCATAACGGTCAAAGAACTCGGAATCAAAGGCTGGCTCAAAGGAGAGAGATGATCGGCCAGCTAATTTTACGGAAATCATGTAGCACGCGCACAGAATCCAACATGCACATCAGCAAAACGGCACACCAAACCCCACGAAAAGACCTGCACAAAGACTCACCACGATACTGTGTGTGCTGAAAACCTAGGGGGGAGGGGGTAGGTCATTTTTGACTGATTTTCAACCAAAAACCATGTTGAACAGTCCTTCA
>JBGOYH010000100.1:0-7891 GCA_041479575.1 Bathyarchaeia archaeon
GAATTTGGTCGCACTTGGGAAAACCGTGTTTACAAGAAGAGATATAGAGATGATGTCGGCGTCACAGGGGAACTAGGAACAATCACGGTTAGAGATGAAACAGGCAAGGTTCTCCATTTCGGTCATCACTTCACTCGTAAGGAGCTTGATATTCTCTTGAAAGGCTTACGCGTGATCACTTTCGAAAAAGACAAGTTTACGAGTTACTATCATAGGAATTGGGTCAACGGATACACAATATTGGCGCAGAAGCAGACAGGTTAAGATGGGGTTCCTCTTAGATTCATACCACAGAGTTGGCCAAGTCTCGGATCTTCTTTGCTGATTCAGCAGGCTTGTCTGCGAGTGTTATCTCTCTCCCTACGATCAAGTATCGAGACCCTGCCTTCACGGCGGACTCAACAGTTGCGCCCTGCGCACCTATTCCAGGCGAGTATATTGGAACCTTTCCCCCTAGTATTTCATGTACTTCTCTTATTTTTTCAGGGTAGGTTGCGCCCACAACGGCACCATCTGCACCATACTTTAGAGCCTTTTTTGCGAAAGAAAGATACTGCAATGTTTTCATACCACTTTCAGCGTCGATGATTGTTTGTCCGTAGCCTTCAACTGCTCCTTTGTGGCTCATGTAGACAAGTAGAATCACGCCACGATCGCGTCGACGTGCAACGTCAAAGATTGGCTTTAGCCCTTCTTCCCATCCTATGAAGGGATTCGCTATCAATGCGTCAAAGCCTGCAGCATAGTAGTATTCTGCGATGGCTGTGTTTGTGGCGCCAATGTCGTTTGCTTTGCAGTCCATTATTGTCATCAGTCCTTTTTCATGAGCTGTCTTCAAGAGTTTTTCAACTCCGTCAAACGTGCCTAAGGGAAGTACCAGGTGATGGTTGAATTTCACAGCGCACATGTAGGGATGAACTGCCTCTAAGACACGTTCTGCTCTATTGAAAAGGGCTTTCCGATTTTCTGGTTTTTCGAAGGGAAAGTCAAAAGCTAGAACAATATTGGAACCCTTTTCTTTGGCAACCTGTTCCATCTTGGCTCGGAAAGACAAGTCAGACACCCGTCTCTCTTTGTGTGTAGAGCTAAAAACTCTTTTGCATAGCTCTGGTGTGTTTTCTACACTAGATTTAAGAGTTAAACTCAACAATATATGACGCAAGCAAACTGGTGCTGAAAATGAAGCATCAAACAGTGTTGAGTAATGAGCTTCGCAAACTCGTTGAATCTCGAATGAAAAGCAACCTTGAAGGCATAGAACAGACGCTAAAACAGATATTCGGAACGCAAAAGCTAGAATTGGAAGAACTGAAGGCAACTATACAAGGGCTTGAAGCGAGTTTTGAACTTCTGTCTCAGAAATGGAACCTTCAAATCCTCTACATATTGTTCCTGAGGGAAAAAACCGGATTTGGCGAGTTGAAGAAAATTCTCAGAGTAAACTCCCGAACGTTGTCTGACAAACTCAAAATCCTCAACAAATACGAATTCATAAGCAGATCAGTAGATGAAGGACCCCCTCTTAGAGTAGGCTACTCGTTAACAACGAAAGGGCGCAACACGATTCTGCTTGCTTTGCCGTTCCTCTATTATGCTAGTAGCAATCTGTCATGAGAAATACCCTCCCTAGACGACTCAGCTTCGAAATACTTCTGTTGTTGTCATTTCTCCCCCCGAAACCTGTTTGATGAATGAAAGCGCAGTTTCCACAGCTTCTTTAAGTTGGTCCGATACCATTCCCGGAGCACCGTATCCAACTATCGCGACATTCTTTGTTGTCATCGTAATCTTTGTATGATTACAGTCACGATATGGATAGACGCATAAGACTTGTTTTTCATCTGTTAGCACAAGCATTTTTTGCGTCAAGAGCATCGGCGTTTCCATACCGATTCCCATGAAGGTTTCGCCATCTCTGGCAAAACGAACTTGAAATGGCGGAGTTAAGAGGTCACGGTCGAATCCGCTCATTGGAACTATTGTCTTCATAGAAGCAAGATTGTAAGCATCGACAACCGTGGATACGTTTGGAAGTGTTCACCATGCAGGACCCTTCGAAGTAAAGCTTCTCCTGCAGGTCTTGTCTTCGTTGGGTCGATGTCCAATTTCCAATACAAGCTTCTATAGGCTTTCACGGTTAGATCATCTTTCAAGGTCCCAACGGCATATTTTCTTCTTACTTCTTCATAGAGGGTTGTCTTAAGTTGCCTGAGTTGTTCATTTTCTTTTTGAATGGAGACTTCGTCGATTAAGCCGACGCATATGGCGAGTTGTGGGAGTCTTTCACGGATTTCAGAATTCCAGTTAACGTCAATGTGCATTCATTGAACACCATCCGATCCTAACTTGTTCTAGAATATTTAATAACTTCAAACAAAATTCTTTCTGATGGCCGAGACAATGATCGGTGAACTTGCTGCATTGGGCGCTGCCATTAGTTGGACAGTGTCAGCTCTGTTTTACAGGAAAGCACTAGAAGAGGCGAGTCCGATTTCAGCAAATATAATTCGTCTCACGCTGACAGGTTCTATTTTGCTGTTGCTTTTGGTATTTCTGGGCAAACTTACCGTTTTAACTACATTACCTCTGGAACTGGTTCTTCTTGCAAGTGCTAGTGGCATAATTGGTTTGGGTCTGGGTGACACGTTATACTTCATGAGTCTGAAGTGGATAGGTGTTGCGCGGGCTGTTCCGCTGACATGCATTTATCCGTTGTTCAGTGTCTTATGGGCAGTTTTTCTAGTAGGAGAACGGATAACTTTGGCTGCCGTTCTTGGTGCTGTCGTGATAGTTCTCGGGATACTATTTCTTGGTCAAGATTCGCAAGCAAATACTACTTACACCAGAAAGGCTTTGATCGTGGGCATGGTCATCGCTCTTGCAACTGCCGCAGTTTGGTCTGTCAGCATTACAATGATGGATGTAGCGGTGAAGGAATCGCCAGACATTGATCACGCGTTAATCATTAACACGATCAGAGTAATCACTGTCGCAGCTGTGCTTCTAGCATCTTCACCCATCATTGACAGGAAGTTAGGCTTTCTGAAGGTACGGAAGAGAACCGTGGTTGCATTGATTGCCGGCGGGATTGCAGCATTGGGGGTGGGGTGGTTCTTCTTGTCTTACAGCTTCACCGTGACTTCGCAAGCACGAGCCGTTCCAATATCTTCAACGACGCCTCTCTTTTCAACACTGGCAGGAATTCTGTTGCTGCGTGAAAAGGTCACTGCACACAACGTTTTCGGTTCGATAATGGTTGTCGTGGGGATTTTCCTTCTCTTTCTCGTCTAGAATGATTCTATTTCGTAATGCGTTAAGGTTTTTATAGTGCATACTGTTCTAAGGGGGCTTGACAGTTTAGCAAGGTAGCGATAACATGTCTGCCTCTCCAAGCGCACGCGAGTCTGTTCTGGCAAGAAGAATCGCGGGAGAGATAATTCTGTCAAGCAAGCCAGGGGCTACCATGCGCAAGTGGCGGGAGCTTTTCGCCATCTCGCAAATGACACTGTCGGACAAGATGGTCGTTTCGTCATCAGTCATCAGCGACTACGAAAGCGGAAGACGACCGAGCCCTGGAGCAAAATTTGTAAGAAGATTTGTATGGGCCTTGCTGAAAATTGACGAAGAACACGGCAGCCGCTTCACCCACGAATTCGCCAAACTCACAAGTTCCCCGAGCAACGCCATAGTGGACCTCCGTGAATTTCCTTTGCCTGTGCGCGTAGAATACCTGTGCAAAGCGATAGACGGCAAAGTTGTCGCATGCGCAGACAGGTTTGTTCGAGAGATTAATGGTTACACTGTAGTAGACAGTCAAAGAGCTGTTGAAACCCTTTCAGGATTGGAGTTTTCTCAGCTTTTTGGCGCTACCACTGAACGGGCATTGATCTTCACTAATATAGAAAACGGCATTTCTCCAATGCTTGTTGTGCGAGTCAGCAGTCTGAAACCACGCGTTGTAATTTTCCATGGAACCCAGCCCGACGAGTACTCGGTTAGGTTGGCAGAATATGATGGCATTCCGTTGATATACTCCAGCTTGCCGAGTGTTGAGCGTCTAGTGAAGTCTTTGAGAAAATTGTATCGGATTGCACTTCGCAGAAAACTTGGCCGATCAGTTCGTCCCCCTCCACCTGTAAGCGCATGAGACGCGCTGGGATGATTAAGTGCTAGCAAGTTCTCTTTTTATGAGCTCATTTCTTATTTGTTGAAAGTCTTTCACTAATTGATCCCTGTATTGTATGCTGTAGAGTGCTGCTGCTGGATGGAATGTTGGGAAAATTGCAATTTCCATTCCGAGAAGCGATGTTTCATAGACCTTGCCACGCGCTTGTGTTATGCTACGGAAGGGCAGCTTTGCTTTTTGAAGAATGTATACTGTTGAGTGGTTGCCAAGAGTGACGATGAATCTTGGTTGAATGATACCTATCTGCCTGTTAAGGTAAGGTGTGCAGGTTTCAACTTCATCAGGCAATGGATCACGGTTCTCAGGAGGCCTGCACTTCACGACATTAGTGATGAAAACATCTTTTCTCGAAAGTCCAATTCCAGATAATAGCTCGTCTAGGAACTTGCCAGCTGCTCCGACAAAAGGCTCGCCTTCGATGTCTTCTGACCGTCCCGGAGCTTCGCCGATGAATAACGCTTTGCTTTCAGGATTGCCAACTCCTGGGACAGCTTTCTTCCGGCCTTTCCAAAGATTGCATTTGGTGCAGACTACAACTTCTGCGGCGACATTGTCTAGAAGCTCTTCGTTAGAATAGGTGTGGCTCATTTCATTCAGGCTCTGTTCAATCTGAAGCTGGGTCGGAGATGGGTTCTCATGACATATGTTTGAGGGCGTCAGCTCCTATCATTCCGACTTCAACGCCAAGGTTTTTGGCCTTTGATGTCACTGCTTTTACTTGTCCATTGAGAACATCTTCGAAAGTCTTTACCCCGCTCACGACCGCGGCAGCCACGCTTAGTTTTTCAGTGCTTTCTATGTTTAGGAAGCCAAACATTACGAAACCTTTTTCTCCGATTATGAGGAGCAACGGTGGGCTTTCAGGTAAATCAGTGCGTAAGCCCAGGCAGTTTTTTCCGTCGAGTTTGATTGTCGTGATGTTAATCATGCCAAACACCTTTTAACTTGAAACATAGCATATGCACGCTTAAATAAAAATTGCTGGAGAAGCCTTTTTCAATGCTGACAAAGCTGAAGCAGAAAATTCAGGGCATGCTTGCAGCTGAGGCGAAGATCGCGCATGAAGTCAGACTGACGCCTAACGTGATAACTATTGTCGGGGTTGTCTTTGCTTTTTTTTCGGCCTTTGTTTATGTGAAATGGCAGATGAATACTCTTCTTCTGTTGCTCGCAACTGCATTGCTCTTGTTATCCGGCTTCTGCGATGCTCTGGATGGTGTGGTCGCTAGGATCTATGGAGAAGGAACGGTGTTTGGCGGTTTCTTGGATTCTCTGCTGGACAGGTATGCCGATGCTGTTGTGTACGTGGGCATAATGTTTGGCGGATTGTGCGATTTCCATTGGGGCTTAGCGGCAATAATAGGTTCGCTGCTTGTGAGCTACAGTCGTGCAAGAGCTGAAGCAGCTGGTATAAAGATGGAGTCGATTGGTCTTGCGGAAAGGGCAGAACGTATATTGATCATTGCTGGCGCGAGTTTGGTGGGGGTGTTTTGGCAACCTGTGACTGTGATGAACGTAGCCGTAATATTGCTTGCGGTGCTGACTAACCTGACCGTCCTGCAGAGAAGTATCTACGTTTACGTTAAGACAAAGAAAAAAGTAGTTAGCTGAAGCTTAGAATCTTCTTGGGCGAGTGCGCATTCGTCTTTCGTTCTCAGCCCTGACTTTCACGACGCCACGGTGCACTGCGCAAGACACGCAATAATACTTGGTTGTGGCGGGCGTGGCAATGTATGCGCCCTTCTGTCGAAGCTCCTTCGCGAGCTGATAATCAACGATTGAATATCTCTTGGTGACTTTCTTGGCTTTGTCACGAGGCACCATTGACCCGCAACTTGCACATTGAACTGTGCCGCTGCTTCCTTTGCCACCTTTTGATCTTCCTCGGCTTTTTCGTTTAAATGGCAACTTTTTCTTGCTCCTAAACTTTCCTTCAAGCAAGCATTTTGTTTTGCTTCTTTATATATCTGTTCTTATAAAGGGTTGAAAATGTTAGATGTCCTTTCGCAAGCTCAGAATTGACGCAATGTTCGCTCTCTTGTCAATCTCCCCGCGCCCGGCAAGAACATTGGGTTGCCTTCAACCGATATTCTGTAGACATCTCAGGGTCTTAAACTGACTACTTCACCGACAAAGGAGATCTTCGCTAATTTGTCTTCATTGGTCTTCAGCATTTGGCATCCCACATCCATTGATTGTATTAGAATCTAGGCTAAAGTTGAACTTGGGCAAGTCTGACATTATTTCTGTTCAACGAGAATAAGGCAAGTTTTAAATCAGTGGTTTTCTCTTGAGTTGAGTGAAGCCAAATATTGATACTGGCAAACGTTATCTACGTGGCGAGAACCATGGCGGAAATTGGGTTAAGATCCAAAATGTTGGTCAAGGACGTTATGAGTAGCCCAGCTGTTACTGTTCAGGAGAATGCTGCTGCAAACAAGGTTGCTGACCTGATGGACAAGCACGGCTGCGGCTGCATAATAGTGGCGACTAAGGATGGAAAGCCAATAGGGATTGTCACTGAAAGGGATCTTGTCGTGAGAGTTTTGGCGAAGAATGCAAAGCCAGACACGATGAAGGCTAAGGATGTGATGACTGCTCCGTTGATGACGATTGAGCCAGACGTCACAATTAGTGAGGCAGCGCGAAGGATGAGCAGGTTGGATATTAGGCGTTTGGCTGTCATTTACAAAGAGAAGCTTGTCGGTATAGTGTCAAGCAAAGATGTTTTAGGTGTCATGCCTGAGCTGCTGGAAACGATGCAGGAGAAAGCAAGGATTGAAGGCGAGAACATGGCTGAGGAGGCCGAGAAGGAGTCGGCGCCGCTCGCCGGTTATTGTGACCATTGTGGAGTCTGGTCTGACGATTTGAAGGAAATTGACGGACAATTTTTCTGTGAGGATTGCAGGGTGGAATTGGAAGCTGAGGAGTGAGGGGGGCTCGTTTGCGTGTCAAAGAAATTATGGATCAAAAGCATCCGTCGATTTATGAAGATGACCTTGCTACAAAGGCGCGGGCCTTAATTCGTGATCTTGACCTTAGGATTCTTCCAGTAACAGATGTGAACAAGGTTCTTTTGGGGAAAGTTTCACGTCGCGATGTAATGACGATTTCGTCGTCCATCTCCCCGATCAAGGTAAAAGGGATAATGACGCCTGCAAAACACATTGCGACAGTTGAGGATGAGGCGACTTCAACCTTTAGAGCCATGCTCAAAGTTGATGTATGGTATGCACCCGTTGTAGCCTCAGCTCAGGACAAGACCTACAAGGGAGTCGTAGGGCTAGATAGTTTCATCGGGACACTAATCAAGACGAATCCTGAGCGATTCTTGAAAGATGTTTCTGAAATCATGACCAAAGACGTTGTGACCTGCTCGCCAGAAGATGAAATTGACAATATCTGGCGTTTGATGACAGAAACGCGTTTTGCTGGTCTTCCGGTTGTTAAGAACGGAAAGCTAGTGGGTATTGTTACAATGAAAGACCTTCTTGAGTCTGGAGCTATGTTGCCAGCGTTTGAGTCAAGGAAGGGGCGTTTCAGGGACTCGCCGAAAATCTCTTCGGTTATGAAGACTAACTTGGTTGCTGTGGAGCCTTCAACCAAAGTTATCAAAGTTGCGAGGGTCATGGTTTCTAAGGATGTTGGAAGGGTTCCGGTCAAAGACAAGAACGGAAAGCTGCTTGGCATAGTTGACCGAGAAGA
>JBGOYH010000101.1:0-7865 GCA_041479575.1 Bathyarchaeia archaeon
GTTGTGAGCATCGCTTCCAGCAACTCCAGGCAAGTTAAGTTCTTTCGCCAAGTTTTCCGCCAGTTGGTTGACGTGCGAGGGCGTGTTTCCATTCAACGTTTCTATGGCATCTACAGCGTAGAGTTTGGCTGAGCTTCCGAGGCCGTACTCTCTATAAGGATGAGGAACAATTACAATACCACCTCTTGCTTTCGCAAAGGCTATCGTGTCCTTGATATCCCACGGCATAGGCGGTCTTTCTTCGATGCCTAAAACTATCAAGTCACCCAGTGGCGTGCCTACCTCTATGCCTGGAATTACCAGAATATCTTGATAAGCAGAGGCTAGCTCTTTGACCTTGGGATAGCCTTCAATCGTATTATGGTCTGTTATGGCAATGACTTTGATAGATGGATGAGCGTAAAGTTGATCCACAAGTGATTTTGGGCTTATTGAGGAATCCAGCGAGTACTTGGTGTGAAGATGGAGATCGGCTTGAATCAAGCTTGTTTCCTCAAGTCTCCCGCAAAATCCTATCTAGGCGCGTTGTCGAGGCCTCTTTTTCCTTTTTATTCACATTCATACATCGAAATCTGATGTTTTCCTTCAAGCAAGCCTTCTTGACTGTTTCCAGGATAGTCTTTCCCCAGTTCTGGGGGTCGTCAAGCAAAACAACCATCTTGCAGTTAATACGAGAAATATACCGAGTTACCTGGTCTGCAACGTAACTAACGGTTTCATCGTCCAGCGGCAGAACGGTTTCGTGCTGTGAAAGAGGATAAACTTCATCAAGTTCATAAGGAATCACGCCAAAAGGCGCTGCATAGAAACATATGTGGACCCTATCCGAGTACTTTTTGAAATCGTGAAGGCAAGCTGCGGTTTGCTTGAATTCCATTGATTTGTGAAAAGGTTTCATTCTGGTTTGGGGTGCCAGCAACAGGATTTGTGCTTTCGGGGGAATGTATCTTTCCTCCAGCCTCTTCTTGTGACGAACAACTTCCGGTCGCATTAGATCCACAGAGTCAAAGATGAAAAGCCCGCTGTTTTTCGCTGCAACATCATGTTTCTCGATGAAGTCTTTATATTTGTTTAGCTTTTTGAGTGCTTGAAGAAGCGATGGATGCACGTGTGCTTGCATTTGCAGGTGTTCCCAGAGTCGGCCATCTTTTATTGCCTGTTTTATGCGTCTAATCTCAACCGCGGAGACGTACAGGTTGTGTTCGGCAAGGAATGTCTGTCTTTCATTTAGATTCATCTCCGCTACCTCTTTCGGGTTTGTTCGTGTGCACCTAGGGCAGGAGCATGGGAAATATTCCAGTTCGTTCAATCTTGATGTGCCAGCTTCAGTCATGTAGCGACCTTCTTTAGCGTACAATGCATATGCAGCTGAATCAAAGAGGTCGCAGCCGAGAGCTACTGCAAGTGCGAACATGAACGGGTGTCCTGCTCCGAAAAGATGCAAAGGCTTCTGAATGGGTAGGTTCATCTTGGCAGTCATTATCATGTCAACGAGCACATCAAACCTGTAGCGTTCCATGACTTCAGTGGGACTTCCCAAAGCATGTATCTCGAATGGCAGTTTTCCCATTTCTCGGGCTGACTTGACAACAAGGTCTAAGTATCTTCCTCCCTGCACTGGACCGACCCAGAGGACATCGTCTCTGGTTTTCTGTTTGAAGAAAGCTTTTGCACGTTTCAGTGTTTCATTGACTGTTTTCTTTGCATACTCTTCTGTCACTCTCCACGCCGTAGGTATGTCCAATATGGTGGCGATGTCTGAACCTATCATTTCCTGAAATTCAACGATCTCTTTCGGTGTTACTTCTACGTCTCCGTAAACTAGAATTTGATACGCGCCAGAATCAGTCATGACTGCTCCGTTGAAGTCCAAGAACTCGTGCAAGCGGTTCTGCGTAAGCTTGCCGTATGCGCGTTTCTTCAGAATGTATGCATTCGTAATGATGGCTTCAAAACCAAACTCCTCACGGATCTTTCTCGGAGGAACGGGCTGTATAAGTGGGTTTACAACAGGGAAAAGCAGAGGCGTCTCGATTGTTCCGCTCTTTGTTTTTAGTCTGCCTATCCTTGCAAGTAGATCTTTTTCTTTGATTTCAAAAGACATTACTAAACCTTACACATGACAGACAAACACACATATAAAAAACGTGCACTAATAAGTCATCAGTTGTATGGAGTGATTCACATGAGTATGAACAAGGCTGTGAAAGAAGAGCTTTCTGGCAATGTAGCCAAATCCTATGTTGCACAAATCTCGCGTTTCCACCGAATTCAGGCTTCAACAATGTTTCATGAAGCTGCAGAGTATGTCAAGAGTGAATTGATCGAGATGGGTTTAAACGATGCTGTTATCGAGCAGTTTCCTGCTGATGGTGCGAAGAAATACTGGACACATGTTTCTCCAGTCGGCTGGACCGTGAACAGTGCAGAACTGCGTCTAATCGAGCCTGAAGAGAAGCTGATTGTGACGTACGAAGATATACCTCAATGTTTGCACACTTGCAGCAACGCAACGCCACCGGAAGGAATCACAGCTGAACTGGTTGACGTGGGGGCTGGAACCAAACCCGCAGATTACGAAGGGAAAGATGTTAAAGGAAAATTTGTGTTGGCAACAGGCAGGGCGAGGCGAATTCATGAGCTGGCTGTGTACAAATACGGCGCTGCAGGCGTGATTACGGACACAATAACTTTCGAAATGCCAGGCGTGCGAGAGAGTCTAGACGTGCCAGATGCGCATGCTTACCAATCAATCTGGCCTTCAGCAGAAGAACTCCCCAAAGTGAAGTTCGGATTCTCGTTGAGCAAACGGCAGGGGAACCAACTTCGCGCTTTGCTTAAAAGCGACAAACCGGTGAAGCTGCAAGCAAAGGTTGACGCCAAACTGTTTTCAGGCAACTTGGACGTTGTGACCGCCACAATTCCCGGCGCATCAAAACCAGACGAAGAGGTGTTCCTGATTGCACATCTATGTCATCCCAAACCCAGTGCCAATGACAACGCTTCGGGCAGCGGTCTTCTACTCGAAATTGCGAGAACAATTACAGCGTTGATCGCCAAAGGTAGGATCCAACGTCCAGCGAGGACGATTCGGTTCATCTGGGTTCCTGAAACGTTTGGTTCAGTAGCATTTCTACATCGTCATGAAGACTTGCCTAACAGATTGATGGCAGGGATAAACTTAGACATGGTTGGCCAAGATCAAGAATTGTGTAGGTCTACGCTGAACCTCGACCGGACTCCAGATTCTCTGCCTTCATTTCTGAATGATCATGTTTTCAGTCTTATGGAGAAGTCGGTGAAAGAATTTGATGCGCTCTCGGAGTTTGGTTCAACGTCTACGTTCCGCTATGCTACTGGTGCTTTCAGCGGGGGAAGTGATCACTCGGAATTCACGGACTCAACAATTGGTGTGCCTTGTATCATGTTGTTACAATGGCCAGATCTCTATTATCACACGAGCATGGACACAATCGACAAGGTAAGTGCGGATAGTCTGAAACGTGTCGGATGGGTCTCAACTCTTGCTGTCTTGACGCTGGCGAACGCTGGAGTTGAAGAAGCCTTTGTGCTTGCTGCTCAGACCGCTTCAAGAGGGATGTCGAGGATCGAAGATGCAGGACGAGGAGCAATTCAAGAACTCATCGAAAAGAAGAATGACAGAAACTTCAAAGATAGCCCAGACGCGCTTGCTAGAGAACTCGTGAAGACAGAGCTTCGTCACAGAAACAAGATGGAACACATCATTTGGCGTGAGCGACAAGCAGTCAAATCGGTGGCGAGATTGGGCGAAAGCGCTGAATTGAATGCCTTTCTGGACAGATACTGTGAAGACATTGAAAACTTGGGTAGAAAGGAAGTTGCGAGACTGGAAGAGGCTTTGAATTTTGCTGCCAAAGCTTCAAACCTGACACTTCCTGTTGCGACTGAAGAGGACAGGCGTGATGAGCTGAAGAACCTAGTTCCTAAGAGGCTCTTTAAAGGAACCCTTAGCTTTGACGCTATTAGGAAAGGACTGAGCGAGAAAGAGTTTGAATGGTACCGGGAAATTGAGGAAAAAGACAAGGAGTTCGACAAGAAATCATATGAGATTCTGAACTTCATGAATGGGAAGAGAAGCCTTTACGAGATTCTGAAAGAGGTCTCAGCGGAGTACAGCGAGACCGAATCGGAGCATGCATTGAGGTTTCTGCGAGACCTTGAAAAGATAGGGTTCGTAGCCTTCGAGTAGCCACCGTTCACATGTCGTATCAAAACACACTTATACCATCGTTTTTCATCTACTACCCATTCGTGACGCCTGTGAAGGAAACGGTCCAATGGTATGCTTAGTCGAGATGTATGAAAAGCCGAAGCTTCAAGACCCCGTGTTAATTGAGGGTTTGCCAGGAATAGGTTTTGTTGCCAACATCGCAGCTCTGCATTTGATACACGAATTGCAGGCCAAACGTTTTGCTGAAATTCATTCTTCGGCCTTTCAGGATCTCGCCGTTACCATAGAAGGCGGAAGAACACGGTCTCCGATGAATGAGCTTTACTATTGCAAGGGCAAAGATGGCGAACGTGACATTGTCATTTGGTACGGCAACACTCAGGCCTTGACAACTGCTGGGCAGTATGAGCTTTGTGGTCGCGTTCTGGACATTGCCAAAGAGTTGGGATGCAAATATGTTATAACCTTGGGCGGGTTCAGGCAAGAGGAAGTGAGGACGCCGCCGCAGATTTATTGTGCAGCCTCAGACCATGAGACCTTAGAACGGGTCTTGGGCCTTGGAACAAAAATAATGGTTGGACAAATTTTCGGAATCGCCGGAATCATGGTCGGCTTGGCAAGGCTCAGGGGAGTGAAGAGTTTCTCGCTTCTGGTAGACACGTTGGGCACTTATCCAGATGCGGAGGCAACTCGTTGCACTCTGTCAGTTCTGAACAAGTTTCTGGGCATGAACATTGACCTGTCTAAGTTGAATTCTGCCACAGAAGAGACGAAGAAGATACTGGAGTCTTTTGGTTTAATCCGAAATGTTGGAGAAGAAAAGAAGAGAGAGGAACAGCAGTTCCGCTGGTTTATCTAGGTTTTGCCTTTCGCTTCGCCCATGAACTGTTCATAGACTTTTTGCACGCGTTCAGCAGCCGGGCCTGAGCCTTCGACAACGCCCTTTTCTGTAATCTTGACTTTGTCCATAACCCAGATGAAGCCTTTATCCTCGTAAAGCCTGACCATAGTGGGAAACACCTTCTCGAGGCGGTCAGCCAGCGCCTTCAGGTCAAAAGGCTTTTCAACAGTCAATATTTGGGACACATTGTTTCCGTTGAGGAAAACTCTGTGAAGAATTCTGCCTTCTTCGTCTTTTGCCTCTGAAAGGCATAGACTCATAGTGTCTGGGTTGATGCCGAGCAAGTTGCCGCTGAACTTCTTCCCGCTTGCAGTCACAACAATCACGTTCTTGTCCGCCAGTGCCGATACTTCAGTGAAAAACTTCCTTTGTGCTACTGACAATTCTGAACCTCCATTCTTGCATATGAATCTGCAAAACGACTATTTAGGACTTTAACGAAGCTGTGATTCTGAAGGACTTACTTGAGTTCTACGTCATCTGCAAGGTACTTGAGGTCGAACGGTTTCATCAATATTCCTGTTTTTAGGCTGACGATAAATGATTGAACGTCAGTTATGAAGTCTGCGAATGTGACCGTGTAGTCCCTCATGAAATCTGCATATTTAGAATAGTTCTTGTGGACAGATACCATGACTGCGTCTTTTCCCAGTCCTTCCCCGTCGGATGCAAAGAAAATGTTGGCGTGTTCCATAACCCACTTTTTCGCTAAAGCCATTTTCTCCTGTACCTTTCTTTCTTCGTAGGTCTTGGCTTTTGCGAAGGTGATTGCCAATATTTCATAGCCGATCTTCTCAAATTCGGGGACGATCGTGTAGCTTCTGATGTAGCTTGCGAGGAGCCTTCTGTTTCTTGTCACTGTCGGCTGTGAAGCTCCAATTGCTTTGGCCAACTCTCTGTCGCTTCTCCTTGAATCTCGGAGCAACTCGCGCAGCAGCTTGGTCATCCTTTCTTCTTTCATAGGTCTTCCATCCAAGATTGTCTACCTATTTTTTATCGTTTTCGGAGAATTCTTGATACAATTCATCTACGTTCTTTGTTCCACTTCTTGCTTCAGTAGGATGACGCTTTTGGGCGGTAGGTCCCGTTGGACCACAACGTTTGGGCCTATCCAGCTGTCGTTTCCAACTTTGACACCAGGCATAAATAGCGCGTTTATTCCAGTTTTGACACCGTCACCCAGGACTACACCTAGTTTTCTTCTTCCAGTATCTGTAACCTTTTCTTTGACCATCATTTTGACTGCTTTGCCGTCCAGCCTGTAGTTAGCGGTGATTGTGCCGGCAGCAAAGTTGCATTTCTCCCCAATTATGCTGTCGCCAACGTACGAAAGATGACCGATGTGCCCGTGATCCATTATTATGCTGTTCTTGACCTCGCAGGCGTTTCCTATCCTGACTTTTTTCCCGATACTGGTGTAGGGGCGTATGTAACAGTTTGGTCCAACGTCGCTCTCTTCATCTATGTATGCCGGGCCCTCGATGTATGCTCCTGAACGTATGCGTGCAGTTTCTGTGACTGTTACGGGTCCTAGCAAGTGGGCACCATTTTCTATAGTTCCGTTTATCTTGTGTTTCATTTTTGTCAATGCCCAGCGGTTGGCTTCCAGCAGATCCCAGGGTCTTCCTATGTCAAGCCATTGTTTGCTGTCAATTTTGACGGCGATCACTGGTTTGTTCTCGTCAATCAGAAGTGAGAGCGCGTCTGGGATTTCTAATTCGCCTCTGGATGATGGAGCTGTCTGCTTCAGTTTCGCAAAGATCTCTGGGGAAAAAACATAGATGCCTGCGTTAGCGAGGTTTGTTGGGGACTCTTCGCGGAGCGGTTTCTCAATTATCCTTTTCACTCTGCCGTTGTCAAGTTCCACTACACCATAGTTCTCCGGTTTCTCAACAGGAACGACGGCCATTGTGGCCACTGGTTTTTCCTTCTGGTGCATTTCGATGACGGCTTTCACCGCTTCTGCATCGAAAAGCATGTCTCCGTTGACAACTAAAAAGTCTTCTTGCATGAAAGGTTCAACGATGCTTACCGCGTTGCCTGTTCCGAGCACGCCTTTCTGCTCGGTGTACTCAATTTTCAGACCGAACTTTTTTCCGTCATCAAAATGTGTGCGTATCGCATCGGCCATGTAATAGACGACTATTACAACTTCTTTTATTCCTGAAGCTTTCAGCGCGTTCAGGCAGTGTTCAAGTATCGGTTTTCCGCCGACCTTTATCAAATGTTTTGGTCTTGTTGTTGTGATCGGCTGGAGCCTGACTCCTTCTCCGGCAGCTAAGACTGCGGCTTTCATTTATTTCACTTTCCCAGCGAACTGTTCAACTAGCATAATACCCTTTTCCATTATGTTCTTTGCTGTTTTTAACGATTCACCCTCGACTGTCAGTCTTACCAAGGGTTCGGTTCCAGATGCCCTGATGAGAATCCATCCGTCCTCCAGTGAAATGCGAATGCCATCGACTTTTGAAAGTCTCTTGCGTTTTGGGAATATTTTCGCAGAGTTTTCACCGATTTTCTTCACGACTTTGTACTTTTCATCGTTGCTGAAGGCAATGTTTTTTCTCAACGTTTTATACTCTGGTGTTTCAGCGATCATCTCTGTCAAATTCCTGTCTTCATCCTCAAGAGTCTTCAAAAGCAGAACTGATGAGAGTATCCCGTCTGGGCAGTAGTGAAATTGTGGATGTATCCATGCTCCGCATGGTTCTCCTCCGAAAATGGCGTTCTCTTTCTTCATCACTTCTGACA
>JBGOYH010000102.1:0-7844 GCA_041479575.1 Bathyarchaeia archaeon
ATTTCGTTGTGAGCATTCTTCTCTGCCTGTCTGTAAAGCCAATCTTCAAAGGACAACTGTTACCACTCATTGTTCAAGACTTGAATAACTACTGAAAACATTGGTAAATCTTGTGATTTTCTAATAAAGATTCAAAATATAGTGCGCGCGCGAAAGACTTGGCAACAGACTCCAAGTCGAGAGATTAGGCGCATTGCTTTGCAAGATCAATGAACCCATATGAACACCTGCTCTTTCTATTTCTGTGGTTTCTCGTTCGCGCGCTATTTTAGACTCTCCATGAGGGCGGACATGCCACTTGCCGCAAGTGCCAGAAATTCAAATGTCTTGTATGCTTCAGTCATGCTTTCCGCCGAATATTCGACCTTCAACGGATTGATTCTCTTAATAGTCGGCAAGAGTTCAGCGATATCTGCAAAGTGGCTGACCAGAAAAGTCACACCCATCTTCACTGGCTCTTTAGCCTTCAGAAGTTGAGTCTTGCCATGTTTGTGATTCGCCACTGCTTTTCGAACAGCCTTTCTCAAGTCAGTCTCGATCCTCTTCATGCTTGGGCTTCTCGCTGAAAGTCTGCTTAAGGATTGCTTCAGAGCTACAGCCTCAGCCCAAGGAGCGTACTGCTTCACATCATCCTTCAGAAGCTGAGCTTCTCCAGCCACCAGAATGACGGGCACTTTGAATTCACCTGCAACATAGCCGTTTAGAAGGAATTCACTTGCAGAAATCCCGTTGACTTCAACGTTGTTGATGCTTCCTCCGCTGTAGGTGTGGTCGAATGTTGATTTTGCAGTTCCGAACTTTGCATGGTATCCGAGAAACAGGGCAGCATCACATGATTCGACTCCTGCAACCATGCTCAGAGGTCTCGGAAAACCTCGAACGATTTCCAAGTATTCAGGCAAATCGTCAACATAGATGTTAACCATTGGTCCGTGACTGTCGGCGACAAGAATATTTTCAAAGCCATTCTTGTACAGTTCATCTGCAACTGCAAGTGTGACTCGGATGATGATTCTTCTCGCTTCTTCGTACAATGTTCCTTTAAGGTTTAAGTGACCAGGTATGACGACATGCGGCATTCCTTCGAGATCAACTGAAATGAAGGCTTTCATAAGGCTCACTTGATAAAGGTCTTTTGGGACCGAATTAAAAGATTTCGATCATGTACTTGGACTCTGGTTCACATGCATGACTGAAGAATTACAAAGAGCCCACGTATGCGTAGGTTTTCGACACTTTCATTGCTCTGAGTGTATCGTAGCGACAGTAACCATCAACAAGCTGCATGTCCTCTCTCCGTATTACCAAGGGTCAAATGACCGCGGCATACATCTTGATGGACTCTTGAAGTTCCTTTCTTCTCTTGGCAAGACTCTCAGAAAAATTGTATCTTCTCTTTGTGTCAACGTAATTCGTCATATCTGGATTCAGATTCATTTGGACCAAATCTAAAGTCTCCAGCCTCCATTTGCGCTTTGTCAAGGTCGTTAACCATTCGTCCTGTGCTGGGTCGCGACGTTCGAATCTGGCATCTTCTTCCCATTCTCTTCTAATCTCCCTGTTGATAAAATCGTAGATCCCTTCGGGGTTTTCACAGACCCAGCAAGTTATTCCTTCTAGCCTGCGGATTGGAGTATTCAACAGCCCCATCTCTACGGTGTCATAAGGAGCAGTTCCCCACTATTATCCTCTGCAAGCAAGTCGTTCGTGATTCTGAATAGTGTTTCAGAATTCATAACCATAAAATAAGATCAGAATCAAATAGGCATTTAGCTCTTGAAGGCTCTCGGTCTTGAGAAGATGAAAAGACACACTTCTGAGACGTTTGCAGACACTTGTCCCTACGAGAAGACTCATCACAGTTGTGAAGTTAAAGAATGCGAAGAGTGTGCCGTTCTAACAGAGTTCTGTCGAAATCCTCAAAGATCACCCGTACGCCAATTCAAAAAACGTACCGAGACCGTCATGGTGTCCTCGGATCCAAACGAGATCCAGCTGGTCAGCCAGCTTTAGAACAAGTTGGAAGCTTTCACTATTTTGAATACTTCGCAGTACTGGCCTTTTCCTGTCATTGCTCCTCTATATCTAGCGAGGCCTTCGACTGCTTCATCATATCGGACGGTTTTGACCTGCGATTCATGCTTTTTTAGAGCAGCAATTTTCTTGTCAATGAATTCTGATATGTCTTCTACGTATTCGAAGTCCGAAAGGGGTGTCCAGACTTCAAAAGCCAATACAGTGTCAACACACCATGGTTCTCCCTTGCATTCCTGAAACAAGGGAGTCCCTGCCCTTCCGACTGCTTCGTTCACCAACTGGAAAGTCGTTCTGTGGTCTTGATGCGCGTCTGACTGATGATGAACATAAACAATGTTTGCCTGTTTCTTCCTGACCAGTTCAACCAGCTTCCTCAGGTTATCTTGATCGCATTCCAGATAGCCATCCGGGTTTCTGAGGAAAGTCAGGTCTTGGAAACCAATAACCTGTGCGGCATTTCTTGCCTCATCTTCTCTTATTCGCGCTAAATCTGCTTTTGAGTAGTCTAGGCTTCCCGCATCTCCAGAAGTCATGTAGCAGACAGAAACATGATTTCCAAGCTTCACATGTTTTGCCAGACTACCTCCACATCCGATGAGATCGTCGTCAGGATGCGCCGCAAAAACTAATACACGCTTCATCGCGAATTTTCCTCTTTATTGGTTAATAGGCTCATGACAAAAGCTTTTTAAGATTTTCTCAAGATACCTGTGATAGGGTTTTGGAGAATTGCCCAAAAAGGAAAACCGCATTTTTGGATCAATACTGTTGGTGATCTTAACATCAAGCTGCAGCGGATCAATATGATTCTGGTGCTTGGAGAAGTGCCATGAAGAGATTGTATGTTTGTGGAAGTTTCAGGTTCGTACGTGAGATGGAGGAATTGGAACGTATGCTCAAGGAGGCGAGCATTGAGTATCAGATATCAAATAAAATTGACGCTCGGGGAATTCTAGGGTGTCTGAAGAGAATTGATGACGCAGATGTTGTTTACATCGTTAATCCGGAAGGCTACGTTGGAAAGAGCGTGTGTGTTGACATAGGATATGCGCATGCAAAAAACAAGTCGATATATGTCATGCACGCCGTGGATGACCCGCCTCTGATGGGCTTGATAAGTGACGTCTTGTCTCCTAAGGCGCTAATTGGTTTTCTCAAGGAAACCTCCCCTGTTGCAGGTGGACATTAGCGTCCGAATCTACAATCGGCCCTCAATCTCCCGTTTTAGTCTCTCGAAAAACTGCTTCATATATTCCAACCTTTCTCTGGCAACTTCTCTTGCTTTTTGCGTAAACAACTTGTCTGGAATATGTTTGAACTTTGTTTCGAATTCGAGGTTTGAACTGTGCTTCGTTGGATCCGTTATTCTTCCGTTAGGTTTTCCACCCGCAAGGTTTTCCTTGATGTATTTGTCTATGGCAATATTCGAGTAGATTTTCTGCCCACATTCTCCTCCAATTGTGAATGATCGCGCAATTCCAGTCGCTCCCAAGACATCCAGTTTGTCAGCGTCAGACAGTATCTTTGCTTCAATCGTCTTTGGAAGGCTATTTCCCCTGAACCTATGAACAACGATGCAATGCTTGACCTGTTCTATCTTTTCCTCTGAATAACCCAACTCTCTCAAAATGTTGACACTCATCTCAGCGCCGAGGACGGCATGATCGACATTCATCACATGACTATGTCCAGCTTTGTCCTCTTCGGTCCGAGCCACATCATGAAGCAAGGCTGCAGTTTTCAAGACATCCAAATCAACGTCCGGTTCATACTTTGCCAACTTCAGACACAAGTTGTAGACCCTCATTACATGGTCAATATCATGGGCTGGACTTGCCCCTTCCATTTCCCCTTCCACGATCATCTTCAATCGGCGGTATTTCTCTTCCATAGTTGACTATACAAATTGAAGGGCTTTTAAACCTAAACATTGCCAGTCTGTTCAAGACAAAAATCATCATGACAACTTCATAAACAAGAGCCCAACTCCCTTACCTAACTAGCGCACGATTGCGCCCGCTATAAACAGAAAACCCAACTGCGATTCTCGAAGTCTGACCCAGGGACTATTCTTGATGAATAAGACAAGTCTGTCAACTTGCAGAATCCAACATGCAACCTAGCTGAACAGCACCGAAGGAACCGACCTGAAGACTATCCAAAGACTCAACCACAATACTATGTGTGCTGAAAACCTAGGGGGAGGGGGTAGGTCGTTTTTGACTGTTTTTCAATCAAAAACCATGTTGAACAGTCCTTCACTTCCGTGCGCTCGCCACCAGAAAACGCCAACTTGCACAGCCAAACCAGCTTCAAAGCAGCAAATGCCTAGAGAAAACCGTAAACGTCAACAGCTCAAAGGCATAGAGCCGCACTTGGAAAATGGTAGCCCGGGAGAGATTCGAACTCTCGTCGGCGGGTCCAAAGCCCGCTATGCTTGTCCACTACACTCGGCGGAAAGGTGTTCTTCCCTCCACCGGGCTTCTCCGGGCTAAGCGTTCATGGTGTTTTCTGGGTTATCTCCCTAATAAGTTGTTTTTGATTAAAACCTTCCTATCCATGAACGTATTGCTCTCGTTGAATCAGTAGTGCTTGTAAGTATTCAGGATTTGTTAACAGAATATTTTTGAATAGACCACAAAGTTTATATATTAAAACGCGGCACGTGGATAGCTACGCGGAACCGAACGTACTCCTTTCTGAAAAATGATGAAGATCACGACGGTTCTACGAAAAAAAGTTGAGGCGATATGGATTGAGCAAGAAAGAAAGCGGCGTTCGCCAACGCCTAGTCGACAAGTGTCCAGAGTGTGGTAGTTCAAACCTTGTTCACGATTACGACACTGGAGAAACCGTTTGTGGTGACTGTGGCCTTGTTTTATACGAGCAAATGATGGATAAAGGACCAGAATGGCGCGCCTTCACCCAAGAAGAAAAAGCATCAAGAAGTCGTGTTGGAGTCCCAACATCCTATTCTGTTCATGACAAAGGCTTGTCAACAGCCATAAGCCAAGTTGACCGAGACGCCTTCGGAAGAAAACTTCCCTTATCAACACGCCTGCAAATGTGGCGTCTAAGAAAATGGCAAATAAGATCAAGAGTTCATTCATCAATCGACAGAAACCTGGCCCAAGCAATGGCCGAACTCGACAGACTCTCAGACAAAGTCTACATCCCACCGCCAATAAAAGAGAAAGCAGCAGTGACCTACAGAAAAGCATTAGACAAAGGATTAGTCCGCGGCAGATCAATCGCAGCCATCGCTGCAGCCGCACTTTATGCAGCATGCCGTGGAACCGGAACACCAAGAACCCTACGCGAAATTGCCGAAGCAAGTCTAGTTGACAAAAAAGACGTTGCCCGATGCTACAGGCTGTTACTCAGAGAACTTGACGTCCACATGCCTATAGCTGACCCATTAACATATGTTTCGAAAATAGCAGAAAGAACCGGAATCTCGGGCAAAACCCAAGGAATCGCCATTCAAATACTGCGAGAAGCCAGAAAAAGGAGAGCTGCCGCCGGAAAAGACCCAATGGGTTTGGCAGCTGCATCATTATACATTGCATGCTTGAAGAATAACGAGAAGAAAACACAGAAAGACATAGCTGAAGCGGCAGGCGTCACCGAGGTTACGGTGCGAAACCGCTACAAAACATTGAAGAAACAGTTAAATCTTGAGCTACCTGACTGACCGAAAACAAAATTCCGGTTTGGTCATCCTTCCTCTTTTTCAAGTTCCATAACTACCAGACCACGGTATCCACAAGCATCACAAACATAACTCTTAGGGGTCACCAAGACGTCAGCGCTGTGGGATACGTGGATTTCAGGGCTTCCACATTCTGGGCAATATATCTTCGACGGTTGTCTTCGCGCCATAGTCTTTAATACTTCACGTATATCACGAAGCAATCCCATATGGCGCTTGCACCCCTGACGCTGTGGTTACTGAAGCTCGATGTTTTTTTCTGGATATCCCATCTTCACCAAGAACTGGCGAACCCTTTCACGATGGTCACCTTGAAGCATAATCTGACGATTCTTCGCCGTTCCGCCACACGCACAATAGCCCTTCAATTCCTTGGCAATTCCCACCAAGTTGTTGTTCTTCTCATCCATGCCGTCAACTATTGTCGTTGGTTTACCAAACTTGCGTGTTTCAAGGCGGATACGGATTCGCTGTTGCTCTTTCTCGATTTCACCACAAGCGCATAAGTCCTTCGGCAGCCCGCATGTGGAACAAATTTCAGCCATTTCGCTCAGACGTAGAATTGCTCTTGGGGTATATAAAACTTTCAAATCACAACTCTATAAGCCAACTCTATGTCAGGCATACGCAAGAAAAGACAACAGGTCAGGGTGTCGCACCCATCGGTAGCGGATTCTCGGATAAACGGTAGACTTAAAAGCCATCATGGAAAGGATATTTGCGTGCTAATCACCTATAGGGGAGCATCATGATGGAGAACCGCCCAGCCATTGTTGGTGCTGGAAGAACACGCTTCGGAGAACACTATGAAAAAGAGCCTGAAAAGCTCATTGAAGAGGCGTGGCTCAAGGCCTCGACCGAGGCTGACATAGAACGGAAAGACCTACAAGCCTGCTACCTTTCAGACTACTTTCTCCCCATAACCAACAAGCTCGGGTTAGAGGAAGGTTTTCTCTCAGAACTAACCGGGCTTCACACTCCAATGGAAGTCACTCGTTCCTTTAGCTCTGCCCTCTCAAACGCGTGTAACGCGATTCAAGCCGGAAAGTACAACATGGTCCTGGTAGGCGGAATAGAAAAGATGACAGACCGCTGGGACAAGATCCGCGACGATCTCATGCTTCTCGAAGATCCATGGAGCTACTACGCGGGATGCACGCCTGAGGCAAACCATGAACTGATGCTGAGAGCCTACATAAAGAAGTACGACTTGAAAGGAGAAGACCTCCAGAAACTATACACTGCTTTGGCTCAAATTTCCGTGAAAAACCACTTCCATGGCTCAAAGAATGAATATGCACAATACCAGAGGGAGATAACAGTCGAACAAGTCTTGAACGCCAGAAAAGAAGCACACAAGCCATTAGGACTCTATGATTACGCGCCGATCTCTGACGGAGCAGCTATACTCGTTCTAACCAATGAAGATGTCGCTAAGAAGTGCACTGACAAACCGGTCTACATCATCAGTTCGTCGTCAGCAACAGACTATCTGACGTACCCAGCAAGAGAAGACATGACACATTTCCTGGTTACCCAGAACTCGATGAAAAATGCTCTCAAAATGGCTGGAAAAAACCTGTGGGACATTCAGGTTGTCGAACTTTACGATCAGTCCACATTTATGGAAATGGTTTCACTTGAGGATCTAGGATTCTGTCAACCTGGAACTGCTTGGAGAAGCATATATGAAAGCTGCAAAGACTACAAAGGCTACTATGAGTTTGACGGTCACAAGCTTTTCGTAAACATGAGCGGCGGACTGAAAGCTGATGGAAACCCCTTAGGAGCCAGAGGCGGCGCTCAAATTTTCGAAATTGTAAAACAATTGAGAGGCGAGGCCTGTGAACGCCAAGTCAACTGCGAAAGAGCACTGAAGTATGGCTGTGTATTGGAACTGGAAGGTTTCGGAACCAAGGGTTACGTCTACATTTTGGGGAGAGACTAGAAGTGAGCAGTGAACCGATAGAAAGAAGAGTTTCATACCTTGGCGACAGGTTAAGAGGCAACCGTTGCCTCATTTGCGGGAAAGAATACTTCGAAATCAGAGACTACTGCGGGAACTGTGGAAGAAAAAGCTACGGGAAAATGGCAG
>JBGOYH010000103.1:0-7645 GCA_041479575.1 Bathyarchaeia archaeon
AACTTAATCTCGCCTTGATCAGACCAGTGTCTGGCTATCTGCATCTTCTGTTCATAGTCTTTCGCTTGAGTCGCTTTGAACGCCTTACATTCGTTACAGTCCAACCCACAATAGGCAATCATTTCCGACATAATTATCCGCTTCCTTCTTTGGCATATCACGTTTTGAATGATCGCAGCCAGCGAGGTAAGCGTTCTACAGTCATATGATGGATGCGAGTGCTTAGTCATCTTTGGTGTTTCTCAAACTTGACACAGCTTTCGCGCACGCAACGTAGATTTCTCCCGTACAATCCTTTTCTTTTTCTATTCCATCGCGCGTTGACGTGATCTAGGCGTAGCGTTTTCGCGAGTAGGGTCGATCGTTAAGAAGTAGAAAACAAAGGCTGAGATGACACCCATTGCTCCAAGAACAATTCCTAAACCTTCATAATCAAGTGAGAGAAGTACTAGCCCTCCAACTGCTGTGCCCAAGGCGGAGCCCAGATTCATAACCGCAGAATCTATAGACATCATGGTGCTACGGAATTTTGGAACTTGTTCAAGAACCAGGCTATTAGCTGCTGAAGCTACAACGCCGAAAAACCAACTACTTATGAAACTTAGTGCCAGAGAAAACCACAGATTGACCATACAGGCATAGAAAATTGTAAAAATGCCGGCTAAAAGGGCATTCAAGACTGTTGAAGTTTTCCTCCCAAACCTGTTTACGACTGGACCACTAACTAAACCGCCAACAGTATAGCATGAGGCTGCTCCTAGAATCCAAATTGATGCAAAATTCGTGGATACCAGGAACCGTTGTCTGAAAAACGATGCTCCGTAGATTAGGATGGCGATAAATGAGGCTGAGCGAAGGACGTCGCCTATCAGGCAAGAGGTCGCAGATCTGTTTGCCAGCACCTCTTTGAAACTTCTCATGTACGACGTTCTATTCATCTTTGGTTGGTGGCTAGTTGTGGCGGATGGCAGTCCGACAAACGCCAACAAGAAACTTGTGAGTATAATAGGTATTACGAATCCTAAGAGAGTGAAACGCCAGCCAGCAAAGCCTCCAATCAAAGCGATTACGGGGGCTATGACATATGATAAGGCTCCACCTGCAATAATCCACCCAATGGCATTCGCCCTCTTCTCCAATGGGAAGTGCTCCCCAATCAGTGTAACACCCATTGGTGAAACCATCGCCCATCCTAACCCACTCAACGAATAAGATGCAAGCATCATGTTGAAATCTGGAGCTAACAGGCAACCTAGGGCCGAGACGCTGATCAATAACAAACCTATGAGGAGCAATGACTTATGTTTAAATCGGATACTTAGAATACCCATAAGTAGCGCAAATACGAATGCAACAACGGAATAAGGAGTATTAATTTGCCCCATAACACCGACAGGAACGTTGAATGTGTTTCCTATATCGATTAGAAAAAGTGCGACCGAAAGCGCAAGTGGTCCAGTGGCAAAATAGGAGATGACCAGCGAAGGGAGGAACAGCGTTCTAGGAGAACCTTTCTTCGCGGCATCACCAGGATCATCCAAGTTTTATAACTCCGTTCTGTTCACTCTATTCGCCTTAATACCCATGAAGACGCACAATTTTACTTTGGTCCTACGTCACATATGTGTCAGTTATTTTGTTATTTAAATCTAGTTTAGGATCATCGTAAGGCAATTGCACTTAAGGCAATATGCTGCTCAGAAGAAGGAAATGAAAAAAGCAGTAGGTATTGCGGCTATCTAAGCAGGTTTGAAATAGTATCTTGGCCATTGGGGCCAGATTTGCGTTGCCGCGCAAGTCCCGAAGTCGATTATCAAATCCATTCCTACCTTTATCTGTTCCAATGCAATGGCTCTAATCATTCCTGGGATTTTCAAGCCGTTTTCAAGTTGAACGATCCCCATCGCGTAAGGAGCCATTGACTGGAACTGCACTGGAGCAATATGGATTACCGTGAACGTCAGCAGTTTTCCCTTTGTTGGAACAGCAGTCCAGTCAAAGTCTTTTGAGTAGCAATCGTTGCATACCGGTCTTGGCGGAAGATGGATTTTTCCGCATTTCTTGCATTTTCCAGCCAACAGTTTTCCTTGGTTGATGTTTTTATAGAATTGTTCTATTGTGAACGGTGCTTGTTCGCTCATTCTTATCCGCTCCTGTAAAGGTGAACCGTCGCAGTTGCACCTGAACCGCCAACGTTATGCGTCAATCCTATGCTGGCGTCTTTCACTTGCCTTTTGTCGGCGCGTCCAGTTAGTTGTAAATAGATTTCGTAGGCTTGTCCTGTTCCCGTTGCCCCGACAGGATGGCCCTTTGCCTTCAAGCCTCCGCTTGTGTTGACGGGAATTCTGCTTCCAAGCTTTGTTTCGCCGTTTTCAGCTAGTTTTCCGCCGTCGCCGGCTTTGCAGAATCCCAGGTCTTCATATGCGATTATTTCCGCGATTGTGAAGCAGTCGTGGACTTCTGCCACATCAATGTTTTCGGGCTTTAATTCTGCCATTTCATAGGCTTGTTTGGCGGCAACTTTTGCGGCTTCGAGTGAGGTGAGAGTTTTTCTCTCATACAACCCGATGGTGTCGCTTGCTTGTCCGCTCCCAACGATGTGGACCGGCGTGTCCGTGTATTTCTTGGCTAGTTCAGGCGTGGTTAGAATTAGGCAGCTTGCGCCATCAGTGATAAGTGAGCAGTCATACAGTTTGAGGGGCCAGGCAACCATCCTTGAGGATAAGGCTGTTTCAAGCGTTATTTCCTTTTGCATTTGCGCCTTCGGGTTCAGACTGCCATGATAATGGTTTTTCACGGCAAGCATCGCCAGCTGTCGCTCAGTGGTGCCATAAGCATGCATATGTGCAGTAGCCATCAAAGCGTAAAGTCCTGGAAACGTGATGCCATGCCACTGCTCAAAAGGATAATCCGATGCCATGGCAAGGTATTCCGTCACTTCTGACGTTGTCCGATGTGTCATTTTTTCAACGCCGCCAACCATGACAACGTCGCTTAGACCTGAACGAACGGCGCAAATTGCAGCTCTTAGTGCCGCGCCTGAGGAAGCGCAGGCAGCTTCGGTTCTTGTGGCAGCAACGTGCCCAAGACCCGCCCAGTCAGCGATCGTGGCGCCAGTGTGGCCTTGGTGCTCGTATGACTCACCCATGTGACCGACGTATAAGGCTTGGATATCCTTCTTGGGGTCTAGTTTCGGGCAATTGTCAAAGGCTTCTTTGGCTGCATCTGCGAAAATCTCTCGCGCGTATAATCCTTCAAGCTTCCCAAATTTTGACAACCCCGCGGATATTATTGAGGCAAGAGGCTTTCCTTTCAAGCAAATTTCTCCCTGCTAGGGGAAAATAGATTCTAGTTGAACGGGTATTTAAATTTCGTTCGCTCTTTTTTGAAGATAAGATGAATGAAAAGAAGAACAATGGACTTTGAAAAAAGGAGTAGTGGACTTTTGAATTGTCCCTCTTACTTCGGTCCAAACGCCTTTTTTACCCAAGCTCTGGTTTTGTCCATGTCTTCCCTGAAGCGCTTCAGCTCTTCTGGGGTTCTTTTTGGAGCTACCGGTTCTTCAGCTGGTGTTGCGTAAACGTCAAGCAGATCGCCTTTAGGTTGCTTTGAAATGCTTATGTTGACTTTCAAGCCTATGTTGACTTTTTCTGGATCGATATCCCGCATCGTCATTGGCAAGCACGTGTTTGTACCGTCGATTCTAATCATTGCACCTACCAGAGGCTGCAAGTGTGCCATCGAGGGCCATGCGATCACCATTATTGTGTACGAGTGGATTTCGCCTTTCTTTGGAAGTTCAACCCATTTCGTCTCTTCAAGCCTGCACTTCGGGTTGAAACAGTGTGCGCGCGGTGGACAATAGACGAGACCGCATATTGGACACTTTGTACCATGCAGTTTTCCTTCGAGTAGGCCTATGAAGAACTTTGAGGTTTTGCCGTAGCTGTGATGGAACATGCTGCCATGAGGTCTGTGCACGACCAGGAATGTCTCAGGCTTCAATTCGTTCAGTGTGGGGCCGTCGTTCATCTCGACTATTTTCCAGCCTTCAGGTCTCCATCCGCCTTTGCGTTCCCATTCCTCCCACCATTTTTCGTCATATGGTGATTGTTTCATCATTTTTTCTGGTCCAGGTTGCTTCATAATCTTACACCTCCAACACTACGGCTCCTGCTTGACATCCCGTGCCCCCGTGTCCGTGTATGAATGCTTTCTTTGGTTTGCTCAGTTGTCTGCCTGGTGCGCCCCATTTCTTGCCGATCTGGTTGCTGAGCTGCCAGTAGCTGTCTACGACTTGAGCGATTGACGTTGAACCGACAGCGTGTCCTTGAGCGGTGAGGGCTCCGCTTAGTTGGCATGGAAGCTCTCCGTCTCGTGAGATTACGCCGTCTCTGAGGAGTTTCTTTCCTTCTCCTCGTTTGCAGAAGTCGAAGTCTTCAAGTCCTGCTAGGACTACGCCTGCGTAGGGGTCGAAGATTTCTACAAAGCTGATTTCTTTCCGCGGGTTTTTGATTCCTGCATCTTTGTAAGCCATTCGTGCGGATACTCGTAGCGAGCCAAAGTTTAGGAGGTCAGGGTAGGGTGACATGGGTTTGGGAACCGTTTTTGGCCATATTTTCTCGTCTTCTGGGTAGATGCCTTTCCAGGCGGGGTTATCTGGTCGGTCTCCGGCTCTCATCGTGTCTGAGCCTAAACCCACTCCGCTTATCCAAATGGGGTTGTCGGTTAGCTTCTTTGTCATTTCTTCATTTGCCAGTAGTAGGGCGGAAGCTCCTTCGCTTGTCATTGCGCATTCGTGGAGTCTATATGGCCATGAAATCAGTCGAGATTTGTAGACGTCGTCAACCGTTATTTTGCTGAAGCCATGTTGGGCTGGCCATTGAGCGTATGGGTTTTCGAGGCTGTTGTTGTGGTTCATTGCTGCAATTTCGGCTAGGTCTTCCTCAGTGTCTCCGTATACATGCATTCTTCGTGCTTCCATTGTTGCGTAGAAAGCGTTGTATGTGAAGCCTGAGACAAAGTCCCAGTCGGTGTCTCCTGCGATGGCTATGGCTTCGTTGACTTTTTGGATGGGCAACTCGTTCATTTTTTCCCATCCGACTACGAGCACAACGGGGAACATGCCTGAACGTATCCATAAGGCTGCGTTGACTATGGCGTCGATTGGTGTTGCACCGCCTGATTCCACACGGTAGTTGGGCACGCCTGACAAGCCTAGATAGTCGTTGATTATCCAGTGCATGCATTGTTGCTGTTCTAGTATATCGCTGAAGTAGGAGTAGCAGCAAGCGTATCCCTTCTTCAAGAAGTCTCCGAGCTCAAGTTCTGGAACGTCGTCCAATATCATTTTGACGGATTCAGCGCACATTTCTTCCTGCAATGTATGTCGCGGGTTGTCGAACCTTGAAATGCTTCCAGCGACTATTCCGACCTTCTTCAATTTTCCACCTCAATTTTGAAAGTATTAGCTAGTGAATTCTATTGACTATAATTAATTTGTCCTGTCTGTCCGTGTTTTTTGTGGAAAGTCATTGTGATTTCACCAGAAAGGTGTTATTGTTGAGAACATGCCATGAGCATACCGCAACGATTTTCAAATACGTGGTCTAGTCAGAGGCTTAAACCAACGCTTCCAGAGCAAAGTGAAGACTCCAAGAATACAGATGGGTGAACAACAAAAAATTGAGACTTTGATAAGTGAAGAGGCTATGCTTTTTGCCAAATGCCTGAGGGGCGAGAAACCGACTTGGCGTCCTAGGACTGTCGAGTTGTCCTAGGGTGTCCGTATGCGAATAAGAGTTCCTTCTAAGAAGATACGGGAGAGATTTCTCTTAATCTACGAGCTTGGGGGTTGCCAAAAAGCCGTTGACTTCTTGACGAAGTATTATGGTGTAAGGCGGATGAAAATAGAACTCAACGGTAGAAAGGTTGGCAATCATTGCGTTGCTTACTACTTCCAGAATAGGGCTTACTTCACTAGACGAGGATTGACGAAACGAACAGTTTTGCATGAACTGTATCATCACCTAATTTACGCCAATGACTTGGACATGACGGGAACAAGAGAGGAAAGAGCTGCCAACAGCTATTCGAAAGCGTTTATGAGCTGACATTCTACAAGCCGCTGACGAATGCTTGTGTGCTTGTAACTCTGGAAAAAGACAAAACAAGCGGAAATGGAGATATCTTCCGTATTCCCGTTTGACATAGATATCGCGAATGAAAAATGGTCACGGTTGCTTAAAAGGGATGATGGAAGAACATTCTATATCAAGAGGTTTAAGAATCATAATTTGCTGTTCACTTTGGAAATTCACAAGACAGATGTAAAATGATTGTGTCTTGTTCATGTGGACTGTAGTCAAAAGCATGATTAGAAGGCTTGATATGGCTCTTCTTGGCGATTTCGCTGAGGGTTTTTTGGCAATGACTATTGTGATTTGGATATCAAACATAATGACAGTAGTTCCGTTCGGTCACATATGGATGGGATTAGCATACTTCTTTGTGTTGTTGATTCCCGTTTCCGTGTTACTTTACACTCATCTGAAACGCAAAAAGAATGATATTGATAGCTTAAGGCGACTACCGCTTTCTCTATACGGAGTATGTCTTGCTTGCTGGGTATTTGATATCGTCACCACATATTATGCCACAAACGTAATAGGTGGAGCTGAAGAATTGAAT
This sequence comes from Bathyarchaeia archaeon, assembly GCA_041479575.1. Taxonomy (GTDB): domain Archaea; phylum Thermoproteota; class Bathyarchaeia; order Bathyarchaeales; family Bathycorpusculaceae; genus DASPPK01. The sequence goes on from JBGOYH010000103.1 coordinate 6,691, forward strand.
CCTCTAGGTTTTCCTTTTGGAGTCTTCGGTGCTCTAGTTTTCTATGTTCCAGCATCAGTCTTCATCTACGTGCTACTCTTCCAATTGAGGCATAGGCTCTCGCTTTTGGTGGCATTTTCGTTGACCTTCTTATCGCTGTATATGGGCTTCATGAACCTAGGAGCGGGTCTTGAAAATCTTGGATTTTCGTCAAACTATTTTCCCGTGTTATTAGAGATGACTTTTGCTTTGCTGGCTGTCCTAACGAGGTCATTATTAGCCTTTCAAATTCGAAAAAGAAGCCCCACTCTTCCAAGCGTTCAGCTATAACTTTTCAGCAAAACCAGAAACTGGCTTAAAAGGTGAGATGGAAAATACTTTTAGGAGAGAGATTAGCATGGAAAAGAACCACATTGGTAAGCCAAAAAAGAAGTTAGATGATTTCTTGTTGACAATAAAGGGCAATGCTCCTCATGGGAAAGTGAGAATAGAACTTGACTTTAAGAGTGGAAGTGGACTTAGCCAAGATAATCTAGACGCTTATTTGCGTTCAACGATTGAGGCTATTGAGGAGTTTAGAAAGGGAGTGGGCTCTGAGTCACATGAAGAATGGATGAAAAAGAATTTTCCACACTACGCTAGGGAAATTGAGAGAAGAAAAACATCCTCATACGTTGCTTGAAAGGATTGATAGAAGAAAGTTACTTGTATCTTGTAGATTCCCCGAAGTGGGCTTTAAAGTCTTCTTGCCTTTCTCTTTCTCCATAGGTGAAACACTCTTCACCAAACGGATAAGTGACTGGCATGAACTCTTGATTAGTGTGACTGCGGGTGCATGGAAACAACGATTGGGATTATGATATTCACAGAGCAATGTCGCATTGTTTGAATAGGAAAATCATAGAATGTTTACATGATGAGAACTTGGGGTTTACGGAACTGTTGAACAAGGTTGGTGATGATGGTAATCATGGCA
>JBGOYH010000104.1:0-7589 GCA_041479575.1 Bathyarchaeia archaeon
CGGTACACGTTATCGTGATAGGCGCCATAGAACTTTCGCCCCTTGAGACTTGGAAGCTTCGATTCGAGCGTGGACCATGCTTCGCCGACTCCGGAAAGACTTCCTTCCGCCTTGACCCACATCACTCGAATAGGATCCAATGTCACTTCCATTCTAGCAATCACATCTCACCCTCACGATCATTGTGGCCCGTGGCAGAGATAATGGTTTCCAAAGTCTCCGGCGATTTTTTTTACCAAGGGGCAAATTTATTTGCTTAAGAGCAATACAATAGACCTCCGAAAAAGGCGTTGATGATGATTGACTACGAGAAAACGGAGAGATTCCTGAAGGCTCTCGCTGACAAATCACGACTCCAAATCTTAGAGTGCATACCGAATGAAGTCGCAAACCCTGGCGAAATCGCCAAGAAACTTGATCGCCACAGGTCGACCGTCGAGAAGCATTTGAGAGTGCTTCTGAAAGCAGGAATTGTTGAAAAAGTTCCATCATTAACCAAGGCAGGTCAGCTTTCTATTCGTTACAAGGTATGTGATAATGCAACAGAACTTCTGAAAACGATTCTGGACGCAACTCAGAAAATCTGAACACTTGACGCCTCAAACGCCAGCGCACGCCTTTTCCATCTTTGTTTTTTCAGTTTGTCGTTAGGTTGGGTCGTGGAACATTGGACTTATCAGTGGCATCGCGCGCTAGCGTGTTCCTAAATTCCTTTTTCAGTGTAATGGAGTTGAGTTGGGCCTTCTAAACGACGGTTCTCATGTCAAAAGGCACATCATATCAATAGCCGACGCAAGGCCAGAACCATAAGCTACCTAGCAAGCGAATTTAGGAACAAGCATGCGCGCTACAGGCGCACGCTCTAAGATGCAGTCCTTTTTCCATAACCAGAGTAATCAACGCTTCTCACGGCAGTCATGAAATCCTTGAAAGGTAGAGTCACTATAAGCTTGTCTGGAGACCATTTGTGTCTCGTTCTTTCAAACGTTGAGATGAGATTTACGTCAGGTTTTCCTTTTGCCAAGGTGTTGCTGATGGTGGAACAGACGGTACTGGCAGGGTAGTGTATGAAGGGTTCGGCTCCTTCAAAGCATGCCAAGCCAAGGATTCGATCTGCTTGTGCAGGGTTCACGAAGAAAAGAACCATGTCGGGATTTGTTTCGAACTTGTTGAGAGGGCCTAAAATAAGAAATCTGCCTCTATATTCTGGTTTGAGTTGTTTGCTCACCGAAGCCTCTGCAACTTTTTTTGATTCGTAAACATTGGCCGCTAGAAAAAGGGCTGCAAATTCCTCCAAGGTAAGAGCTTGCCAGCCTGCAATGTGACTGCCGCCACGGCAAGTGCAATTCTCTTTTGAAAGGTTGATTACCACGCTTTCTCGCTTAACAACATCAAGAGCTTCGCAAATCCTCAGTTGTCTTTCGACCCCTTGTCTATCTGGGGTTTCAGAGAACCTTACTCCGATTGGCACGTTCTGCAATTCCAAAGTCTGAACTATTTTCTCGACAGATTCATTGAACCTAGACATTTCTTTTCCTCAATGAGGTCGTTGTTCACAACCATATAAGTTTTGTAGCGGCGCGCGCTTCTCTTTTCAAAGTATGATTGACGACTGTCTTGTTAAGTGCTTGGAGTGGAACATTAGATTTATTAGTGGTATGGTCAGAACATGCAGGTTAAATTGCACTTTTCTGCCACATTAGGAATTCACGAAAGCGCGTGCAATGGTGGACTCGAACCCATTTGGGTATAAATCCCGCCCGGTCCACTCCACACTTTTCAGCCGTCTTGTTTTCGGTTGTCACAGTCCTACCCATGCCGGCAAATATCAGGCGTAGAGGTCGCCACTAGAAAATGACGCGTGCGGACTGTGAGGGTGGCGACATGAAACATTTTGGTTTCTCCCATCTCCCCCTCTTTTAAGAGGTGAGCATGGTGCCGCCTTTGAGATGAAAAGTCCGCACGCGCCACTTAAACCAAAGGTAACATCGAACATATGCATTCTGGAATTAACCTATAGAGGAATTATCTAGAATTGAAACTCACACAACTTCGTTTTCTTGCAGCCAAAGAGTCAATTGTCTTCGATCATGGAATAAGGCTCCATAAGATTCTTATGCGTTGAGTGCGAATTATCATATTGTGAGATTGGAGAAGGGAAGGAAAATGAGGAAAACGGCCGTTCTCATCCTGTTATGTTTGGCGCTTACGTTTCAGTTTTTGACTCTAGTTAGGGCCTCGTCTTCTTTGATTGTCGGCAACGCAGCGGTCTCTAGGCATTTTACATTCCCACCATTGATACCTCTTGATGATGAACCTGCAGCTATTCCTGACTCACCGTTTGTTGAACGCTATGGGGACAAGTACATGTTCCTCCTAATGTTGGCCGAAGCTTTCTATTCTACTCCTGAAAGCTACAACTGGAATCCTACGGTAGATCTCAACCACGACAATGTTGTCAACATATACGACGCAATAATCGTTGCAGAGATTCATTGATGCCGTGCCCGTTGCAGATTTGTAAATTGAGTTGGACAACGGGTTATTTCGGTTCGAATGTTTATCAGTGCCTCGGCAAGCGCTGGCAAGGACGCAGATGAGGCACGTGCGGAGTTAGTATATATACTATTCGTATGCACTCCTCCCACCCTCCCCGTACGCTGAACGTGCCTACCATCGCATAGAAGTAAATTCCACAAAATTCAAAAACTGACACGCTATATTATACTACGCGATTAAGAAAGGAGAAAAGGAGAATGAAGAAACTATTAGCTGTGATTATTGTCGCAGTGTTTCTAGCATCTCTAATACCTATGAACACAACATCGGTTAAGGGCGCTGCTAAGCCAAGCTACGGAGCTTTGTCAGCCCCGTTGCCCAAACAGAAGACCAGATCAATTTCAGAAAGTAGCTCTGACATCGAAGGAATAGATGGCACATCACGCTATGTGGGCATTGAGGCAATAGGTGCGCAGCCAGACACGGGAAACACGTGGACGGTACCAATAATCGATGACTACTACGGGGGATTTTACATGCAAGATTTTGAATGCGTCTTGCATGGTACGTATGCCAATATTTGGATTGGACTAAATGATACCGTTTGGCCGGGAAATACAGAAGCAGACTACTTCGTAGACAATGTGGACTTTGATAAACAGGAATGGCACTTCATGTATCCTTGGAGTTGGGAAGCTTCTGTCGTTATTGATCCACGCTATCCCGATGGATACCATGACATAGTGTATGGGAAGAACCTGACATATGTCTTGAATCAGTTTGATACGAACATCTGGCAGAAAGACACACAATTCTTTGGCATGTACGCCAACAGGCCAGGTCCTCTTTCGGACAACAAGATTCAAGTGTTGATCTTCAACATCAGGGACGACCTGTTCTGGGATCCAGTCACATCCACTTCATTCATAGAAGGATACTTCTGGAGTTACGCAAGTGAATTGAACAACGCAAACATATTCCACATGGACACTTGGCAATGGTACAGACGACTGGGACCCAGTCCACAGCCGTCTCCATCAGGCGGAGCACCTAGACCATACGAATATGAAGGCACGTTCGCGCATGAGTTCCAGCACCTGATCCATTATGACATAGATTCCGATGAGTTTTCGTGGGTCAATGAAGGCTGCGCGCAGTTGGCAATACCGATCTGTGGATACCCTCTCAGCTCGCTGTCTTCTGACGTCTACTACTACTTTGCCTATTTCTGGGACACATCACTGGTGACTTGGTACAACAATCTGGAAAACTATGGAGCCGTGTTCCTGTGGACCTACTACGTCTATGAACACTATGGGCATCAGCCGTGGGGTCTAGGGAACTTGATTTGGGACCTTGTTCACGAACCAGCAAACGGAATAGCGGGATACAACAACGTCTTAGCCGCGCACCACGACAAGTCCTTTGACGAAATCTTCCAAGATTGGGCCCTAGCTAACTACTTTGATGGTGACGGGATCTACGGCTATGAAGGACTGGTCATACCTTCCGCACAGCACACCTTGGGATGGAGCATACCAGTGAGCATGGCCTACTGGGATCGAGAGTACCGTAAACTCTTCAACTTTATGCCTCAACTGGAAGGTAGCGTTCAAGTTGGCTATCCATATCCCTACGGTGACAGTCTTCCATACACAGTGAATTATGTCAGTTTCGGGCAGCTCGGTGATCACGCACTGAAAGTAGCCTTCAATGGTCCCAACTATGTCGGCGTCTTCCCGATCAGCCCAACACATGAATGGCATTCAGATGGCACGGGCAACGCATGGTTTAGACTTGGCCACACCTTCGATATACCATCGGGAGGAGCGACACTGAAATTCTATAGCAACTACGACACAGAGAAAGGCTACGATTTCGCTTACGTCGAAGTCTACGACCACACAACTGGATTATGGTGCACTCTGCAAGGAACTAAGACTATTTCAACCGTCAACGTAGAAGGCACCAACAATCCGAACTGCCCTGACGAATTCGAACCCGCCACGTATCTCGCAAATGGAAAGTGGTATGGCTTCACAGGCAACAGTGGCGGCTGGTACCAAGAAACGATGGACTTGACACCATTCCATGGTCACACGATAGATCTGTACTTTACATACTGGACTGACCCATATACCCTCGGAGCCGGGTGGTACATCGACAACATACAAATCGTCGGAACCGACTTTTACGACGACGTTGAAGGGGTTACTGGATGGACGACGTACAACGTGCCTTCGGATGCGGGATGGTACATAACCACGGGAAACTACGCGATGTATTTCAGCGTGAACTTTGTTCAGGGCAATGTTATAACACATCTGAACCTCAACAGCAACAATGACGGAATGGCCACGTTTCCGATGATAAACAATGCCAAAGTCAAGTATGGCCCGGTGACCATGATAATTGCGGCCCAACCGGGATACGAGCTAAGCTTCCGCACATCCTACTACTTCCTCTACCAAAAAATACCGTGGATAATTTGGCCGTAAACAGAACTGCAAACTAGTCACCTCCCCCTTTTTTGCTGCAATTGAACAATAGGGCTAGATGATTTGCGAATGCGAAAGAGAGCAGTAGACAGAGAGACTCTCGTAACGCTGATGCTCTTGTTAGTAGCGTTGCATTTCATGATTCAAGTTTCAACAACGAGCCTTGCAACATACTCGAATAATAAGAGTCCAATCACGCAGACGTACGCAATAAATGAAACGTGGGTTGATGACGACTATAACGAAACAACAATAGGCTGGGGTTTGAGCCATTTCAAAAACATCCAAGATGGAATTAACGCGGTATCCGATGGAGGAACGGTTCATGTAGCTTCAGGAAGCTACTATGAAAGCGTGGTCGTGAACCGAACTGTATTTTTAGTCGGAGAAGACGAAAGCCACACAATAATCGATGGCAACTACACGCAAGATTACGTACTTTCGATAACCGCCAATAATGTCTCGATTGAAGGCTTCGCAATCCAAAACTGTATCTACCTTGGAAGAGAAAAAGGTGGAATAGACATCAATTCTTGGTACAACGACATTTCCAACATGGATTTTACTCAGAACTGGATTGATCTGACGGTCTTAGGCGGATTCAATAGAATAAGTTCATGCATAATGAAAGCCAGTTTCTGGAACATAAAGATCATGGCAGACAACAATTCGGTCCGTGAAAATCATTTCAGCAATTCCTACACTGCAGTCAGTCTGACTAACGCAAACGGAAACTCGATCGAAAACAACACGATTGAAGATGAATACGTCGGAATATCACTGTATGGAAGCACACAGAACAAAATTGCCGCCAACTTTGAATTCAACTGCTCGCAAGAAGCACTGACGTTTGAAAGTTACTCAACTAATAACATTGTCATACAAAACACGGTCTCCAATTGCTATCAGGGCGTGAATGAAGACGCAAACTCGGGCGGTAATACCTTTTATCATAACAGTTTCATTCACAATACATTTCAGGCCTCGCTTGCTGGAGCAGGAAACAGTTGGGACAATGGCTATCCAGCCGGCGGAAACTATTGGGAGAGCAACGCGGGAAAAGACGATAAGAGAGGACCGAACCAAGACGAAACCGGAAGCGATGGAATATTCGACACAGCATACACAATTGACACAAGCAACAGAGATCGTTACCCATTGACAAAACCCTATGGCGGCTCAAACGATATCGGCCTGGCAAGCTTCACATGCTCCAAAACCGCAATTCCACAAACCAACAGTGCAAACATATCTGCAAAGGTGATAAACTTTGGATTCACCACCACCGAAATAATCCATCTGACTCTACGTCTAAACGCAACAATCCTGTCTGAAACAGATACGAGCATAATAAGCAGAAACTCAACTGCCTTCATGTTCACTCTCAACACAACCAGCATAACAAAAGGAAGATACAGTCTAGAGGCACATGTGAACCCTGTGACAAACGAAACAGACACAGCTGACAACACACGCACACTTTACATCGTCGTGACATTTCCAGGAGACGTTAATGGCGACCTAACAGTCGACATATATGACGCTATTGCACTGGCCGGAGCATACGATTCTGTCCCACAGACTCCAAGTTGGAACCCAAACGCCGACATCAATAGCGACAACATCGTGGACATATACGATGCTATAATCCTATCAAGCACTTACGGCAAGAAAATCTAGCAGCGAAACACCCATTCGTTACTTTTATAAGGCAAAGACTCCCCCAAATGAAACAAGTGAAATCTGAGGTTATAACTTATGAAATGGCCAATCAGTTCTCTATCAGGCGTCGTCGTCATCGTGCTTTACTGCGTCTTCACCTTCAGTTCATGGGCTCTGTTCCCAACAGCCTACAGTCCAGTGACAAGCTGGCTGAGCGACCTAGGCAACTCAACCTACAACCCCAAAGGCGCAATCATCTATGACCTAGGCTGCATCTTCACAGGAATAGCCCTGTTCCCATTCTTCATCGGAATGTACAAATGGTACACAACAGAAAAATGGAGAAAAACAGCCTTACTTCTCACCCAGGCAGTTGGGTGCGCTGCCGCCTTTGCGCTGACAATGATCGGCGTTTTCTCAGAAGACGCTGGGCCCCTACACAGCTTATGGTCAGACATCTTCTTCCTACTCAACCTAATAGTGCTCGTCCTAATGGGAGCATCCCTGTTCACGCATCCCCGCCACATCAAAGCCATCGCAGGCTACGGATTCATTGTAGCCGTGATAAACCTCACATTCCTCTTCGTATCCAATACACCTCTGCTTGAATGGTTCACCGTTTTCACAGCTCTCGGTTACGTTGGGCTACTGTCATACAACACAACCAAAACATAATCTAAACACGCACTCCAATCCGCCGGAAACCAACACTTCGTATGTTGAAAAACAGCAAACGCTACCAAAGGAACCATACGGACGACCAGCCAAAGACTCAACCACAGTACTGCGAGAAGCAAAAACCTAGGGGGGAGGGGGTAGGTCATTTTTGACTGATTTTCAACCAAAAACCATGTTGAACAGTCCATACTGCAGGCCTACCACACGCCGTAAAACCCAAAATCTTTCACGAAGGATTCACAACGGGCAAAG
>JBGOYH010000105.1:0-7509 GCA_041479575.1 Bathyarchaeia archaeon
AGCGCTCGCAATATTGGTGACCTGGCAGTCGATTCGTCAAAAGGAATACAGAAGACGGAAGACAGGTTCAAGTATGAAAACCTTTTCGTGCCAAATGGTAATGTTGCCGAGATGATTGAATTCGGAGAGAAGTGGATAAGTGAGAATTTACTTGACCGGTACATTGAAGTAGTAGATGATCAAGATCATGGGCAAGTCGACACAAGGTGTGAGTTTGATCAGGTCTTCGAACCTTTGGAAAAAGTGTTTGGAGAGGGAATAGAAGATAACTTCCTGAAAGAATTTGATCATTCTAAACAACCGGATTATGCCGTGCTTTTGTCCAGAGACTTCAAAAGACTTTTTTTCAGTTTCTTTGGCAAACAGGATACCCTTCTTGTTACGGGGCGGGAGGGTGTGGGCAAAACCTTCAACCTTCTGCTAATAGGCAAGATGCTTGAACGAGAAAAATATCTGGTTCGCTATAGCTCCATCCGAAATGTAAAACTGGCGCGAGATACCTTTTCGAAATCACCAGACACTATACGCGAGAACTCTGTATTTATCTTGGATGATTGCCAAGAAGACCTTGAAAAAACAACTGAGATAGTGAAAGAGTCAAAGGTGCTGCTTTCCAAAGGAGCAAAACGACAAAAGTTCATCTTCTTATCTCACCCTTTGGATCCCTACTACAAAACTATGGTATTTGGCAAGGAAATTCAGACTCTTATATTCAAGGAAAGATATGCCGATCTTGAATATCTCGCTCGACTATTCTTTCGAAAGATCAATGAGCCAGAGCGAATTAACGAATTTCTGAGCCTAATATATCATGATGATCCCTCCAAGATCTTTTTCGCTTATAGGAACATGAAATTTTGGAATCTTTACTTCAATGTGATAGAAGATTGCCACAAAGTCAAAATTGGCAGAACCGAGTTCCTGAATTGCGCCTACAGTTTTTTCAAGAAGAGAAAGCCTCACCTGTTTCAGCTCATAGATACGCTAGGAAAGCTGCTCCCATTCTTCAAAAACGATATGCCAGTACTGAAGGATTACGCTGACAAGAAGTTGTACATCGACAAAGAACATTTAGAGGAGTTGGAGAACAAGGGAGTATTGAAGCGCGAAGCTTTCGATTGGTATGACAAGAATTGGACAAGGAGCAGCGCTTTGTTCATCAGAAGCAAGATACATCCGACCGAGGCAAGAATACTTGAGATCATACTAAAGAAATTCGGAGAGACAGCAATTGATGACAAGACCATTCTTATCGACTATGCCGGCGACAATTGTGAAAACCTGTATCGCATAGTCACAGAAATTCAGTTTCATGATTTTGATATGCTTGAGGACCTATGCAATGACAACCGATTTGCATTAGTGATTCAAAAATACCTCAAGGACCAGCGCGTTCGAGGAAAGCGTCTCGATAGGATGGTTATTACCATTTCAAAGCTGCAATTCGAATGCAGAAGTCGCTTGATCGACAATGAGGTTCTGGATAAATGGATTGAGAAACTTAACAATCCGGACTACTATTTGAATAGTAAGATTTTCCTCTTAAGAGCCATATTCAAAGTCAGTCCGACCCTGGCTTACGAGTCTTATAAGAGCCTTGATCTTGAACTTCTGGTTGAAAGTTTCAGAAAGATTCCGATGGATCAATCGATTGGCAGCGGATTACCGACATTTAGGAAACTCATAGAAGTATCCAAAAACATATACTCTTTCTATCTTTTCAGTACGAACCCAGTTTATGAAAATGGGCTAAACAATGGTAGGCTCCCGGGCGGTCTAAAAATAGTTTTCGGAAACAAAAAATTCCCGCTTTCAAATGATGCAAGGGTTGAACAAGAAACAGACGATAGATCGATCCATCGAAGGTGGAGAATACTCGACGGAGCAAATACCTATCTGATCCGGAAAACTCGAAGCGGATCCAATCTGAATGTCTACTATTCTTCAGATGATTTGCAGAGAGAGATATTTCTGATTGATAAGACAAGAATGATTCTTGACAAATGTATTGAGGAGTTTTCAGCGAGATTTGAGAAGCATGAATTTTTTTCCCAATTGCATTGGCTCTTGAAGAATCTGGACGGTATGAAGCTTCGTCAAGGAAACAAAGGAAGCTTGGCTAACTACTTCTTCGAAAAGATCCAGTTCCAGAAAATTGTCGATTGGATTAGACTCAAGAACACAGCAGTTCACGAACTGAGATTCGTGTTAAAAACCTGCAGATCTACATACATTGAACTTAACGGTACGAAGAAGAATTTGTATCACGACTGCTTGAAAAGGTTACTAGATTACGAAGACATAAAACGAATATTCGATAATCCTAGGTCTAGTTTGTTCAGCATTTGCCTAACTTCAAGCAAAGGTCATGAGTTTCTAGCCAATCACTTCTATCAATATTCACACGAAGATAGCTTTGCCCGTAAGGTTTATGGTGAACGGAATTTATATCTGCTGAATCAAAGCATAGAATCAACAGAAAGAAATGACGGCTTGTCAGACGAACAGAGACGATATATAATTCGCAGAATCATAGCCAGCATGGGTAGCTCGGAGAGTTATATAATGACAAGTGTCAGAATAGCCAAGAAACTTGCCAAGGAATTTGACATTGATCTGGAAATGGATCGATTTCTGGATTACAAGGAGAAGTATGCAGCCTCGTAATTTTAATAGAATGTATTCTGTCATTTTGATGCGAAATGAGGCGAAGCGCGCGCCGCAAGAACTGACATCTAATTCGACAATTGAGAGCTAGCTCTGAAAGAAATCAGAAGCTTGCTATTTCCCGTATTTTATTCGATTAGCGCGCGCTAGAGAAGGCGCAGCGATTGACTCACTAGATGAGCGGTTCAGTAACTCCTATGAGCCGTCTATTAGTTGCAGAAGTTGGACTTGACCCCGTTTGGGTTCTAATCCCCACCGATTTATCGGTCCATTTCCATGGAGCGAAATTGTAAGATTTAAACGTAAGTTTAAACCTATCCGGCCCCACCACAAATACCTGATATTATGGATGCTGCGAGGCCGGTCAGAACTGTTCTATTTGTGCTTGTGTTTTTTCCTGAATCTAGAGGCGTAGGCCTACTCAACATGTTTTTTGGTTGTTTTCAAGTCAAAAATGACCTACCCCCTCCCCCTAAGTTTTCAGCGCACACAGAACTTAGGTAAGTGTCTGTGCAGTTCCTTTGGCGGGGTTTGGTGTGCCGTTTTGCTGATGTGCATGTTGAATTTTCAACAATGTGCAGTTGGTTTTGGCAAGCGTGCGCGAACATTTTTTAGGGCAGTGGAAGGAGACATTGGCTTGTCGGATGAGGAGCTTGATAAGAGAAGAGGGCAAACGTGATGTGGCAGTGTTGTTTGACCTGGAGGACACTTTAGTTCAGACTCCGTGGTCAAGTCATCGGCATGTGGTGGAATTCAGGCGTTGTACTAAGGAGAAGCTGGTGGATCTCGGTGTTCCTGCTGCCGTGCTTGAAGGGATAGAACGGTCAACGATATTGCGGAACAAGGCATCGGAGTACGTTGAGCGATATTTTGATGAAGCAGGTGCAAAAAGGTTCAGGCGAGAAATGGATAGATTCCTCGGCGGGTACGAATTGGACTCGGTGAAGAAGTCTAGACTTTTCGATGAAACGATTTCGACATTGGAGACCCTGAAAAGACTTGGAGTCAAGATGGGGCTTGTCACGAACACCTCGAGGAAAGCGGTTGATGTTGTTTTTCAGGTGCACGGTCTAAGGGAATACTTTGACGTTGTCGTGACGAGGGAAAGTGTTAGAAGATTGAAACCGGCTCCTGAAGGCATTTTGCTGGCCGTCGAGAGACTGGCCGCAAATCGTTTCTTGATGGTTGGCGATTTGATGCTTGATGTGCTGGCTGCTAAGAACGCAGGCGGAGCAGCAATAATTGTCATAAGAAACCCTGAACAGTCAGATTTCCAGGGGCTTTTGAAGAGTCTGCCCGCAGAGGTCTTGAAGGAAGCCAAGAGAACGGTCGAAGAAAGAGGGGATTTGCACGCGGACTATATCATTCAATCATTGGCAGAAGTCCCGGCAATTGTGCAAGCGGAAAAAGGAAAAACCGGGTCCCATCTGTGAAAGGTCTCAACTCTCGCGGAGTGCTTGGCGCGCGCTATTGGGACGGTTTCGTGAAAAAACTGCAATCAGCCCCGATGGCCGCTGCTATAACTTGATTCGCTTGTCGTATGGTTTGTGAATCCTGAAAAAAAAGCTTATATCGTAATCTACGTGCTGAAATACTTCGCAACACTGCAGGTTTAGATGATGAGCGTAGCCAAACCGATTCTTGATTACGTCAAAACAATCAAAACGCAGGCCGAGTTGCTCGGTTCAAAAGGGACATTTAAGAGGCTTCTCAAATATCATAGGCGTTACCTGCGTTTGATAATATTGGTTTTTGGACTGACGATTATTGCAGCTTATTTGTTCTCGCTTGAACCACTGTACACAGCTCAGATAATTGACGTGGTTATCACTCAGGGGAAAACCGATGCGCTGCTAGGTTTAGTGTCTATTATTGTTATAGCGGTTGTGTCCTACGGAATAGTCAACTTTGTCACGACCTATGTTCAAGGGTACTTTGCGCAGATGATTGTTAGAGACCTTAGATCTGACTACTACTCTTCACTTCAGCGCAAATCATTCAATTTCTACGATGTCTCCCCTGTAGGAGACCTCGTTTCAAGAGCCACCATGGACATGCAGGCGATAGAAGCGTTTGTGAAAACATGGCTCGGAACCCTGACTAATGCTGCGTTTCTGATCGTCATCATATTCGCAATCATGTACTCCGTAAACCCAATCATGAGCCTGATAGCAATCGCACCTATGCCATTGATATTCTATTTTACTGCTCAGCTTTGGATCAAAACGATGCCTCTTTTCAGGAAGATGATGCTCATACTGGGCAGACTTGGCTCGTACATTCAGCAGAACATCATAGGCATGAAAATCGTGCGCATCTTTCGAAGAGAAGATGAGATGGATAAAGGTTTCAGGCAAGTTGAAGAAGTATTTGTCGACACGGCGATTACAGCTGGCAGAATTCAGTCCCGATACATGCCTGCTGGACCTGCCATCTTGACCTTGGGCATAACCATGGTGTACCTTTATGGTGGCAATTTGATAGCGGCGCCTGCAGCGATCCTGACAATAGGGCAACTTACACTCTTTTCCAGGTACATGATGCGACTGAGCTTTCCATTGCGCGATTTAAGCATGCTTTCAGGTACATGGATAAACGCTGCGGCTGGGCTTGAAAGGATCAATCAAATCATGGACATCCCAGTAGAGGTGGAAGACAATGCAAAGGCTGCGGAACTTGTCATAGAAAAGGGCGAGGTTGAATTCAAGAACGTGACATTTTGCTATGCCACTGACCGACCTGTGCTTGACAACATTAGCTTCAGAGTCAAGCCGGGTGAGAGAATTGCGATTCTTGGAGCTACAGGTTCGGGGAAAACATCACTCGTATACCTGATTCCTAGATTCTATGAGGCGAATTCGGGAAGCATTCTAATCGATGGCAAAAACGTGAAAAGCTACGGGCTCTCGTCTTTGAGACGCCAAGTAGGGCTTGTTCTTCAAGACGTGTTCATTTTTACAGGGACGATTAAGGACAACATTGCATTCAGTCGTGCTGACGCTTCCATGGAAGACATAGTGGCTGTAGCGAAGTTGGCGAGAATACATGATTTTATAATGACTCTGCCTGAAGGGTACAACACGATTGTCGGAGAAAGAGGCGTAACGCTGTCAGGTGGACAGAGGCAAAGAGTGACTATCGCCAGAGCCCTCTTGGCCCAACCGAAGATATTCATTCTTGACGACGCTCTCTCTTTTGTGGACGCTAAGACTGAAAAAGAAATTCAGGAAGCTCTTGAGGAAGCAATGAAGGATAAAACATCGTTCGTGATTGCGCAGAGACTTTCGACGATAAAAAACGCTGACAGAATCATGGTTCTGGATAATGGTAGACTTGTTGAATTCGGAACGCACAAGGATCTCATGATTCAGAGTAGCCTGTACAGACGAATCTATGAAACACAGTTTCTTGAGACGGTTCCACTAAAGGCTCTGGAGGTTGAAGACAAGTAAATGTCCAGTCCTCATGGTGCCTTCTCCACCAAGTATGAGGAGTCTAGGAAAAGGACAGTGTCTGACAGAACTCTAATTGCTCGACTTTACCACTATGCAAAGCACTACCGCAGAAACCTTGCCATAGGCGTCGTAGCCATCGTTCTAGGTGCAGTAACTGGACTGACTTCACCATATCTTCACAAGGTCGCTATAGACCAAATAATTGCGCCCCCTAACGCGCCGCCCAATCTTTCAGGGTTCATCTGGTGGATTCCGATCTTCATCTTCGTGACGTTGATGAACTATCTGCTTCAGTACGTTCAGCTTTACCAGATGCGAATCGTAGGCGAAAAGGTTGTTGCAGAAATGCGAGATGACATGATCTCCAAACTGCAGAAGATCTCCCTCAGATATTTTTCTGAAGGCGAAATAGGGAGAATAATGTCAAGACCGACAAACGATGCCAACAACGTCAGAATATTCCTGAGAATGGGTTTGGCAAGCATTATTCTAGATACGTCCTCGATTCTAGGTTCGTTCATCATCATATTTGCGCTGAACGTGAAGCTAGCGATAATCGCAATCGCGATCCTTCCAGTTGCGTTGGCACTGGCTTGGCTTCTTGGGAAATTCTCGAGGTCGGCGTATCGAAAATCTCTCTCCACGCTTGCAGGTTTGACAGCCAAGATGCAAGAGAACCTTTCTGGAATGAAAGTGATCAAATCCTTCGTACGAGAAAAGAAGTCTTACGAAGAATTCCAGGAAACACAAGACAAAAACGTTGGGGCGAACATCCACGCCCTCAGAGTCTCGTCGGTATACCAGCCTTTTATTATGCTAACGCGAATAATCGGCACAGCTTTGATTCTCTGGTTCGGCTCGTTAATGGTTGTCAACGGAGAAATCACGATAGGCACAATCATCGCATTCATGGAATACCAGTTCCAATACTTCATGCCTCTTATGGATCTTGTTGTGGTATATGACCAATATCAGTCAGCCATGGCAGCTATTGAGAGAATGTTTGACGTAATAGACACAAACATCGAAGTGCAAGACCCGCCCGTAGATAAAGCCATTGAAATAAAGACGATAAGCAATGTACTGTTTGAAAGCGTTACATTCGGATATGACCCTAAGATCCCTGTGGTGAAAGATGTCAGCTTCAGACTTGAAGCTTCGAAAAAACTGGCCATAGTTGGCCCCACAGGTGCAGGCAAGAGCACCGTAATAAACCTTCTAGCCAGGTTCTATGACCCTCTTGGCGGAAGAATACTTGTGAATGGTCATGATGTCAGGGACATCAAGATTGATTCTCTACGTCAACATATGGGGATTGTACTCCAAGATTCATTTCTTTTCCCGATGAGCGTGAAGGACAACATCAGGTTCGGGATCCCTGAAGCAG
>JBGOYH010000106.1:0-7499 GCA_041479575.1 Bathyarchaeia archaeon
ATTCTGTCTTTCTGAGCTGGGCTGACTCTAGCGAAGACATTGGCTTCCTCAACCACTCTCGCAAGAGCTGGATCTTGAAGCTTCGCGATGTCGCTTCCAAGAACTACCCCTTTGATTTCAAACCCCAGTTGTTCACAGACTTTCCTCGTCACTAACTCATTGTCACCTGTAAGAATCTTCAGTTCTATTCCAGCGTCTTTCATGAGGCGGAGAGATTCCTTGGAA
Organism: Bathyarchaeia archaeon; assembly: GCA_041479575.1. GTDB lineage: Archaea > Thermoproteota > Bathyarchaeia > Bathyarchaeales > Bathycorpusculaceae > DASPPK01. The sequence continues at coordinate 226 of JBGOYH010000106.1, forward strand.
CTTTGTTTCGGCGGGTCCATGAAGGCGATGAAACCCACAAACACCATGTCAATTTCATCATTGATGGAGTACATCGGCTTCTGTTCGACTTTCTTGAATGATACTCCCAGAACCCTGAACCCTTGTGAACTCAGCTTGTGATAGTTTTCCTCTATTTTTTTCTCTTGCTCATCAGTCAAGTCGAAAATCTGGTTGTCAAGTTCATATTGAGAGCATACTTTGACAACTTCTTCAGGTGCACCTTTGGAAATAAACAATCGCTGATTTTCATATCCAACAACAACCGAAACTCGCCTTCTCACAAAATCAAAGGGGACTTCATCTATTTTCTGATAACCGTTCACATCAAGATTCTTGTATCTGAGTATGGCGTCGTCGAGCGGGCTTTTGAGTCCTGTTTCATAATAACTGTTCAAGAAGGAATATAACAGTACTTTTTCATCGTCTTTTCCTTCTATGTCTACATGCAGCACGAGTGTAATCTTGTTCTCTGTGAGCGTACCTGTTTTGTCCGTGCACAAAACATCCATGTTTCCGAAATTCTGAATTGAAGCCAAACGCTTTACAATGACGTCTTTCTTGGACATTGCAAGCGCACCCCTTGAAAGGTTTACAGAGATTATCATCGGAAGAAGCTCAGGTGTCAAGCCGACTGCGAGGGCCACAGCAAAAAGGAGAGATTTCAATATGTCGGGTTTGCTGCTGGAAAAGAAGGGTTTGAAAAACACGTTTACGAAGAAGACAAATATCACCAAGACTAATGCTACTTGCATCATTAGAAAACCGAATCTTCTGAGCCCCCTCTCAAACTCTGTTTCCGGCTCTCTTCCAGCCAGTCTTTGCGCAATTTTGCCAAACTCAGTTGAGCCCCCAGTTTTCGCTACAACGGCGTTTGCAGTTCCGCTTACAACGGAAGTTCCCAAGAAAACGTAGTTGCCCCATTCAGAGATTGCTACACCTTTAACCGCAAGCGGAGCAGCTGTTTTTTCCGCGGGAAATGATTCGCCGGTTAACGTTGATTGGTCTACGAACAGATCTCTAGAACTGAGAATTCTCGAGTCTGCAGGTACCATGTCTCCAGCGGAAAGGTACACTATGTCGCCTGAAACGATTTCGGAGAGTTTCACCTCAGTCTTGACCCCGTCTCTGAGGACTGTTGCAGTGGTTACGACTCTTTTCTTTAGCATTTCAACGGATTTTTCAGCCTTAGATTCTTGATATACATCAAGCAACACGCTCAGGAGCACTATGGAAAATATGATGGTGGCATCTATTGTCTCACCAAGAATACCCGAAATCAAACCTGCAGACAATAGTATGAATACTAGGGGATTTCTAAGGTGATAGAGGACCTCGACAACACCAGTTCGTCTTTTTCTTTTTGCGAGTTCGTTGCGGCCGAAAACTTGAAGACGGTTTTCCACTTCTTGGCTAGAAAGTCCTGCCTGAGAAGTGTTTAATCTGACAAGAACGTCGCCGACAGGTAGACTCAAGATTTCCTCTGTGCTTACAGATTGCGACCAGCTCGATGACCTTTCTTTATCTTTCTTATTTACCGTGCCTTCAACTTCCATAATCGTCACCGTGGGTGGCTGTGAACCGCAAGAGCTGGGCTACTTCGTTCAGTTTCAAACGCTGAATGTACACCAAATCTAATAGGTGTTTTGGCACACATGCGCCTGCTTGATTCTGAGTTGAATCCGCAAAGGCCGCCTATCTGAATTTGAACCAAGGCAGGGTGAAATGCTATTGGAAGAAAAAGGAACTGTTCAGATGCGTGTAACCATTTTCAGACTTTGTCCGCTCGCTCAGCTGTCACAGAAAAGTGACTCACATCCTTCGTGATCGCCTTTCCTTTCTCAAGTAGATTCATAACCTCATCTATATATCTGAAGTACTCTTCGTCCCTTAGATACTTGAAACGGGGTCTTGGAATGTTGACTTTCACTTCTCCGACAACTTTCCCTGGCCGAGGCGACATTATTATGACCCTATCTGCCATGAATACCGCTTCCTCGACATTATGGCTTACCATTATGAACGTGTTTGTTGGCAGAGTGGGGTTTTGCCAAATGTTGAGTACCAGTTCACGTAGAGTTTTTGCCGTAAGCTCGTCTAATGAAGAAAAGGGTTCATCCATGAGCAGGACTTCAGGTTTCAAGGCCAGGGCTCTAGCAATACCAACACGTTGCTTCATCCCGCCTGAAAGATCATGAGGGTAGGTGTTCTCAAAACCCTCAAGTCCTACCATCTGCAGGTATTCTTCAGCAATGTGCCCACGACTTTGCTTTGTCACACCGAGAACTTCCAAAGGCACTTCGACGTTTTCCAACGCGGTTTTCCATGGCAGCAGACCGAAAAGTTGGAACACCATCGCAATCTTTGGCGATGGCCTAGTGACAAGTTCACCATTGAACAGTATTCTGCCTGAATCAGGCGTCTCTAGTCCTGCCATAATTCTGAGCATGGTAGATTTTCCGCATCCAGAAGGACCGACTAAACACAGAAACTCGTCTTTCCCAACTGAAAAGCTCACGTTGTCCAACACTAGGATTTTGGTTTTCTCTGTTGGGAACGTTTTCGTTACATTCTCCGCTTCAATCACCGACATAGTTTAGACCTCAACATGATACTTTTCGAACCTTCTTAGTAACCGCCGCCACACAAACCCTTCCATCAGAAGAACTATTGCCGCAATCACTCCTAACATGAAAACCAACACCACCGTGTTTCCATATTGATAGCCTGCCTTGTCCAACAGCGAACCTATTCCCGGCACCGAAACAGGCGGAATATTTGGCCCAGTAGATGGAAGATACTCTGCGAAGATTATGGTGTTCCAACCCGTACCCCAAGAAAGAATGCTTCCAGTCACTATGGCAGGCAAAATGGATGGAACAACTATGTGTACTATCCTTTTCAGCCCCTTAAACCCCAGAAGCTGTCCAACTTCGTTAATTTCAGTGGGAATGTTTTTGACGGCACTCACAATGTTGAGGAACATGTACCAAATCATATCAAGAACCAACATTATGATGCAGGTTAGTTCAAGCGCGATTCTTGGATTCCCAAGAACCTGGTTCAGACCTAGCGAAAGAACAGGGAACAAGGCCAGAATTGGCACACCCTGCCCAATGTCATACAAAGGGAAGAAGACTGCTGCAAATTTCTTGTGTTCAGCCGCTAAAACTCCCATCCCAATCGCTGCTGCAAGAGAGATTCCGTATGCCACTGAAAGACGCCCCATAGTCAAAAGAATCAACATCGGCAGATTCACTAGCTCACTAGCGGGCGGTTGTCTGAAACCTTCACGAATCATCGCCAAGGTTGGGAACTGTCCGGACATTTGGTACAGCACAAAGAAAATAGCCGAAATAGCCAAAACCAACGCTACAACTTTTTCAAGACGAGAGTACTTGCGCAAACGTTGGGCAGCTATCGAAAAGGATCTTGGCCAATGCAGTCTTCCAAAGTGTAACCAGCTAGTTGCCCTTGCGATCCCCAGCTTTCCCACTCCTGAAAGATCCATTCTGAAAACAGGCTTGAAGCTGCCTGTGCCTGCTCGTTCCATCAGCTTGTGCCAAGTAAGAGTGTTGAAATAGACTACGATGAAAGTTATGAATATTAGGAGAATTATTGCCAGATTCATGTCCTTAAATTCATATGCGGCCTTTGCAAGGAGATAGCCTAAACCGCCGGTAGGAGGCGTCACGACCTTGCCCTGATATTGGATATACTCTGCCGCAATTATGAAAAACCAACCATCACACCATGCGAGGTTTGCGCCTGAAATCACTGCTGGAGTGATTGCTGGCAACACAACATGTCTGACATAACGCCATCCGGTCAAGCCGAAACTTCTTGCAGACTCAACAACATTCGTGGGGATCCCCCTGATAGCTCCCAACACTCCGAAGAATATCGCCCAGGCCATTGACGTGAATAACAAAACCATCACAGAGAGCTCAACGCCTAATGCTCCCAGGGCGAACAAGAAACCTATGACCATTGGGAAATATCCGAGTATCGGGATAGACTGCAGAAGATCTATGAAAGGTGTAAGAACTAACGACGCAACCCTATTTGTCGCTGCCAGTATCCCGAAAGAAACTCCCCAGACAACAGAGATGACCAACGTGATTGTGATTCGAGAAATTGTGCTGAAAGTGTACAACGGAAGGTTCTTAATCTCAGGATATTGCACAAAGGTGACGATCAGCCAAGTCATGACGCAGAGAACAACAAGCCCCACAATGAAACTCGCTAGGTACCTCCGCAAAGTCCATTCGCCAGCTTAACCTCTAATACCTTAACATGAGCATTGCATGTGCAATTTAAGAATATCGTAGTAGCAGACGGACGTCCCATGCGCGTAAGCCGTTTGACGCTTGGTTCAACGGCGCGAAAAAGACTAGCTAGGCCTCATCTCTTCTTTGCATGCTTTCAAGCATGGTGCCGGGGTGGGATTTGAATCCACGAACGAACCTTCTTTACCGAAAGAAGCTTCACCAAGAAATCTGTCTTTTTCAGTCATCGTTCATTTCTCTCCTTTTCTTGCCTCTTTCCACAATATTGACATTCTTCCGAAGCTATGGGAATCTCTTTATCGCACTGAACGCATCTCTTCATAAATTCTCCCAGAGCCATCTTTCTGTTATAACTGAAAATTGCGATGCGGCAGTTTTCGCATTTCAATACTGGAATGTTCTGAGTCAGATAAGGCTTCAATCCGACAAAACCTTTGAAACTGGTTATGTAAGCAGTGCCAAGCTCTCCTCCGCAAATCGGGCATCGTTTGACAGAACTCAAATCTGGAAATTTGTCAGTTTTGCTCATGATCTGACACTCTTCTGATTTGTGATGCGGGGGGTGGGATTTGAACCCACGACTTTCTTGGTCTCAGGCAAAGGAAGCACATGCTTCTTATCATCATTACTCATGCTAAATCACTAACTAATCATAGTGTGTACTCATATTTAATAGTTCTTAACTTATTCTTAACTTTTATTATATGCATTATTGAACCTTTTGAGAACTGGGAAGTCAGAGCCTGTTTATGGACTGGAAAAAATACGCTTGGGTTAGGCGAGGAAAGCGGAGACAAAAGACCTTAGAGTTTTTCAGTAAGGCAATTAACCCTCTAACAATAAACGATATTCATGAAAAAACAAGAATTGCAATCTCGCAGGCGTCTGCGACTGTAGCTGAGTTGGAACAAGCTGGTTTAATCGAATGCCTAAACTCTGAGGACAAAATAGGGAAATTGTATAGAATTTCGAAAGAAGGAAAGGAAATAATCACAACCATCTGTTTATAAAAATAGCGCGCATGCCTGTTCCGAAAATGGTCAAAAATGGTTTTACAGAGGAGATTTAACACAAGACGTGAATCAGTTTAACCGTTTCTTGACTGGAAATTAACCACAAAAGATATGTCGAAAGCGTAGAACAGAAAAGACTTCATGAAACTTGGGCAAGAATACGAAGGAAAGCCTTTGTCTAGTCATGTTAATCGACTGTGGAGTCACGTGACGTGACCACATTCGGTACATTTCCATATAATCGTGCCATCTGAATCGACCTCTACTGGAACCATATTTCCACGACGACATCTAGGACACGTAGGGTAAGGTCCAGAGATGTTAACCATAGCAAAACACTACTCTTTTGGAAGCCTGTTCGTGTGACTAAAAGCAACTATTCTAGTATTAATAGGTTCAGCCATGCCATACAAAGACAGAAATCAAATCTGCACAGCAACAGAAGGTACACTAGAGGTTCAAAAAGACTTATAGCCAAAGCCAAAAGATAGAAATCAGGAGTCAAGAACATGGAAGGAAGAAACAAAGGATTGATAGTCTTCGGAATCGTTCTTCTAATAATCGGTTTGGTTTCTTCATTCTACAAAGCCCCATATTATAATTATTATCCATATCAGACCTTCGGTATCATTCTAAGTATGGCTGGAATAATAATCGTAGTGTTAGGGTTTCTCTATCCATCGCATAAAACTTCACCACCACTTCCTACTCCATAACAACAGAGGACAAACTAGGGATTATTTGCTCATTGCCAATTTAATTTTTCCTTTGATTTCCATTGTTCGCCTTTCAATCAAGTTCAAGAATTCTTTCATTTCAGCTTCGTTAGGTGGTCTGTGGTAAGCAAATTGAATTATCATTGCCATCTTCTCGGACAGCATACCAAGGATAAATCCTAGCAGAAAATCTTCAAGATATTTCATTGGAAAAACTTTCTTGAAGACTAATCCTGTTTCCAGATCTTCTGGAGTCAACGAATCAATATCCTCTTCAAGCATTCCTCTCAAAGTTGTTTCCATGTCAATTCCCAACCGAAATTGGCAGATACTTTGGCTTTGCTTTAAGTATTTCTGTCGATTCATAAAGACCACGCAATTTTAGGACTTATCTCTTTTTCAACCCTGAGCCATGCCGCACAGAAGGCTTCTCTCTTGTTCGCATTTAATCACCTAGTTGAATTTACCGAATAGAAGATAGACAAGTTTAGGCTCAAGCGGATTCTTTTTCATCTTTCTGAGAACTACGTGTTCGAATTGGTGACAGCTAACACAAAAGGTATGCGCGCGCGCAAAAATAAGCTCTCACAACTAAAAAACAAGCGTTCAGAGACTTCTCACACTCAAAAACAGCTAAAAAACCCTGCAAATGAGATCGCGCAACAAATTCTAGCACTGAAAACAGCTAAAAAACCCAAAAAACGAGCTCTCAGAAACATTCGCGCGCGCGATCAGAGCGAAATGGAAGAAAAAGGGTCAAAAGAGAACCACGGAAGAAAGAAGAAGAGACAAGAATAGTCTTGATGCTCTCCTTTTAATCGTATTTCCCTGCTATTTTGAGCGGTGTTGAGGCTGTTTTGAGCGCGGTATACAAGAAAAATCCCAAGTAACTTGAATTGAAAGCTGAAAAAAGTCCAAATCAGGTGGATTTGCACTGAAAATTGCTGAAATATTTAGTGCTAAGATGTTTCAAGGCTGTTTTGAGCGGTGTTAAGTGCGATTTCTAGCGGTGTTAAGGCTTTTCAAGTGGTGTTGAGTGCTATTTTGAATGATGTTAGGGTTTTCGAGTGCTATTTTGAGCGGTGTTAATTGCTGTTTCGAGCGGTATTAGGTATTACTGATTAGAGAAGGAACTGTCACAGCGCGCGCTAGGCATGAGAGCTTGTCTTTTTTGGTTTCTTTGGCTGTTTTGAGGGCAGAATTTGTTTTGTGGAAGCTGCTCATTTGCGTTTTCTGAA
>JBGOYH010000107.1:0-7284 GCA_041479575.1 Bathyarchaeia archaeon
AGCCCTTCGACTTTAACAGCGACTGTCTCCATTTGTAAACCTTCAACACGTGAATGATACGTTTCTTAAACGGTTGCCTTAATACGTTTCTCTAGGCAATAATCAACAAGGGATATTGCCCGCGACTTTCGAAGCGGTTCGAAGTGGCTTTGTTCCCGTGTGTTTCACGAATTGAAGCTCTAACATGATTATTTGATTGAATGTGAAGACATTTCTAGCATGTTGAAACCAAAGACCACAGTCCACAAAGAAGCTGCGATGGCAGAAAGAGTCTCTGGGATAGCAACACCAGGAACGTAATGTACCAAGAACTCTGCAACCCACACAACTGCAGCAAATACCGCCATAGAGAAAGTAAACAGTGCCATTCTGTTCTTTGACGCGAGAATGAAAGAAGCTGTTATGAAGAACATTGACAATGGGAACAGCGCGAAGAAGGCCACAGAAGCATAGAGATGCATTGGTTCAGCATTTTCCGGGAAAATTCCTATCGCCGTGAGGGCCAGACAATCCAGAACAAACATGAGGGCCCCAATTTGTCCAGGCAGTTTCCCTTTGGAGAGTTTTAGCAGCCCAGACGCGAAAAACACGCCTAGTATTCCGCCAGCTATGAGCCCTAGGTTGAACAGCGTTGACGTGGGGCTCTGCATGGCACCGAGATCGCTGAGTGCGTTGTCTGTCCAGCTGAAATGCGGCGCGTAGGCGATTGCGAGCAGTATGCAGCTGAAAGCTACTGAGGGCGTGATTATGCCGCAGGTGCCAGATATTTTAAGCCATGAAATTGTTTTGTTGCTCATTTTATCCTTACCCAGCGAAGTTTGGATTTTGTTTGTTATGTAGAGGTATAACCATTATATATTTTGGTTGAAGTCAGCCGGGACAAATCTTCTGAGTCTCTGCAAAGACCCCATTTTTTCTTTGTCGCCGATCCTTGCTTCTTGAATTGATTGCTTGAGAATCTGAATCGATTCATCCATCGCCTTGCGGTCAACAGGAAAAGGCACTCCGTCTTTTCCGCCGTATGCAAAAGAATATTTCACTGGGTCCTTCCAGCTTGGCTTTTCACCGTAGACCAGTTCTGCAATCAACGCGAGTCCTCTGACAGTGGCTCGTCCGACCCCTTTGAACCCTAACAGTTCCTCGTAGTTGTTTGGCTGAAACTCGTAGACTTGCTGCATTGTTTTCCAGTTTATGTTCCAAGGCATGGACAAAAATCCTGGAGGTTGTCTCCTAAAAGCAGTATCCACAGTTGCCGGCATCCATTCGCTCAGTGATTTCTGTAACTCGGGTCTTGCAGATACAACCATCCGCATAAGCCTCCTCGGTGATTCCTTTGCAATGTCCACCGAGGTTTTTCTAGATCCGTCACTTTCTTTTGCAGTCATGTCCAACACCAGTTGGCGCTTAATATCACCGACGATTGCGTTATGTGGTTCTACAACGAACTGTTTGACTTTGTCAGAAAGCCAATGGTAACGTCTCGCCGTGCGATCTTGTACACACATGCCTTGCTGAACTACGGCCCATTTTCGGTTCTCAGTGATGAAGAAAGTGTGATGATAAAGCTGGTAACCTGCTTGGATGGCTGTATTGTCAACCTTGGCGCTCATTTTGCTGGCGTAGCGCATAGACTCAATACTGTCATTTGGAAAACCAAACTTCTCACCAACAATTCGGATCTCTTCAGGCGCCTGTCTGGAGACTCTGCCCTTGCCGCCGCAGACTGCAATGCCATGTTCTTCAGGATTCACGGCTTGCTTCAGAACACCAGTCATAACCGTCGTGACTCCTGACGAGTGCCAGTCATACCCCAGGACGCAGCCAAAGGCCTGAAACCAGAAGGGATCAGAAATCCGTTTCAAGAACTCGTCCGAACCATATTCTTCAACAATAATCGTGGCTATTTCCTTTGCCAATTTCCGCATACGGACAACTAGGTATCTTGGTGCCCTTCCATAATGAAGTGGGAGCTTGGCTGTTCCTGTCCTCTGCACGAACTATCTCTTCTCCAACAATCTAGTTAAAAAATAGGCTTAAACACTTTTTCTTTGCCCAAGAAGGTGGCCTTCACGATCCATCTCACCCTTTCGAATTCGAGTTGTGGAGATGGGCGAATGATTCTCGGAAGGAACCATGTCGATCGTCACTATATGAAGCGGCGATAAAGAAGCTGTTTTCCTCCTCTTGTTTATCTCTCTAGCCACCGGTTCCGTTTCCCTGCTTACAATGAGGGCTTCAATGCGTCCATTCACCAATGTCGGTCCATATGAATCGCCCAAAGAAACTATCGCAGCCCTTTCAAGCCAACCACGTTCCTGCAAGAAAACTTTCAGATCTCTCAATCGATGATTGTAAGGGGCAACTTGGTGAGGTTTGCCAAGCTTCTTAACAAACTCGTCCGAACACAGCCCAATCAAAACATGCTCACCGACGTCAAAAGCCTTCAGGAGCAACGTCTTGTGTCCTCTGTGAAGTTCATCAAAGGTTCCGCCAACGGCCACTTTTACGAATTGTTTCTTCATCTCTCTGCTTCATCCTAGTAGTCTGGCGCCCTGAAAGTCTATTTTTGCCACGATGATTTCGTTTTGGGTTAGGACCTGCTTAAAAGCTTGAACCAGGTTTTGAACGTTTTCTGACGTAGTAACTGCATGGATTACTTCGCCCACCATATTCTGGGCTGCACCTATCGCCCCTGCTTTCTCGGCAAGTTTGACCAGGTTTCGCAGCTTTTCAGTCATGAAACCCGTTTCTTCAGCGAAGTCCCTGCAGCAAACGAGGAAGTTCTCGAGCGACGGGTCGGAGAGGATTCTTTCAAGCGTTTTCCTGCCGGTTTTGCTAACAGCAGCGCGTTTCTGAGGTGACGAAAGAACGCTCTTTGTTGGTATTCCGCCTAAAACTCCTGCAACAACTACGGTGTCGGGCGATAAAGGTATGCGATCTATAACTGCTCTACCTGGCGCTCCTGGCTCCAACGTGAGTATGCACCCGCCCATCATTAATGGGCCAACGGTTCCAAGTCCCGTCTTGCATTTGACTTCAGCCGAATGCGCGATTCTGCCCAATTCATTGTACGTGCAGTCGAGGCCCAAAGCTTTCGACAATGCAAGCGCCGTGCCAAGAGCTCCGCCTGCACTTGAGCCAAAACCTGCCCCCACAGGAACTTCGACTTTGTGCCTGACTATGACCGCATGTTTTTCGCCAGATCTCTGCAGAAGCGTTTCGGCAACGGTTCTCGTTGTTTCGGCCTCAGGAGCCAATTTTTCATTTATGAACACTTCAACCGTGTTTCTCTCTGCCGAAGAAATGCTAACTTCGGTCATTACTCCTTTTTCAGTTACGAAGCCGCCGCCCCGCGCTCCGACTCTTTCTGGATTCAGAATGGGTTTTCCACTCTCTGTCGTGTCGCATATTTCGAAGAAGCTTGAAATACCTGAAGGCGAGAAGGCTTTAACCCTTGTTGGCACTGTCTGCTCCCTTTTTGTCCGTCCTAAGATTAGGAAATGCACTGTAGCAAGCTTGCAGAATCGGCGGTCCGAAGACTAGGAGGAAAGGTATTTCACTTGCAAACGTCCACAGAAGAAGCCCAAACCCTCCTAACACTGTAAAAGGCGTCAGTCCTGTGGCTCCTGGCATCAGGAAGAATTGGCTGAAAACTGGAACCATTGCTCCTATTATTGAACTTCCCACAAGTAGCCCCGTCATAGAACCCACTTCGAAACCCCTCCATTTCGGAGTCAAACCAACAACCACCGCAAGTATCGCATAGCTCACAATAATTATTCCTGAGAATAGAAGTGCCTGATCGCTAGGCAACGCGATGTAAGCAATCCACACAAGCAATGCAGTTATTACGCCGAAACCTATCATCGGGATTTTCCAATCGATGTTCTTCTTTGAAATAACACCTATGAGAAAGAACATGGCGAAATTAGAAGTGACCCCTGCCATCAGGCTCAAAACTGGATTGCCATGGATGAGCATGTCGTTTATGAATATGCCTATTGCCGCGCCGAAGCCTCCGACCCACGGTCCGAAAAGAGCAGCAAAAACAGCAGGTATTATTACTTGGGGCCAAAACCTTACAGTTCCGAGCCCCGGTGCGGTTATTGGGACAAGGTTATAGAAGACATAACCGAACACCACGTACAACCCCGCATCCAATGCCAAAGCCGCTACGTCAATAGTTCTCAAATACTCCACCTTCGTATGGAATCAGCTATGAAGAAATGACGAAAAATAAAGCTTCCGTATGAACTGTTTAAACAAGTCTATACTAGTCCACCTCAGTCGACTCCAAGCTTCAAGTTCACGAGTAGCAGACCTTTGACGTCAGTGCTGTTTTCGAGCCTTTTAAATACGCAGCAAACAAATTCTAAGGGAGACACTGAGGGCGAAAGATGTCTGAAAACCGTTTCCACCGCGATCTTTTCACACTTCTCAAGCTGGCTGAGATGGGCGCCCATCGGAGAACTGCCAAAATCTCAACAGAGTATCTGGCTGAAAAGCTAGACGTATCTCAGCAAACGGCTTCTCGTTACCTTATTGAACTTGACAATCAAGGCTGGATCAAAAGAACCATAACGCCTGAAGGCTGCCTCATACGAATCACAGACATTGGCATCAAAGAGCTGAAAGCACTCTATTCAACTCTGCATTTCCTAATGGAGGCAAATTATCCGCCATCAATAACTTTGGAGGGCACGGTTTTCACGGGTCTGGGAGAAGGGGCTTACTACATCTCAAAAGAAGCTTACCGAAAACAGTTCATTGAAAAGCTAGGCTTTGACCCTTACCCGGGAACGCTCAACTTGAAACTCACAACCGATTATGACATCAAGGCTCGAAACGAGCTTGAGGCTTACCCGGCTGTGGAAGTTGGAGGCTTCAAAAATGAGGACCGAACCTTCGGACCTGTGAAATGCTATCCCGTCATAATTGACAACAAAGTCAAGGGGGCCCTGATCTCTGCTTTGAGGAGCCATTATGACGCCTCGGTGTTGGAAATAATCGCGCCTGTTCAACTGAGAAAACATCTCGGGCTCAAGGATGGGCACAAAGCAAGAGTCGAAGTCTTGACCTTACCCTAGCCATTTTATGTCGTCGACAGACGTTGAGGGCAAAAGCTATTGTCTGTACGAAGATTTGTAGTTGTGTTCGTAGGTCACTACCTGATGGGGTCTACGTGTCGTTGCAAGCATATAACCGATGAGGAGTCCAACAGCCAGGCCTCCAAGGTGAGCGAAGTAGTTAACGTTTGGACCAAGGTTAATGAAGAACAAGAAGAAAACGTACATCAACGCACTCAATATCGACTGACCGATGGCACGTCTAGCGTAAACTGCGACTGCTCCAAGCATTCCAAAGATTGCGCCGGAGGCACCCACAGAGACGATACCAAACTCTATTAAAGACGGGAAGAGCAGCGGGAACAAAAACGTTAGAATTCCCCCGGCGAATCCGCTCAGGAAATAGATTAGCAAGTACTCTTTCAGATCGAACAGGTTTTCGGCTCTCAGCCCATAAATGAATAAGAATAACATGTTTCCCACGATGTGTGCAATGTTTGCGTGGACAAACATAGCTGTCAACAGCCGCCACACTTCGCCGTTGAGTACGTAGGGGTTGAATTGTCCATACTGTAGAAGGACAGAATCACTCATCTCAAACACATTCCCGCTCAAGAAGGATGTCCAAGCGTAAACAGCAACGTTTACTGCGATGAGTATGAAGGTTGGCATGTAGACTTTTGAATTCTTGAACATCTGTGCTCATCTTTTTAGCTGTTCTACAATTCTTTGCTTGATCTTTGAGGAACTGTCCAGCTCGTCCGAGCTGAACTTGCCTATCTTCACTATTCTTATCTTCAGGCCTTTTTCCTTCACAAGTTTTCTCACTGTCTGCTCAAGCCCGCTGGTGTGACTGTCGTGTCCAACAGCAACGATGTCTGGTTTGATTTTTTCAAGCACTTTTCCCATGTTAAGATTCTCATATCCTAACATTGCTTCGGCAACGACCTTCAGCGAGGCAACAAGCGCACAGCGTTGGTACTCGGGCATAACCGGTTTCTTTCCCTTCTCCTTCTCCACGGTGCTATCCCTTGCTACGATCACTACGAGTTTGGCGTTGGGTCCACCGGCTTTCTTGGCTTCCTCAAGAAAACGTACGTGCCCCAGATGAAGAAGGTCGAAAACGCCCGAGGCAAGGACTACTTTGCTTTTCTCGGTTCCTTTACTTTTGCTGGCCATCCAAAACTCACTGCTCCCAACAGTCTTAGCGCGTCAAGCAAGCCTTCGCAATAGGCGACAGAGGTTAGACTCACCTCGAATTTCTCCTTTTCCCTATAGTACTTTGCATCTTCAAGGTAAGCCTTAGCCCAGTCTAAAACCTCTTTGACCTTGTCATCCGTCTTGACCAGGTTTTTGGTAGTCCTTATTTCGTGAAAAACTTGCTCAGCAGAACTGATATATTTTGAAACAAGGTCTTCCAAACTCATTCTGTAAACCTTCTGAACGCTTCAGGCGCGCCAGCCAACGCTATGAGCGCCTCGGCCTCCGTGAAATGGAGGATTCCAGGGAAAATAAGCGTGTGAGGCGGCTCACCAAAGTCATGTTCCACGATTTCCTTCACGAATCCTGCCTTTACCTCTGGGCGGTTACTCCCAGCTCTAGCCACGCCGACGGCAACTGCATGATTGTCGACCGCTTTCCCTTTCTTTTGGCCCTCGATTCTTAGAAGCTCTCTCAACGCATTATTGATGGTGAGGTAGCGTTTTTCCTCTGCCTTAATGTCTAACAGACAGAGGGTGTGAAGACCTGATTTCTTGTTTTGAGCAATAACTTGGTAAGGAGTTGTGGGAGATGTCTCATCTGGGAAAGGTACTGTCACGCTCTTTCCAAACTTGTAGCTGTGCAGCCCTGTCAGACCGATTGCGGCGGAAAGTATTGATGCTCCGTGTATTACGCGTGTTCTTATTCCGCGTTTTTCAGCTGCGATTCGCAGGGCAACATGTGTCGTTGCGATCAATGGATCTCCTGGCACGAGCAAGACAGTCTTGCCGGTCTGTGCCGCGGTCAGAATTACTATTCCGTTCTTTTCTTCAAGGTCCTTTCTCATCAAATTTTGAGGTTTCTTTCCCGTCAGCTCAGTAAAGTGTTCCACAGAAAAACCAGGCAAAAGACTTGTGTAAAGCTCGATGAAAACGTTGTTTGCACTCTTCGTCTCTTCTAGTGCTCGCAGACTAATTCCCATATGGTCATGCAAACCAAGACCGACGAAAATCAGCTC
>JBGOYH010000108.1:0-7170 GCA_041479575.1 Bathyarchaeia archaeon
CTTCTGAACTACGTGCCAATTTTTGATTTGATTTTTGGAAGAATGTCTTTCTGAATTTGGGCTAGTCCGAAAGTGGTGATCTTGTATTTCTCGTCCGTGGTCTTCGTTGCAATCTCGTTCTTGACCAGCTCGCCTAGGCGAGTGCTCGTGATCTTAGCGTCTTTCCCCAGTTTCGTCTGTAGTTCTTCCTTAGAAAGACCGTTGCTTTTTGTTTTGCCTAATCGGAAACCTATGTAGTTTGCCAGCAACAATAGAGCAAGAGTTTCATTGTCGGTTAGCTTGGTCCTTGGAACGAGTATGTACGGGCCTTCTTCTGCGAAAGCAATGATTTTCTCGCTGTCTTTGACTAGAACTTGTAAATCAACGTTCAAGTTCAGTTTTTTGGCAGTGTCAAATGAAGGAAGCAGTTCGGCAAAGAATCTGTCCAGAAGCAGCCACACTTGTTCAGGTGTGCCTGAAAGTGTTTTTTCAACATCCTTATATTTTATGTGGACAGCTACGCGATCAGGTTCCTCAGTCAACCCATTTTACCTCTAAGCTTGGCGAGGACTCCGTCTTCAACCCATTTTTCGCCTTGTATTGTGAGTTTGAATTCAGGTCTGTTAGGGTCAGGTTTGAAAACTTGACCTCTCTTCGTCATTTCGTTCAATCGGGCTGGGACCATGCATTTTATTCCGCTTGATTCTAGGAGTTTTTGAATTTGTGCAGCGGTGCCTTTCTTCTCATCTGAGGCAAGCAACGTCAAGCCTATCGCTTCATAATGTGTGAGGTTTTCATGAGCTACTATGACAGGGCCCTCCGTTGTGGATTCGACTATGCCTCTTAATTGAACGCCTGAAGGCGTCAAACGGCTCGAGACGAGGTCTGATACTTTCTCCGTGAAACCATCGGGGAAGCTCTCGAGCATTCTGAGAACTTCTTGCGGGTTTTCGCCCTCAACTGTGATTTCGCCGAAGGGTGTTTTTATGCGCACTTCAACCTTGTTCATTCCGCGTCTCCCCGTGAGCGAAGGGCTTCCTTTTCTGCCAAAATGTACACGTAGCCTGCGTTAGTGTTCCATCGTCTGATCTTTTCTTTCTTCACCAGCTCCATTAGAACTCCTCCAAGCACTCGCACAGACTGTTCTATCCTGTTTGACTTCAACGCTTCGCCTAGTTCGTCTATTGTGCGCGGACGCCATTTTCCCCAGTCAGTTTGTAGAAGCTTCACGATTGCCTCATCCAGTTTCTCTGAGGGTGATATTCGCGGGTATTGCTGAGAAGGAGTTTTCTGTGTGTTAGCAGTTTCCGTCTTGACAGTCAGTGTGGCAACTTTCCTAGGCTTGATTTTTTCAAACGCCTTGTCAATACTGCCTACTAGGTTCGGCAAGTCCTTGATTGTGTTCAGGACATCTTCGTAGGTTCCGTTAATCTCAACTTCGTAGTCACCCATTTTGAGCCGGAAGGCAAAATTCTCATGAGCTTTCTTAGTGGTCTTATCTTGCAAGTTCATCCCATGATATAGGAAAGCTTCAACTCCTTTTAGGATTTGCGTATTTCGACATATTACGGTTTTCGATATATGTTTGAGGCGGGAAGCATTGTATTAAATATTAAGATACAATAATATGTCTCGCATCATCTTCTAGCAAAACGGTGAGAAAACTTGGCAAAGAAGGGACTCACAGTCTGGATCTTCAGTTCGCTAACATTCCTATCCGTAGCACACCTTGTAGAAGCCATCTACGTTCTCATATCAGGAAGCCAAATCCGACTTCTCAAAATCTACCCTCTAATCGGTCAAGAACTGAGCAGTATAAACTCTATTACCTATCTTTGTCTGTCTGCCCTAGTGAGTATTGTCTGCTGGGGAATCACATGTGCAATAACCTTTGAGAACCCGATGGAAGAGTTCTTGAACAAGGTATTGACCGACGCCAAAAAGCAAAGCGCCGTTGAGGCACAGACAGTTGAAAACAAGAGCGAAATTCTCGACGCAATGTACGAAACGATAGAATCCAACAGTGAGACTATCGCCAGCGTTAAGGATATGATCTGCAACGTGAGAACTGAAGTCAAGGAAATAGAACCCCTGATGACAACTGTTGATTTAATCAGGATGGAGCTAAGTGACTTGGCAAAAGAAGTAGAGACTCTTGAAGGCAAAATGAAGTTTTCTTACGTATGCCTAGCATGTGGAAAACCGTTGCTCCCTGAATTCAAAATCTGTCCCTACTGCGGTGAGGATGCCAAGCTGCTCAGGAGTCCTCTGGTCGCTGTGCCGGAACAGAAGCAAAAATAGCTTCCTATTTCAATTTCTCTTTGACTTTTTCTTTCAGAATCTTGCTCACAAGTGCTGCGTCTGCTTTGCCGCGAAGGTTGTTCATGGCTATCCCCATGAGCGCACCGAAACTGTCTTCACCGCGCTTATTTATCAATTCCTCGTTGTCTTCAACTATTTTGGCCAGAAGTTTTTCAAGTTCACCTTGCGAAATGCTTTGCATGCCCAGTTCTTTGACAGCCTCCTGAATAGTCTTGTCTTCGTTTTTTGAAAGCCAAGCAACCACATCTGTCACTGCTTCTTTGGCAATCTTCCCTTCGCCCACAAGTTTGAAGACATCACGCAGCTGACCGTCTGATATTTTCTCCACTGCAACGTTGTCTCGCCTCAATGCTTTGAGAGTTTCAGTCATGAAAGCTGCAACGGTCGTTGGCGAAACGTTGCTTTCTTTAATGATGATTTCAAACAATTCGCTGTATTCAGAATTGAGAACTTGCCTCGCCAACTTGTCATTCAACTTGTATACTTTCTGCAACCGTTCAAGCTTCTTTTCTGGAAGCTCGGGCAAATGCGCACGGATTTCCTCCACAAATTCTCGCGTAACTTGGACCGGCGGTATGTCTGTCTCTGGATACATTCTTGCTGCTCCCGGGCGTGGTCTCATGTAACGCGTCGTTCCATCAGGGTTTGGCGCTCGCGTCTCTTGTGGCACACCACCCAAGGCTTCACGAGCTCTTTCAACCACAGCCCTCAAAGCGTCTTCACTGTTTTCTAGGGTGTCTGCAACGAAGACCACTGCGTCTTCGTCTGACGCTTCAACACTTTTTCTCAGATCCTCAACTTCTTCCACTGTTATTCCATAGGCTGGCAACTCGTCTGTGTGGAATATGCCTCCGACTCTTCCCCAGAACCTAGCCCTGTCTGCCATCTCTGTACCAAGACGCAATCCAGGGGATAGTTCCCATTTCAGAAACCCTTTGAACCCTGGCAGTCTGACCGCCAAGACTTCCTGTTTTTTCTCTAAGGCTTTCTGGACAACTTTACATTTTGTGTCCTTGAAAACGTCTTTCACGTTAAAGAACTCGTCTCTGAGAAGATCTTCTTTTGCTCCTTTTTTACCGAGTTCCTCACTTATTCTGATGAGATTCAGCTGACGTTGGACTTCATACTCAACGACTAGCGAAACAAGTTCGAGTTCTTGCAGACCTTTGATTTCTATGAGCGCACCGTTCGGGATTGAAATGTTTATGTCTTGACGAATTGAGCCAAGGCCGCGTATGACCTTTCCAGTTGATCGCAGTATTCTTCCGATTGCGAGGGCGACTTCTTCAGCTTCTCTTGGTGTTTTTATGACTGGTCCGGTCGCCACTTCTATGAGGGGTATGCCTAAGCGATCTATGCGGTATCCTATTGTTCTTCCTTCTTTGTCGCCTGATTTTCTAGCCGCGTCCTCTTCTAAGCTTGCATGTTGAATCGGGATAGTCTTGTCTTGCACCAAGATTTCGCCGTTCAGAGCTATTGCGCATGTTCTTTGGAAACCAGTGGTGTTTGAGCCGTCTATTACCGTTTTGCGCATCACATGAACTTCGCTGACTGGTTTCGCGTTCATCATCAGAGCCGCTGTTAAGACTGTTTCAACTGCTTCTAGGTTTAGGGCGTGCGGCGGTTCTTCATCCATTTCTACGAGGCATGAGGTTTCGCGGTTTGCTTCGTAGAGGATTTTGACTCCTTTTTGAAACTCGAAATATGCTGCTGGGTCTACCTGGCCCAGCTCGCTCTGTGTTGGTCTGAGTCTGCGGAGGAATGTTACTTCTGGCTCTTCCTTGAAGAGTGTTGGTTTACAGTTGCAGAACAGTTTCGCTGAAGTGTTCAGTTGCTGGTGAATCTCCAGTCCGACTTTCAACCCAATTTTCTGATAGTCTACCTCCAATGTAACCACCTTTTGCTCTCATTCATAACTCATCTTTTCTGGCAAGGTTCGCGGTGAAAGTTCGCCTGCAACGTTCGTTTTCAAGAGAGTTTTTGCCTCGTCAAGGTCTTTGGTTTGCCCAAGAACCCACATAAGCTTGACAAGAGCTGTTTCAGGAAGCATATCCTCCAATGGAATTACGCCTAACGCCTGCAAATCACGGCCTGAATCGTAAACGTTCATGTTTATGCGTCCCCAGATGCATTGAGACGTCATTGCAACAACAGCGCCTTGTCTCACGGCCTTTCTGATCGCGTCGTGGCAATATTTGCTGATGTGGCCAAGACCTGTCCCTTCAAGAACTATTCCTCTGTAGTTTTTCTGCGCATACAAATCCAGAATAGCCGGGTCCATTCCCGGATAGAACTTCACTAAAGCAACTTTATCTTCGAATGCAGGCTTAAGCTGGAGCCTTCTTGATGAATCTCGTTTTTGACACTCTTGTGTGAGCATAGTAATATTTTGATTTTCTATCCTTGCGATCGGTGAGGCATTGACGGATCTGAACGCATCTCTTCTGCTTGTATGGCATTTGCGAACTTTCGTTCCCTTATGAAGCGCTATGTACGTATCTGACGGTGTTTCATGCATGGCAACTACTACCTCGGCGAAGGGAGCTTTTGCTGCAGCTAAGACGGCGCCTAGCACATTCGTCGCAGCATCTGAACTCGGTCGGTCTGCTGACCTTTGTGATCCGACAATTATAATCGGAACTGGAAGGTTTTGCAGTGCGAAGCTGAGGGCTGCGGCAGTGTATCCCATGGTATCTGTTCCGTGGGCTAGAACAACTCCGTCGAAACCTTCATGTATCTTCTTCGCAACTGTCTGAGCGATTTCAGTCCATTGTTGCGGCGTTATGTTTTCGCTGAAAAGGCTGAGGAGTATTTGAGTTTCTATCTGCGCTACATCCGCGAGTTCTGGAACGACACTGTAGAGATCGCTTGCACTGAGAGCTGGTCGGACTCCGCCTGTTCGGTAATCGACGCGGCTTGCTATTGTGCCGCCTGTGCTAATTATTGCAACTTTTGGAAGCCCTGGTCTCTGCTCGGGTAACGGTGGTGGAGCGAAAGTCGGTTTCGTGCCTTCGCCGATCTTCTCAATTTTCGAGTCAGGAGTTATTTCCACACCGATGTTGTACCCGTTCTTCAGTTTCACGACAACGTGTTTTTCATCGCCGTACTCAGAACGTGGAATGAGTATGCCTTCATAGATTTCACTTCCTTTAACGACTCGGATTATGTCGCCTATCTCGACATGAGCCTTCTTTACCGCCTCAAACGCCTTACCCCGATAACCTGTTTCCTTTTCACTCATCTCTGACTCCCCAATATTTTCGACATGTAAGCTCCATCGTAATCGTAACCGAACCGCTTATAGTACTGTTTTGTGCCGAGGGCACTTATAACTAGAATCTTTCTATAACCGTAATCCTCTAGGCTTACGTGTTCTGCCTCAGAAAGCAGAATTCCGCCGTAACCTTTATGCTGCCAAGCTTTTGCCAAATGTTTGCCTACAGGAACGAGTGGACCGTAGACATGCAGTTCCCGAACTATTGTGCACGGCGTAGCTTTCACTTCTGGACGATGCGCTTTTTCTGAGGGAACCCTCAACCTTAGATAGCCTATTAGAACGTCGTTTTGAGTATCTTCTGCTGATATGAAAATCTCCTCGCCTTCAGAAGCTTTGTAACGCGTAGTTAGAATTCGAACGTTTTCAGGGGTAGGTTTCACGTTGTCGTTTTTGATTCTGTGCCCGACTTCTCTGCAGCGAATACACCTGCACCTTACACCCTCCGTTTGAAGGTTGTTCTGCACTATTTGCCGAAGATTGCTTTTGTCAACGCCTGCAACTATCAGCTGTGCAGGAATATCGCGTTGAACTCGCATTATTCGAATCCAAGGTGGAACAATCTTCTTCACTTCTGCGATGAGTTCAGCCGCTTCACTCGTCGTGTAAGGTTTGTATTTGCCTTCTATGTACCATTCGTAAGCTTTAGTGCCCTTTAGGACTAGACATGGATAGATTTTGATCATGTCTGGTTTGAACTGGGCACTCGTAAAGATTCTCTTGAAGACTTTCAAGTCTTTTTCGCGGTCAGTGCCAGGAAGGCCTGGCATCATATGGTACACAACTTTCAGTCCGGCGTCCTTCATTATACGGGTGGCTTCAACGACGTCTGCCACTGAATGTTTTCTGCCTACCCGACGATAGATTTTGTCTTTTGGGTGTTGGACGCCTATTTCTACACGCGTCACACCCATGCTGAGCATGTTGTCAACGTGTGTTTCCTTAGCCCAATCTGGACGCGTCTCTACGGTTATGCCAACGTTGCGAATTCTGCTTGTCTCAGCATTCCTTTTTGCCTCCTGCAGGTTGGCTGAACTTCTGTTTGTGATGGCATCTATGCAGCGCTGAACAAATTGGGTTTGATATTCTGGTGGCGTGGCAGGAAAAGTTCCACCCATAATTATGAGTTCTATTTTGTCTACCTTGTGTCCTATTGCTTCCAACTGTTCAATGCGCGTCTTCACTTGAAGGTAAGGGTCAAACTTGTTCTGCAGGCCGCGCATTGCCGCTGGTTCATAGCCCGTGTAGCTTTGCGGAACGCCCTGTTTCGGTCCGCCGGGGCAATAGGCGCACGGCTCATCTTGCGGACACGGGTATGGCTCCGTCATCACCGCAACAACAGTGACACCTGATAGTGTCCGTGCGGGTTTTCTTCGCAAAAGAGGGAGAAGCTTGCGTCTTTCTTCACGTTTGAGAACACGAATTATTTCAGAGTTTGAGGGTATTCTATCAAGATGGTACTTGTACGCTGCTCGTGCTTTCTCACGGCCCAGATCGCTTGAGGTGGGAGACGATATTTCCATGAGATTCTTGATTATCTCTTCTAAAGGCTTCTCTTCGTCCAAGTTCACGACAGCCACTCCAGATTAGCATTA
>JBGOYH010000109.1:0-7147 GCA_041479575.1 Bathyarchaeia archaeon
AGCCCAACGCATACCCATACTACGACGTTAACGAAGACGGAAAAATGAACATGCAAGACGTAGCATTAGTAGCCGTGAACTTTGGAAAAACATACTCATAGCAGACAAGACTTCATCACCTCATTTTTTTCTGTTTCCATAACAAGTTTTGAACAGAAAGAATGGATACGCTGAAAAGCGAATCATGGAAAAAGTAAAAATTAAATAGGGAAATTTCTCTTGTTGTGCCGATTCTAGAAGCCTATCATAAGCGTCTCTGTGTACACGACTCCCTTGATCCCTCTGATGCAGTCCGTAACGAGGTTTCCCATTTCCTCATTCGTTTTTGTTTCTACCATCACAGCGAAGTCATAGCGACCGAAAACCCCGTACACTTTCTTGACACCTTTGATCTTACCGATTTCCTGTTTGACAGTTTTCATAAAGTTCATGGCTTCGCCCGAACCTACACGCACAAGAACTAAAGCTTCAACCATTTGAAACACCCTCTACTTCATAGGTGTTTGGCATATAAAACATTTCTGAACAAGAGTTTCCTTAGCATCAGCCTTACCAACCGATTGGGTAACTTGACTTAACAGTATCGAAGTGTGATAACTCATTTGTCAATTTGCTTCAGTTGTCATGTCTCTATTCCCATTTTACGCGCATGGTGTAGCCGTGAAAGCGGCAGCGATAAAACTCAAAATTGAGGCCAGACTCGGTGAACTCATAAGGTCTGAACAAGAAGCGGGAAGGCTAGCGACTCAGGGAGATATTGGAAAACAGCGATGTTCCCCTAGAGGAACGTCGACCCTAAAGGAAGTTGGATTGACAAGAAAAGATTCAATGAGAGCTCAGATGGTTGCGGATAACAAAAACCTGATCCCTGAAATTGTTGAGGAAGCAAAGAATAAGGGTGACGTTCCAACTAGAAAAGATTTAGAGAAAAAAATCAAGCAAATTAAACAAGACAAGAGAAGAAAGGAACAATTAGATGCTATCGAAAATCTGCCTCCACCCTCTGATGATAAATTTCATGTTATTGTAATTGATCCGCCATTGTCTTATGAAAAGCGGACGGATGATGTTTCTCACAGAGGACGATCACCGTATCCTCAGATGACCATAGATGAGATTATAGCCAAGTCTCCTTCATGCGCTGATGACTGCATTGTCTGGCTATGGACAACTAACCGAACAGTATGGTCTGGACCCAATATTTAAAGAAATAACTGGATCAACTGTATCAGGTTGACATCTCAATGCTCTACAATTCCCATCTTTCTGTTTTCAGGAGAGCGCACTTACTTCTGCAATGTTTTCAAGAACTCACGCCATTCACCCAGGCTTTTCAACGCTGTGGAACAATCCCTTACTTGCCGATCTAGAAAATCCTCTCTGAACTGCCTCATCTCATAATCGTTTTCGACTACTTTCCAAACCAGCATTTGGCCTGAGACTCGGTTGCCCAGCACTTCTTTAACATGGTCTATTGGTTTGTTCAGGTAGAAGAAGCCGAGAATGTCCAGGTCAAAGGCTTTCCATGTCATTTTGAAAGGATGCAACCCGCTTAGAAGCATAACCATTTGGCTGCCTGCCCCATGTGTCAAAGTGTCCGTTAGATTTTGCATTAGGGCCTGTTCACAGTTGTTTTGAACGAATTTGTCCCATTTCGCAAAGACTAAGGATTTATCGCTGTGCGCCTTGGCCACGGTTCTGATGTTCTGGACAAACCAATCGCCGCCGCAAGCTAGGACTGTTTGAAGACCGGCGAGAGTGATCTTGTAATATCGTTTTTCTTTTCCTCTTTTGGCTGTGCGTTCATGTCTGCTGAATTCCAACAATCCGTTGTCAACCAGAGTTTTTGTTGTTCGGAGAATGGTTGAATAGTCTTTCTTCAGTTCTGCTGCCACTTGATCGACTGTTCGCTCACGCGCTATCGCGTAGTGGCGTAGTGGGATCAGTTTTGACAACAACATATCTGTTGTTCTTTCATTATGCATGACATATCCCTAATTATGCACATTGGCGCAAGTTATAGATATACTTTTAGGACAATATACTAATCATGCAAAATAAAGCGTATTGGAGGAATGAAAAACATGCCGTTAGTCCGTAAGGTTTTGCCTATTGGAGGCAGCCGCTGTGTTACATTACCCAAAAGCTGGCTAGAATACTATGAAAAAGAAATGGGTCAAAAAGTGACGGAGTTGGCCATTGAAGTTGACAAGGTTTTGGTTATCAGTCCTATTTTTGAAAAGAAAGAGGTGCCGGCACAATGACTGGAACGGTGGCGCGCACCGTCCCGGCAATATTGCTAATCGCGTCCCCGAATAAAAGCGTGACCAAACGGTGCTGTGGTGCTTGCGATTTTTGGAGTGGCCGTTGTCGGTTAGAACAAGGGCATGCGATTCACCTAGCCGTCGACGCAGGCTGCGATAAGTTTCGGGAGCGCGGGGTCAGATGAGTTTCAAAGTGACACAGCTTGTCGTCAGTAAGCGGCTGACAACTGGCGACGAAAAAAATGGATGGATTCGCAAGGGCTACGAACTTGAAGTCAGCATCCAAGATGAACGTGACCTGGAACAAGCGCGGGCGGCTGCTGAATGTTTAGTGGATGGATGGCTTTCAGAATCTACTCATACTATCAGCAAGTTTCCGTCTGACGAACAACGGAGTTCCAATGTTGGAATCAAGTCGCTTGGAGAAACGAAAACGCCGGCGAAAGACCTGACAAAATTGCCCTACAACATTGACGCTGTACCGTGGCAGTATAGACAGAACGAAAAGGGACCTTACCAGTTTTGCAGTGACGAGTCTAACCCCGACTTCAAGGCGTTGCGTGATTTCCTGATCCAACATGCTGGAGGAAAAGTCAGCACAAAGGACAGCCAGGGCGTGTTTTGGTTTGTTTGGGCTTTCACCGATGAGAAAACGTTGGGCAGAAAGAAAAGCCAGTTTGTCAGGCGAAAGTGATAGGTTATGGTTCTGTTCTACGACGTGACTAGGCGACTGTTGAACCAACGATGGGACCTGGTGAAGCAGGGACAAACGCCAACGTTCACGGACATACGCCACTTCTTCTACGAGTGCAGAAACGTTTTCTTACGTGAGAACCCACAGCTTAACGAAATTGACAGCACATCTAAAACGCCTTATGTCGATTGGCAAAACGGCGCGTTGAATCACTGGAGCATAAAGCATTGTGAAGCGTTCAGTGTCCCAAAAGAATTGTATTGGCGTGTGCGCGAAAAACTGAATATTTGGGCAGAAGCAAAAGCGACGTGCGACGGTGAAAGCGGCAAGTTTCTGATTGACCATGAAACGAGAAGGCGCACAGCTCAAGGTTGCAGTTTCATTTTGTTGTGCGAAAAACAAACGGTCAGCAAAGAACTGTGGGGCAGACTAAAGGCGCAAGGGTACAAGGTCAACTTGGTCAGCACCGGAGGATACAGTCCGAGCGACGTACAGGAAATGATAATTTCAATATCAGAAGAACTGGACGGCGAGGACCCAACCTTCTATTTTCTGGTCCTACACGACTTCGACTTGGATGGAGTGAAAATATTTTTCAACCTGAAGGAGCGGTACGGAAACGTTATCGACGTTGGAGTAAACGGCGAGTTATTCAAATACTTGAATGGGCAAGGCACTTTTGATTTGCGACTGGTTGAAGAGCAGAGACTGAACAAGTGCCTGCAGACTCAGTTGAAAAGTAAGATAGAAGAAAACAACAGCGCCTATACACTGGCGGATTTTGAGTATCTACAGGGTGTTCAGCAGCCTGACGGCAAAACTTGGGTTGGCAAACGAATTGAGATTGACGCTATTCACGTTCAGTACGGCATAGACCCTTTCATAAAGTATATTCTACAGAAAATTGCTGACGAATGTAACGTTTGGGACTTGACAAGGATAGGCTTGTCAGACTTCAGCCTTGACGAACCCGAAAACCCGTTCCAGAACACGCTAGACATTTTCCACCAAGAAATCAGCGAAAAATGCAACGACACAGTAACGCGCCTGTACAAACCACTGAACAGGGTTAGAGAGTTCGTGAAAGATGTTACTTCGCTGTTTCTCAACGAGTATGCACAGGTATGCACTAACGAAGGCATTGTCAGCACAGACAGCACCTATGAAGATGGAACATGGATTTACCATGTTAACCGTGAAGATGTGGAGAAGCTGAAAGCCAAGTACCAGGAAGGGTTCACCAAGAAATACGTGTCTGACCATAAAGATGACCTTGACGAAATAAACGGTCAAATAGAAAATTATGAGGGCGACGTGACCACAGCGGTTGACGACCTATCAGATCAGCATATCGAGTTACAGGAACAGGTGAACCATGCTGCTGCTAACGATTCAGACGCGCAAGAGTTCGAGAACGCGCTTGGTGAAATATACTGGGGAGAGGAAGAATTTGACAAGATAGCTGTACCTGACGAAATACAGGTTACGCGTGAAGTCATACGTAGGTTGCAAGAACACTTAGCAGAACTAGAGAACAATGGACACGGCACGGAGGCCAAGCAATGACTGAATCTCGGCAGTGTCCCGCATGTGGCGGGGTGCTTGTCTTTTCGCATGAGGACGACGTGTACACAAAGTTTTACAAGTGCCAACAATGCGGAACGACACATAGTCTTCGCATAACCCGTGAAGAACTAGCATCTCTTACTCGACAATTGAAGGAAGCGCGGCACAATGTAGAAGACAAGCCTAAGAGCCCATATCCTAAATGTGGCGGTTGCGCGGCGTTTCATACTCCCTTCTGTAGTTTTGCTTACACTGACGAACCCGACCTCAAAACTTTCCCCACTGACCATGCTTGCACCCGCTACTATGCGCCACTGCAAAAATCAACAAAGTCAAGGAAAGAATCATTCGCTAGGAAGGTGCAGAACCTATGACCGACGAAACCATCACCATTGACGACCTGACGATTACACCGTTGAAACAGGACTACAAGCTGGTGCATCCTGCACTAGGCACAGTGGACGACACGGCTTTCGTGGGCGTGTGGTACACGTGCCAGGTGAAGGGCGAAAAGAAAACCACGCTGAGAGACCTTCTGTTTCTCGTCACAAGTGACCGACGGAAAATCTTGGCAAACGACGCTTTGCTTAACGGGATGGGCTGGCGGTTGCAGTACAAGCCGTCAAGGTTCAAGAATCGCTGGAGTCTTGACAGTGTAGAAGCATACTTGGGCGGTGCCGACGTTGACCCTGCAAGCGTTTTCGACGCTGTTGTTAAGGTATGGCAGAAATACTTGGAGTTCACGGATGGGCGTGACTACGTCTTTCACGCATTGTGGGATATTGGAACGTACTTTCATTTTCTGTTCAGCGCGTATCCGTATGCTTATCATGGCGGCACCACGAATACAGGCAAAACGAAAGCCCTAACATTAAGCTCCCTGCTGGCGTTCAATGCGATTTTCAGCAACAACATGAGTACCAGTTCTATTTTCAGGCTTGTTCAGAACGCACGTTCAACCTTGCTGCTGGACGAAACGGAAAAACTGTCAACAAGGAGGATGGACACGAGGGTTCAGGAGTTTCGAAGCATACTTTTGAGTGGTTACAAGCGTGGTGGTCAGGCTGTTTATCGTGTGGAAAAGGACAAGGACACGGAAACGCAGAATACGGTGCCGTTTGAAGTTTATGGACCAAAACGACTGGCAAACATTGAAGGTCTTGAAGATGTTGTGGGCAACAGGTGCAAAGTGACTATTCATAGGCGAAGCGTTGACAATGCCATAACCAAAAATGACCCTGACATTGAAAGCCCTGAGTGGGTGACGCTACGCGGTCAACTGTGCATACTGTTTCTCCAACATTGGAAAGAAGTCAAGGCAACCTACGACGCATTGAACCCCGGCGAGCTTGAAGGTTTAGACGGCCGAGAGTTTGAACTGTGGCGGCCAATTATTGCACTAGCAAAGTTCTTTGACGCCTATGACACAGCGAAAAGCACCTCTGTAACACGTTCACTACGTACACTAAGTTCACTAAGTTCACTAAGCGACATGATGATAAAGCTGGCACAGGACACGGCGGCACAGTCAACGGTTGAAAACATGACCGAAACAGGCGAATCCATACTGCTGCAAGTTCTCTTAGGCATGGTACACGGCGACGACTACGTTTCTGTCAAGACCATAAGGGACAAGGTTGTGAGCCAGTTTGACGAACAGGCACCCTGGATAACTACACGCTGGGTCGGCAACATACTGAAACGGTTAGGCTTCAAGGACAAGCGACGCGTGGGCACTGGCTACCAGTACAAGCTGAACATTGAAGGCGTGAAGGATGTGGCGTCCAGAATGGGCATTAAATCTAGTGAACATAGTGAACGTAGTGAAGGTAGTGAACGTGTTAGCGAGGCACTTTTTCAGGCTCCAACAATTCAGGAAGTTCTTGAAACCGTGGCTGCCAAGTTGCCGGCAGTGTTCTCCGAGGCGAAGCTGATAGATGAAATATTGGTTCTGGGGTTCAGCAAGGAAGAGGCCAAAAAAAGGGTTGAGCATTTCCAACAGAAGGAAATAATCGCCCATGACCCTGCTGGCAATCTCTATTTTGTGAGGTATAACTAAGCATGGCTGAGGAAAAGGCTGCTTCCGCACAAGACACACTTGGCAAGAGTGGCTTAAGCGCAACTGGGAAGTTGGCACGATCGCCAGCCACACAGCCCCCTATACAGCCATGCCCCCTGTGCGGAAGTATAAGACTTTTCAGGGACGGGACGCGCCGAGGTAAGAAAGGAAAGATTCAAAGATGGTTATGTTGTGACTGTCGCTTTCGATTTAGTGAAAGCAAGATAAAGCTCGACGTCACCTGCCAAATTCCTGAAACTCTTGATTCTGGAAAAGACAACCATAAGCAAAGGGTCATCACGCGCAATCGTGCCTTCAAGGTAGCCCCTCATAACGTGTCTTTCTTTCACAGTGAAGATGTACGTTCTCATACCCTTACTAGTGTAGCAAAAGGCTTATACGTTTTACCTTACTCTAACAGTAAATGCCAAGTGTGCGCAACAGGAAAAGGAGCGAAAAACTTGGACTCGGCAACGGTTCAAACAGAAACCGTGTCGGGAACATCAACACTGTTTGACGCAAAAACCGCCAAAGGCATACTGCTGCAATACGCGCTCTACCTAC
>JBGOYH010000110.1:0-7114 GCA_041479575.1 Bathyarchaeia archaeon
GTCTTGCCATTCTCCTCGGACGAAGAAACGTTTCCGCATTGCGCCCTCTTTTTTGAAGCCTACCTTTTCTAAGACTCTCTGTGAAGCGTTGTTTTTGACGTGGGTAGTGGCTTGAATGCAGGCAGCTTCTCTAGTGAGAAATAGGTAGTCCACCATTATCTGTGCGGCTTCAGTGCAGTAGCCCTTTCCCCTCTCGCTTGGGATTAATGCGTAACCCATCTCTAACATTTTCCCCATCGGGTGCAGAATGTAGAAGGAGCCTATGAAGCCGATTTTGGTTCCGTCTTTTTTCTCTATGACGAAATCTTTCCATTCGTAGGGACTCGGTTCCAGCATCTTTTCCGTTTCTGTTCTAGATCTCTGGATTGGGGAGAAGTATTCACCGAGGAATGCTAGATTGTTGGACCATTCTGCGTACAGCGGCAAATCGTCTTTCTCCATTACTCTCAGATTTACGTTTTTGCCTTCAAGTAACTTGTATCACAACATGTTGTATTTTCCGTTTCAGTTCTTATGACTTGCGGAAGAATCTGACAAGGTTGTGAATGACCAAGTTTTAAGACCTAATCCACTCATTCTATTCTTCTAGGTGGCAGAAATGTTGGATATACCATCTATTTCAGCAATAATAGCAGCAGTAGGAGTGATAGTGGGCGTAGCCTTGACCAGTGTTATTTAAAGAATTGACTTGTGAGAATTGCGTCAATAGTTGTTTTAAGTGGTTTTCGAAGGTTTTTGAAGGATTAAACCCCAATTTCTCGACTTTTATTGCTGTCTCTTCATCCTCGTAGATGCCCACTGATATTTTCTTTCCCGTAATCACGACGACTTCTCGAGGAACTAAGATAAAAAAGGGAGATTTACGGGTCTTTTTTGTCGTAGTTATTCGCTATTATGATAGCGTCATAGATGTCAACCACACCATCGTCGTTCAAGTCTGCGTTGAGATTCCAATTCGGATCTCCCGGCTTCGAGTAGATAGCGTTAGCTAACATTATTGCGTCATAAATGTCGGTTGAGTTATTACGGTCTATATCGCCTTTTAGGTAAACCCTGACCGCGCCATCGGTATAGTTGTTGTCCGAAGTGTGCGTTTCTCCTAGAAGTGGCCAAGCATAAGCGCTAATGTTGTATATGCCCTTCGCTATGCCGTCGATGTCACAGCCGAACCTTACGGTTGTGTTTTTGCCAGGCATAAGGTTGGTGACAAGCTTTGTTTCGATGCTCGTGCTACCGAAGTATATGGTCACGTTGAAAGTCTCGCTAACGCTGTTTCCCTCATTAATCACAGTTACGTTTATCGGCAATTGGCCCGCTGTCTCATATAGACCCGTAGTAGTGTTGAAGTGGAGCGTGCCCAGTTCAATTTTGACAATGGCAACATCCCGGCCAGTCACAACCATCACGGTGTAGTTCATCGACCAAGTTTCTGACGCATAGTCGGTTACAGTCAGATTCACATTGTAGCTTCCGGCACTTTCGTAAAGGTGTGTTATGGTAGGACTAGTCATGGAGGTTACGTTGCCATCGTCGAAGTTCCAAGTGTAGGTGGCGATGCCCCTGTTGGGGGCCGTCATATTGTCTGGGTCATAGCTCGCTGAGGCGTCAAAGAATACAGCTGTCATGTTTGCCACGGCATACTGAGAACAAGTGAAATTCGCAACTGGTTTGGTAGTATAGAGGCGACCGTCGATCAATGTAGCAGTGATATTACCTCCAGTAGAATTCTTCAGGAGACTGTAAGAGATTTGCAAGGAGCAGCTGCCCGTCATGGTGTCATTGACATGAAAGGTTACTGTAGCCAGTGTTCCGTTGCCGTTCACTCCATTTACGACGCCCACACGCAATGACTTTATCAATACGAAGCCTTGATAACTTGAAAAATGAGCTTCGAAGTCTTCAGGTGCCAAGAAACCGGCGCTTTGGACATTTTTGACTGCTAAGATAGGATATTTGGCACCTAGCCATGTCAAATTGACTTCATAAGAAAAGAGGTCAACAACGTTAGTGACTGTTATGTTGAGGTTGAAATCGTCGCCAGGATTGTAGACGATGTCCATCGTTCCGTTTGCACTGTCTACCGCTTTTACAAAGACCTCGAAAGTAACAGGCACGGTCTTGTTTATAGAGCTGGTCACTCCCTCATAGTCTGCTACGGTTAGATTCACATTGTAGATTCCAGGGTTTTGGTAAGTATGTGTTATGTTTGAACTAGTTACGGTGGTCGTGTTGCCATCGTCGAAGTTCCAAGTGTAGGTGGCGATGCCCCTGTTGGGGGCCGTCATATTGTCTGGATCATAGCTCGCTGAGGCGTCAAAGAACAATGGATAGTAGACAAGACATTGTCCTTGAGGAGGCACGAAATCGGCTACAGGTCGGCCTGAACCAACATTTAGCGGCACAAAAATCTGATCGCTAGTTAGGCCATCGAAATCGGTGACGTTGAGAAAAACAAAATAATCTGCTTCTATGGCATAAGTGTGATTTATGAGGGGTTCAGGCGTGCTCGTAATGTTGCCATCTCCGAACATCCAAGTATAGTTCATGATGCCCTTGTTAGGAGCCGTCATGTTATCGGGGTCAGAACTATTTTTGGCGTTGAAGGTCAGAGTTTCATTGACATAGTATGGACCTGGCAGAGGACGAGGCTTATCTATTCCGAAACTCGCTGTAGGACGAGCGTAAACCGTTATGTTCTTTGACATACTGGCGGTCAGGTTTTCAGTGTCGCGCAAAGTTAGAGTTACAGTTCTGTTCCCCCACGTTGTGTATTTATGCGTTATATTGAAATAAGACACGGTTGTAATGTTGCCATCGCCAAAATTCCATGTATAATTCAGAATGATGCCCCAGTCAGGGTCGAAACTGCTAGAGGCGTCGAAAGAAACTGTCCCGTTTCTGATCGGTCCGGGAAGCGGAGGGGGTGGCGAATAGGTGAAGTTCGTCGTTGGAGGTTGGTCCTGACACACGCGCACCCACTTTGTGACTACATTGTTTGTAACATTATCCTCGCCACTAACTGGCGGCGCATAAACAGTCAGGTAGTAATCCGCATCCGTTGGGTTCCAGAAATAGGCAGTCCAAAACGTGTGATTGACCTCCAATATAGGCGTCATTGCATTTAGAACTACGGTATCATTGATTAGAAGTTGAAGGCCTACGTTAGACTCATTGAAATCGCCTCTGTTAACTACAGTAGCGTTGATAACTGTCGAATTTCCAGACGACAGATGATTGTATGTCCCATTGATAATAAGTGGACTAAAGGTGCTTAAAGAAACCTCGAGGTCATGCGTGTTCGTCTGACCTTTCACCAGGCTGATCGCTGAAAAAAGCATGCTTCCAATAAGTAGCGTCAACATTATTCCCGATGCAGTTTTCCTTTCCATTTTTATCATTCTCCTTTCTCCGAATACGTCTATGTTTCATCGTCGCGAAAAAACAGACTCTACGCAATTGAAAACAACAATTTAACCACCCTATAAAACTTATGGAAGATTGCGCTGTGCGTGATATGTGAATATTAGATTCATAAATCCAAACTACCTTTAGAGTGAGGCAAGAAAAGTCCCCAAATTGGAAGACTTGGACCTATTTGGGCGCCAGTCCACCCAGGTCCACTTCGTTCTCAGTCCTTCTTCCTAAGAATGAAGTGATGCCCGTGTTGTCACAACTTGCATCTAACGCACATATCATCATAGGAGAGCCTTCCGAACCGTTTATTTAACGTCACATGACTGGAGCAGACGGTGCCAAGCAAGGGTAGACTCACATTCTATTGAATATGCGATGGTTTTGGACTTATCGGATAGTGCGCGCTAGCTTTAAAAGCCCGTCATAACCTACCACAAGTTTGTCAAATTGTAGCGAGGTCTGACTGAATGAAAGTTTTGATCGTGTATGACACAGTCTCCCCCGTGAAGATGACAGCGAAGGTCGCTGAAACCATCGGCGGAGTCCTGAAAGAAAAAGGAATCGAAGTTGACTTATTCTTCGTTAAGAACGTTGACCAAGCAACTGCCAAGAACTATGATTGTCTGATTTCTGGTTCACCCACAATGTACCTGAAAGCGTCAAGCGGCATAATGCAGTTCCTCAACAGTTTCCCAGACAAACAGTTTTCTGGAAAGCGGGCAGCTGCTTTTGACACGCAATGGCAATCAAGAATCAGTGGAAACGCAACTAAAGGCATTGAAAAGAAACTTCAGAACTTGGGCTTCGAGATAATCACGCCTCCACTGGTCACCTACGTAGAAGGCAAGATGAATCAATCGCAACTGAAAGAGGGAGAACTGGAGAAAACGAAGAATTGGGCGCAAGAAGTCGCCAAAACGCTTTCTAAATAGAACTTGAACAGCCAGTGCTTGAATTCACATCAAAGTCCCGCGCGCGCGATGGCTATCCATAACGTTAGGTATTTCTCCCATAAACCAAGAGACAATTCCTTTTTCGTGTGTTCCTCTGAGGTTTCCAAATTCCGATTTCCTAACAGGTTATTTGTTCAATGATGCGGTTCGAGAGAAGATCGAGCAGTTCCGGGGTTGCCGCGTCAATTATCTCAAACATTTTGGGCTCTGTAATTGAGTAGAGTCTCCTTGTGCCGTCTTTTCGGTCTCTCACCAATCCGCAGTCTTTTAGGATTTTTAGATGACGGGACACGACAGGCTGGATTAATCCGACGTGGGGAATTATCTCGCATACGCACTTCTCACTTGTGCGCAGGAATTCTAGTATTTCAAGTCTCGTCGGGTCAGAGAGAGCGTTGAATACTTTTGCACTGAGCCTGATCTGCTTGTCTGTTTTGGAATGCATGTTTATGGTAGTATTAATAACAATATTTAAATATTACTATGGAGAACCTTCCTGTCAACATGCAAAAGAACGAAATCAATCTAGAAAGAGGGAGAATTGTGGAGAAAAAGAAGGTAAGTTTCATATTCTGCGTCTGCACGGGCAAATGCCCAGGATTTAAGGATCTGGATATGTGGGACTTCATAAACATCATACGAGCCGAATATCCAGTCGAATACGCGTTCATACACCCCATGCTCTGCGATGAGGACGGCGAACGATTCTTTGCAGACTTTCTGCGGAAAGACAGACTTTACGTCATAGGCGGGTGCGCTCCGGTAATGCAGAGGAAACTGTTTCGAGACGCCTTTGCGAAGGCTGGGCTTGACATAGGCAAGGACCTTGTTTCTCTTGACGTCAGAAACATGACCACGGAAAAGGCCTTAGAAACTGTGAAGAAAGCGTTGGAGGCCGCTAGCCAAACATGACAGAAGAAACGTACATGGGCGTGCCGCGTAGCAAGATTCCTTGGTATCCAAGAATTGACACGCAAAAGTGCAATCAGTGCGATGGGGATCCTCAATGCCTCAGATTTTGTCCCCATGGCGTATTCGAGTACAATAAGGAAAAGAAGGAATTCATAGTCAGAAACCCAGACAACTGCGTCGTGTTCTGCAGGGCATGCCAGAAAGTCTGCGCGGCCGACGCCCTGAGTTTTCCAGAAAAGAAAGAAATCTTGAGGCTGATAAAGAATGTCCGAGAAGAAAAGAAGTAAGTACATAATCATTCCGTGCAGCGGAATCGGAAAGGCTCTAGGAACGATAACACGGAGAGCAACCTACATCGTAACCGAAGAGCTGTTGCCAAATGATACTGATTCAATTTGTCTTCCGCTACTCACAATCGAAGACGAAGAGACAGTGCAGAAAATAAGACAAAACCCTTGCATAACCGTCGACGGCTGCGTCGCCCAATGCGCCAAAAAGAATGTTGAGCATCATCAAGGAAAGCTCAAAGGAGAAATCAAGATTTTGGATGTGATAAAGGAGAACCCGAAGCTGAAGCCAGGAAACGTGCTTGACATCGGACTCGACGGTGAGAAACTGGCAAGAAAGGCAGCGGAAAAAGTCGCAAAAATTGTAGGTGACAAAAGTTGAAGATCAAACCCAAAATCGGCTTAATCTCCTGCAGTGGAGAAGGACTATCTGAAGGAATGGTGTCGCGTGTGGCGACACGAAAAATACTAGAAGAACGGGACGATGTAGTGACAATCTGTCTACCGCTCTTTCTTGCGGGCGGACAAGAAGAGAGAGACTTCGCTAAGAATAACCCTTGTATAACTGTTGACGGCTGCGACAAAATGTGCGCCGCCAAAGGAGTCAAAATGTACGGAAAAGTTCATCCCAAATCATCAATAGTCATCTCAGAAATAATTAAGAAAGAGAAGCATTCAAGACCCAAATCGAAAAGCAGAATAGAACCAGAAGACGAAAAGCTTGTCCAAGAAACCATGAAAATCATCAATAAAGAGGTAGACAGAGTGAAGGAGGAAGAATAGCATGTCGATAGAAAAGAAGGTTGCCGTTGCTGTATGCACGGGCATGGACCAACCCTTGGCAACAGTCTCCAGATATGCCGGATACCATGTTCTGGAGAAACTAAGACCAGACAAGACTGTTTTGCTTTGCACTCCAGCCCTAACAGGCGGTGTTCAAGAGGACGTCACCTTTGCCAAAGAAAACCCAGTCTTAGTCATAGATGGCTGCGGAGAAAAATGCTGCGAAAAAATAGTCAACAAAGCAAAAGGACAGATCAAAGCAATCATAAATGTCGAAGATATTCTGAAAGAACACAAAGACCTGCAGCCCGAATCCAGAGCCAAGCTCGGACCCAAAGGAATGAAGCTCGCAGAAATAGTCGGAGAACTAGCCGCGAATAAGGTTGACGAAATACTTGCAGAGGTGAACAAGAGTGGACGATAAAAAAGTCGCCATAGTAGCCTGCACCGGCATGGGCAAAGCCCTCGGAACAGTAGCTCGGCAGGTCGCCTACAAGGTTGTGGACGAACTGAGACCTGAAAAAGCTGTCCTGATATGTATTCCATCTTTAACTGCAGGAGTCGGAGAATACAAGAGCCTATTGCAGAAGTATCCTTCTATCATACTCGACGGCTGTGTGGAAAGGTGTGCCACCAAAATCATATCCAAGAACAAAGGCATGATGAGAGCAAAGGTGTTTCTGCCTCAAATGATCGCGAAGTACGGGCTGAAACCACAATCACGAACCGACCTTGGAGAAGAAGGCGAAAAGCTCGTTGCCAAGA
>JBGOYH010000111.1:0-7101 GCA_041479575.1 Bathyarchaeia archaeon
ACAACAGATATTGGTATTTCCAGTTGCACCAACAGAACGTCAGACGTTCTCAGGGTGTTTTCAGCTTTGTCTACATCTTCTATTGTGCATCTGGAATCGGCACCTTGGGCAACTGAGATTATGTTATTGCCTTTCTTATCGACCATTATCAGCGCAATGCCTGTGTATGTTTCAGGATCTCTTACTACGAATTCTGTGTTGATACCATAGTGTTTTGCGTTTTCAATGAGTCTATCTCCGTAGAAGTCCGCTCCTACTCGTCCGACAATGGTGACATCGGACCCTAGTTTTGCGGCTGCTACGGCCTGATTTGCTCCTTTTCCACCCGGAGCCATTTTGAACTCTTTTCCAAGCACGGTTTCGCCGATGCGAGGAATAGTTTCCGCCTTGACGGTTAAGTCCATGTGGAGACTGCCGACGACCAAGATTTTCGGTCTTGACACGCGCATTTGATATCACTATCCCTTGGCTTCGCGACCGACTTGGTCTCCGCAGTAACGTTTGAAATACTCTTTCAGAGACAGATACAGATCCTTGTACATTCTGTAGAATCGCCCGTATTTCTTGTGCATCGACTCTTGGGGAGCGATGGTACATTCCGCACGCACCATGCTTTCTGCAGCTTTCGTCAAGTTCTTGTAGATTCCGACGTTTACCGCTCCGATTATGATGGATCCCAGCGCTGGAGCCTCAATTTCTTTTGGAATGATTATGGGCTTGCCAAGTATGTCGGCCTTGATTTGACCGAAGATTCGACTTTTCGCTGCTCCTCCGCAACTCCAGATTTCATTGATCTCTCCGCCTAATTCCCCGATTATTTCCAAGTTGTGGCGAATTCCAAACGCACATCCTTCAAGTATAGCTCTTGCGAAATGTTTGTGAGTATGATTGAGCGACAAGCCTGCAAACACGCCTCGGGCGGAAGTGTCCCATATCGGGCTGCGTTCACCCATCAGGTAAGGAAGAAAAATGAGTCCGTCGGATCCAGGCGGTATTTCTGCGGCTTCGGCATCTAGTTCACTGTATGATTCTTTGCAACTGAGGTTGTCGTGATACCATCTGAGTGAGGCTCCGGTGGAGGACATTATTCCCCAGGTTATCCACAGATCAGGCACTAGAGGAAAGGGTGAACACACTACTCTTGTCTCTGGATCACGTATCTTTTGATGTGACGGAACCATGATGCAGGTTGAGGTTCCTGTTATTTCACATATGTGACCTGGTTCCAGGGCGTTGACGCCGACCGTAGCCATGTATGCGTCTATTCCTGCCAACACAACGGGGGTTCCTTCTCTGAGTCCAGTTTGCCGTGAGGCTTCCTTAGACACGGTTTCTGCACTTTTTGTTGGGAAGAGGACGTTTGGCAGTTTTTCTACAGGTATCTCCAGTTTGCTAAGTGTTTCATAAGGCCATTTTCCTTTCTTTGCATCGAAGTGGATTGTGCTAGCAGTAAGCGGGTCTGTGGCAAACTTGCCGGTCAACCTGTACCCAACAAAATCAGTTGCCTGCAGGAATCTGTGGGTTTTTCGGAAAATGCTACGCCGATGCTCTTTTAGCCACATGATTTTCGGCAGCATCATGGAAGGGTCTTCTTTTAGACCCGTTACTTCCATTATTCTTTTTGTCTCCTCGACTGCGCGGCGATCCATCCAAATGATCGCGTTCATAATCGGTTTGCCTCGTCCGTCGACCGCAACTAAGACTGGAGACTGACCCGTAAGACTGACGCAAACGATGTCTTCTGCCGAAACGTGGGCTTTCTTTGCAACTTCCCTGATGCTTTTTCTGACGCCATCCCACCATAAGAGCGGGTCTTGTTCGGCCCACGACGGCTCAGGTACTATCACCGGATATCTGTTGTATGAACGGGCCAGAGATTTCCCTTCAGTGTTGAAAAGTAGTGCCTTGCACCCTTCGGTTCCTACGTCAACACCTAGTAGATACTGGGAGTAAGGCATATTGTTATTTCTCCATTTTTTGCGCGTGATCTAGTGAAGCCCCGCCATTTTCTTCACCAAATCGCTGTTGACTTTTCCAAACCTGTAGAGTTCACCACTCTTCAGATTGTTGACGTAGACTTCTGCGGGAGCAAAAAGGTTGATGTCGATTCCTCTCAAACCCTTGTGTTCCCTAATGAGTTCAGTGAATGGTCTGCCATAGTCTTTAGATGTTTGTGATGGCATTTTCTTGGCTATTTCTCTCAGGTCTGTTTTTTCCTCAGGCACAACATAAAGGTGAACGATGCTACCGTAGGAAAGCATGTCGTCTGGCACGATAGTCCGTGATCCGAGCGGTGGCAAAGGAGCAACTCCATGAGCAAACTTCACTTTTTTCACATCATAGTTTAGACTGTGCAACTTCACCATTGCATTCTCAACGGTTCTTGCAGTGACTTGCACCAAGCCTGACATGCTTGAAAGGGGCGATAAAACCATGTAGAGGTTCTCAGGGTTTACTTTGCATCTTTCCAGAAGCCGAGTTCCGACTTTTTCATCAGGATACTGTTCTGATTGAAGAACAACCACGGCGACTCCGGCATCATCCCTGTACCCAAGCACATCAAACATTTCTTCCGGTTCGTGAACAATTGCCCTGGCAGGCCCGCTTGCTATCGCCGCGTACGAGCCAGCTGTGAAGTTGATCCAACCTTCCATGGCTTCACGATAACCGCCTGAAGCCTGACAAAGGAGAGACAGTACCGGAAAGTCGGTTGAAACTGCTATTGCGGGCAGTGTCAGTCCATCAAGATCCATGGACGTGAAAGAGACGTTGCCGACACCGCCTAAGCAGATTTCAGTCACGCGCAAACCAGCCTGTATTCCTCCGAGGGCCCTGTTTCCAGTGTCAATAAGATGGACTCCGTTCTTGAAAAGGGTGTGCTTTACGTTATACTCTTCAGCGTTGTCCATCATTTTTCTGCATATGCCAACGGCGAGTTGGTTTACGCTCAGCAAATTGCCACCATTTTAATATTTGCCCGATACGACTTAAAGATTTATTCAGGTGCAAGCGCAGATGACTCGTAAACTGAATTTCGGATTAAATCTTGCAGGATTCGGTCCCGTACTGGAAACTGTGAGATTATCTAGGACAGCAGAAAAACAAGGTTTTGAATACGTGTGGATTGCAGATGAGAACCCCTCGCCGCTCTGTAGAGATGTCGTAGTCAATGTGACAGCCGTTGCAATGAAGACTTCAAAAATCAAAATTGGCACGGGAATATGTAACTTCTACACGAGACATCCAGCATTGCTAGCCGTATTCGTTTCCTCCATCGACGAGATGGCAACGGGCCGCGTCGCTCTCGGAGTGGGGCCAGGAGGAGACCTGCCTCTTCGACCTTTGGGGATAAAGATGTGGGAAAAACCACTGGCTACAGTTCGAGAAGGCATTGAGGTTGTCACTCGACTTCTCTCGGGGGAAAAGGTAGACTATGAAGGGGAAATGATAAGGACCAGAGGAGCAAAACTTGCTTTTCTACCTAAAGCCAGAATCCCAATATATTTGGCGGCAAGAAGTCCCAAATTCATGCAAATGATAGGAGAGGTCGCTGACGGCTCATTATTGAACACGCCGCTTCACTACATGAAACATGCAATGCGTATCGTCAAGGAAGGTGCTGAAAAGGCTGGACGCAACGTGCGCGACGTAGACATCGGCAACATTCTGCCCTTCGCTGTGGGAGACAGCAATGAGGAGGCGCAGAAGAAAGTGAAGTATCTAGCCACGTTCATGAGCGCCTTCACATCAGACCCTGTCCACGAGGAACTCGGAACAAAGCCTGAGCGGATCAAAGCGATCAGGGAAAACGTTGGGAACGGACAAATAGGCAAAGCTGCAAGTTTCATGACCCGCGACATGACAGACGAGTTCTCAGTAGCAGGCCCGCCTGCGTATTGTCTGGAAAGAATTGAGGAATTCTTCAAGGCAGGCGTTACCCAAATGATATTCGTGATCCCTGAAGGCACGACAGGAATAAAGTCAGCCGGATCAAGAATCATACCATCTTTTGCGACCAGATAACGCTCTCATGTAGAAATTCGCTGCTAAGACGCACTAAACTTATCTTTTGCATGAACCAAGAATATGTGCTTGAACATGCCTAGAGGGGTAAAAGATTGAGTTTTGGATGGGCCTGCAGAGGCCTCAAGGTGAACCTGAGCTCAGGCAAAACGAACGTATTCAAGATTGAGAAGCCATTGCTGAAGGCGTTCGTGGGCGGAAGAGGTCTAGCATCATACTATCTTTACAAGAACTTGAAACCCAAAACGGACGCTCTTTCGCCTGATAACATTCTGCTTCTTTCGGCTGGTCCCCTTGCAGGAACAATGTGGCCTGCGTCGTCAAGAATCACGATTGCGGCAAAATCACCGTTGACAAACGGTTTAGGGTATGCTCATGCAGGCGGGGACTTTGGACCTGAGTTAAGATTCACGGGCTTTGACATAGTGTACGTTTCGGGAAGAGCAGCAAAACCAGTCTACTTGGTCATCGAGAATGATGTTGCAGTGTTGAAAGATGCTTCCCGACTCTGGAGACAAACGACAAGCCAAGCCATCAAGGCTATTCAAGACGAACTTGGCAAGTACCGTGTTGTCTGCATCGGACCCGCGGGCGAGAACTTGGTGCGAATATCCTCAATCATAACAGACAAAGAGAGATCGGCCAGTAGAGGCGGCTTGGGAGCAGTCATGGGTTCAAAAAACCTCAAAGCCGTCGCATTGAAGGGCAACCAAAAAATCAGCATCGCAGATCCTGAGAAATTCCGCAGTCTCTGCGCGGAAGCTGCGAAAAAATGGTCAGCGAAGAACCCACAATTGGAAGGTCTGAGCAAATATGGTACTCCGTGGCTGATAAATTCGAAAAACGAGATAGGCGATCTTCCAGCCAAAAACCATCAGACCGCACGGTTCCCATGGTCTGAAGAGATATCTGGAGAGAAAATTAAGGAAAAATACTTTGTAAGGCCCGAATCATGTTTCGGTTGCGCCGTGCATTGCAGAGCATTTGTGGAAATCAAGAGTGAGAAATATGGGAAGTTGAGTGGCCCACGTCCGGAATACGAGACCATCGATTCCTTAGGCCCTATGTGCTGGATTTCGGACTTCGCGACAATAATGAAGGCAAACCAGCTTTGTAACGAACTTGGACTTGACACAATTTCCACAGGGGTAACAATATCCTTTGCGATGGAACTCTATGAGAAAGGTATCATAACAAAGAAAGATGCTGGGTTATCTTTGGGATGGGGCAACGAAGATAGCATGCTTGAACTCGCCAGAATGATCGCATATAGAGAGGGATTCGGAGA
The DNA here is from genome assembly GCA_041479575.1 of Bathyarchaeia archaeon. Taxonomy (GTDB): domain Archaea; phylum Thermoproteota; class Bathyarchaeia; order Bathyarchaeales; family Bathycorpusculaceae; genus DASPPK01. The sequence goes on from JBGOYH010000111.1 coordinate 5,312, forward strand.
CATTCTGGCAGAAGGCACCAGCAGGGCAGCTGAAAGAATAGGTAAAAATGCCAGTAGATATGCGATGCACGTGAAAAGGATGGAAATACCCCGCCAAGAACCGAGGACTTTGAAGGCATTTGCGCTGGGGCACGCTGTCTCTAACCGCGGTGCTGATCACCTCTACGCCTTGCCGACAATTGACTCTGCAAGAAAATGGGACGTGGCAAAACAACTTTTCCCTGGCAAACCCTTGGACAAGCTTATGGATACTCGTAACCCCGACTACAAACCTGAAATCGTTGTCTTCACTGAAAACTACTGTGCCGTGACAGACGCCCTCAGCGTATGTAAGTTCACGTCGGCAGAAACATACACGTTCATGCCAGCAGACTTTGCAAAGGCTCTTTTGGCGCTGACGGGCGAAAAATTCAGTGAGAAAGAGCTTCTGGAAAGCGGAGAAAGAATCGTGAATTTGGAGCGATGCTTCAACGTTCGGGAGGGCTTCTCTCGAAAAGATGATCAGCTTCCTGAAAGATTTCTGAAAGAACCATACCAGAACAGCATCGTGGAACTTGACAAAATGCTTACGAAATACTACAGACTCAGAGGATGGTCTGAAGAAGGCATTCCTGAAGCGGCTACACTCAAGAGGCTCGGTCTAGAAAAACCTAGATTCAGAAAATGAAAGTCCTCAGCGATTCAACTTTTTGCGAAGGATTTTTCTGACAATGTCCACCTGAAAGCCGAGACTGCGTAGTAAGGCAATTGAAGAAACGTTCTCTTCAGAAGTTCCCAATCTGACCGAGTCCATTCCTTTTTCAAACAGGAAATTCATGGCTCGAGCCGTAAGTGCTGAAGCGAGATGCTTGTTTCGAAATTCGGGAAGGGTGGCTGCTGGACCAAGATAACCCCTCTTGAGATGCAGGTACTTTATGCAGTCCGTGTCTGGCTTCGCCACGACCGCTGATACGATTATTTCGTCAACCTCGGCGACCTGAACCCAGTCTTCACTGAACGGCGGGTCCTCAGATTTCCAGGTTTCGAGATCTCCAGGTTCTAGTCTTTGCCATCCGAATCCGGTGTTCGTGACTGCCATGAGTTCTTTTTCCTCGTCAGGTCTTAGGCTTCGAAGCTTGGTGCCTTCGGCAACCTGTGGAATTGGTTTTAGACCGTTGAGTTTTGCGGACATTCGTTGAAAGCCAGGTTGCAATGTGTAACCTCGATTGATCCAATCGGTGATTCTTGGGTTTTCTTCATCAATTGATGTTGAGATAGTGTCGGCTTTGACGTTCTTCTCAAGTTCGTTTACGAGCATGTTTTCAATGGCTATTTGATTGTGTTCTTTGCTTACAGCGAGCCATGAAACGTCTTCTTCTGAGTCTTCATGCGAATGCGTTGCGATGAGACCCAGTACTTTGCCGTTTTCTTCTGCTACAAGAATCTTGAGACGGCGCCTCCGGATTTGGGACAGAACTCTTTCCTCGTCGAAAGGAATGAACTCATATGAGTTACTGTATTCTTCATTTAACAACCTGATTATTGTTGGCAAATGGTTGTGGGTAGATCCTGAAATCTGGATGGTCATTTCGCCTAGAGCAGGAGTTGATAGTGGCTATAAACTTTTGGCTAGCGTGGCATGGTGCGAGGGTGGGACTTGAACTCCACTTGTTGCGGAGATGTCTCCCGAACTCCTGCTCTGCTAAGGGTGACTTCCATTTTTTATATGGTCGTTCTGCAATTTAAGGTTAGATAGAAGGAACCTCTATTGTCGTTGCTCTCTCTTCTCCATTTCATTGTACAGGCATTCA
>JBGOYH010000112.1:0-7011 GCA_041479575.1 Bathyarchaeia archaeon
CGTTCACCATTTTTGGTTATTGAATGTTGCTGCTTCCGTGTGTCCGCGATGTTGTTAACATGGAAGTGAAGGACTGTTCAACATGGTTTTTGGTTGTTTTCAAGCCAAAAATGACCTACCCCCTCCCCCCTAGGTTTTCAGCACGCGCAGTACTGTTGCGAGTCTTTGGCTGGGTCTTCTTGTCGGGTTTGGTGCGCCGTTTTGCTGTCTTGCATGTTGAAATTGCAGTGGCGCGCGATGTGCTGTCTCGGTGGAAGCCTTTAGCTCAAAAGCAAGCTAGCGTTCTCTTTTTCCTTGGATGAAGTCCTCAACCGCTTGCTTAGCCACAGGATCCGGTACCTGGATGGGCGGATGCTTGAAGGCATATGACGATATGCTCAACAACGCGCCTCCGATCTTGCGGTCCAGTGCTATCTTCACTGCTCGTATCAAGTCGATCACTACGCCTGCGCTGTTAGGTGAGTCTTCAACTTCCAGCTTTGCAGAAATGGTCAATGGTCTGTCGCCGAATTTTCTTCCTTTAAGCCACAGGTAGCAGATTTTCTTGTTTCCCAGGAACGGGACATAATCTGAGGGTCCGATGCGGGTGGGCAGATCATAAGGGACAAGGCTTGTGACGGCTTCCGTCTTGCTGATTCGTTTGGTTTTCAGCCGTTCCTCAACTGTCATGTTTAGGAAGTCTGTGTCTCCTCCGAGATTCAGCTGATACGTCTCGTCTATGATGACTCCCCTGTCCACAGCCAGTCTCGCTATTGCGCGATGTAGAATAGTCGCACCTAACTGGCTTTTTATGTCATCCCCTGCGATTGGGAGTCCTTTTTCCTCAAATTTCTTGCTCCATGTAGCGTCTGAAGCGATGAACTCGGGTATGCAGTTGATCATTGCGCAGCCCGCATCAATCACGGCTTGAGCGTAAAAGCGTGTGGCAATTCTGCTTCCGACAGGTAGATAGTTTATGAGTATTTCTGCTTTAGTCTTCTTCAGGACTTCCACGACGTGGTCGGGGTTGACTTCGTCCTCGTAAACGTTGAAGACTTGTTTCATGTGGTCGGCTACGCCGTCAAGGATTGGTCCGCCAGTGACTTCGACGTCTAAGTTGGGCACGTCCGCGAATTTGGCGCAGCAGTTTGGCGCGGTGAAAATGGCTTCAGACAAGTCCTTACCGATCTTGTTTTTGTTCACTTCAAAAGCTGCAGTAAACTTCACGTCTCTTATATGGTATGGTCCGAACTTGACGTGCATTAAGCCTGGAACGTTTGTATCTTCTTTTGCATCTTTGTAGTATTGGACTCCTTGAACGAGTGCTGAGGCAGAATTGCCGACGCCTACTAATGCGACGCGAATTTCTGGCAAGACAAATACTCCTTGATGACTATTCAGTTTAAGGCTTTAACGAAGGTCTGCTGTATAACTTTTTCTGGAAATATGGCAAAATTAAAAGGGAGCTTGGACCAGTTAGACAGCATGCGAAGAAGGTGCATATCATGAGTGGGGCAGATGTTGTTGTGATATATGAGCCTTTCAAAGAAGTCGTAGTAATGGAGAAGGACTACTTTGCGACGGTTGAAGAAATAGCGAGGTTTACATCGATAATTGCTGGTGGAAAAGCTGCATGCTTGTACTGGGTTGATGGCGTGGTTTTCTTGTATTTTCCGCTTCCTGCGTCAACAGAGACAACGGCCAAAATGTTGGTGGAAAAGGGACGGGTGTACTGGACTTATCTGGGGTATTCTTTTATGCCGAAATATCAGCCTGTAATAGAAACGCGGGAGAGAATGATCATTCCAGTCGTTGACATGACTAGTAATGTACTTATCAAGAAAGTTGCTGCCTGGCTGAAAGAACAAAAATAACCGTTCTTTTTCAAACTTGGGTTATGTTGGAACAGCTCGATGCAGAACCATGGGTTCTGATTTCTTGAATAAATTATGCCTGAGAGGGAAAATCTCCTCAGGGGAGGGTGAGGGCGCGAGATTCGTCAGCCTTCCTTGGGTGAGGAAGCAAATGGCAGAGAAATTGGGTTTCACCCCTTTTCCAGGAACATTAGACGTAATGTTGGGTCGAGATAGCGTCGAGGTAAGAAAATTGCTGATGAGGGCTTCTGGCATTGAAATCTTGCCTGCCCCAGGTTATTTTCGAGGAAAGCTTTTCAGAGCTAGATTAAGAGGGGTAAAGTGTGCTTTGGTTGTTCCAGAAGTTCTTGGCTATCCAGACGACATTATCGAAATCGTTGCACCTGCAAATCTGAGAGACGAACTTCGTCTTGTTGATGGTAGCCTGGTCGAAGTTGAGGTCTCAGTTTGACTTATTTTCCTCGCTTGCACTCTATGAAGTTCTTGACGTATTCTTGGAAACGTCCTTTTTTCTGCAAGTAACGTCCATATCTCGCTAAGGCGCTCATTGCTCTTGCCGTGTCTTCCGGTGATGAATAGGCTGGGATGCCTAGTCTGTCGAACCTCAGGCGAATACTCAAAGCCATTTCGGTTTCACCGATGTCGCATGCAACCATTGGCTTTTCATATTTGCTGGCGACTTTTGCTACTCTGTCGACGAAGTCCTCTTTCACGGCTGGCAAATGGTGCAGTCCAAGCATTATTATGCCGTCGATTTCTGGGTCTTGAAATACGATTTCTGTTGCCAGTTCGAACATTTCTGATGTGCCTGAACCCGTTATATCCACAGGATTCAAGTTTGTTGCGAACTTGGGAAGTCTTCCTTCAGTCTTCAATTTTTCGAATTTGACAACTGTCTCTTCAGAGAAACGTTTGACATTCAGTCCCATCAATCCGCATTCGTCTACTGCCATTATTCCTGGGCCTCCTGCGTCAGTGACTATTCCTACGTTCTTCCCTCTGGCGGGAACCTGCATCGATAGGGCCTTTCCAGCGTGGAAGAATTCGTCCATATCCCTCGCCCTCACAATACCAGTTTGTTCAAAGGCAGCATCATAAATCTGATCTGACCCGGCTATCGCACCTGTGTGTGAAGCGGCAGCTCGCGCACCTGCTTCTGTTCTCCCTGACTTCAATGCAACTACAGGCTTTTTCCTGGTGGTTTCCTCAGCTGCTTCCATGAATTTTCTTCCGGATTTTATGTCTTCGACGTAGAGGAGTATTACGCCAGTTTCGTCATCATGATATAAATAACGCAGCATTTCGGATTCGTCTACGTCGATTTTGTTCCCGAAACTCACGAACTTGCTTACTCCTGTGTGTAAGCCGGCCAAATAGTCAAGGGCTGCTGCGCCGAATGCACCGCTCTGAGTGACAATCGTTATACTTCCAGGCATAGGACGGGGTGTTGCGACGACTTCATCTCCTGTTGTCAGTACCTTTGTTTCTGGGAGAAACAGCATGTCAACGCCTGTTCTGGAATCGTATACTCCAAGACAGTTGGGTCCAAGAACTCGCATTCCTGATTCTTTGGTTATAGTCAATAATTGGTTTTCAAGTTCATGGTTTCCAACTTCTCCGAAGCCTGCGCTGATTATGACGGCTGCCTTGACCTTTTTGGTTGCTGCTTCCTTCATTACTTGTGGTACAATGTTCGCTGGAACGATAATCACAACTAGATCTAGGTCCCCTGGAATTTTCATTACATTCGGGTAACATTTGATCCCTAGAATTGAAGTTTCATTAGGGTTAACGGCATAGAGCTGCCCCTTGAAAACCTGTCTCCGCTTGTTTTCAACAAAATTCTTGAAGATGACTTGTCCTGCTTTTTCAGTTCTTCTTGTTGCTCCAACAATCGCGACTGAACGTGGGTTGAAAAAAGCGTCCAGAGCTTTCACTTTTTCTTCCATTGTCGCCTTCACTCGCTGGTTCTTACAATAACTACGGGTTTATGCTTTACTCTCTCAAGCATTTCCCAACTCACATCGGTCAAGTCAACTTTGAATCGTTCAGCCATGTCCCACACTGTTCTGCCGGCGCCGAATCCTCTGGACCGATTTGCCAGCTCGGCAATATTCAAAGCCTCTTCGACGGTCAAACTGCGCCCTGCGAGGGCCAGGGGCGTTGCTCTTCTTTTCAGCCTAAAAAACCGGCCGATGACATATGCCACGAAGCCTCCGCAAGAGTGAATGCCCCTTATCGGCTTTGGACGAGGAGTAAAATGAAAGTTCCTGAACGAAGAAGTCTTATCGGTGTCAACGACCATTACCGCGACTTTTTTCCCTAGGAGCGCATGGATTTTGTTGCAGGTCGTTTCTGCTATTGAATCGGGATCGTTCAAGGGCAGACTCACGTAGGCGTATGGCAGATTGCTTCCGTCGATGCCGCCTTCGGATCCAAACATGAGTGCTTGCATTAAACCCGCATATTGCAGGGCAACTTGCTTGTGGCGACTTCCCGTTTCAGATGGATACTGTCGGATTTGGTTGAGCAGTTTTTTTCTGAGATGACAGAGAGGGCCCAGCAAGTAGCCCCAAACTGTGCGCATCCACAATGTAGCGATAAATCTTGCACTTAGACTGGGGTTGACTTTGCTCTCATCTACTATGTTGTTTCGAGCCGTTGACAATGCTTTTTCCGAAATGACAATTAAGTCGTTGTCAACTACTTTTCCGTCAATGTGTTCAATAATTTGTTTCAGGTAGTTTTGTCCTGGTTTCCAATATTTTGTAGCTATTGGTAGAGCTTTGTACCTGGTCATTTGAATCGCGTTTGTTTTTCAAAATGGGACTTGTGGGTTTACATTTTTCGGAATTTTTCTTTTATTTCTGTGATGTTGCACGTGGCGGGCTTCATTTTTCCTTCTGTGCAGTAGCCTAGTTCGACACAGGTTGGTCCGCAGTTCTCGAATAGTGCGGGTGCGGCTTTCTTTGCTTGTTTCAGCATTTCTACTGCGATTTCTGTGATTTCCCATTGGGCGCGGGCGCAGCATCGCAGGTTGAAGAAGTGTCGTAGCTCTCTTGCGTTCATTGTTACGATTATGTTGGTTTTGGCGGCGTTTGGAAGGATGAATCTTGCGTCTTCCTTGGGAATTCCGATTTTGAGGAGTTTTTGGTAGGTTTCTGAGATTTTTTCCAGTGTGTCGTCGAAGGTTTTCTTTGCTTCGTCGTTGTCTGTAATGCTTGGAGGGGTGACATACTTTTCAAGTGTGTCATATGTTACGTAGCGTTGGCTTTGCTGGGTGTATGACGCAATGCGATGTCTGACTAGCTGGTGTGTCATGGCTCTTGAAACGTCTTCAAGGCTGAAGGTGAATGATGCATGTTCGATTACGGAGGCGTGTCCGTAACCTGTTACCATCTTGATTTTCCGTTTTGCAGTTTCAGAATCGATCTTTTCGAGAATTTCTGATGGTTTTCCGCTTTTTATCGTTGTCTGAGCTGCCGTTCCACATAATAACTCTGCATCTGCAGTATAACGGAGCAGTTTGACCTTCAATTCCTCAACCTCTCCTTCTCAGGCTCCCATGTGCTAGTGATCCGCAAGATTTTCTGTACTAATTATTTTGCTGAGCATATAAAACAGTGTCAGTTAAGTGGTTCAAGATAAGTCTGAGTTTCTCAGACATGGGCGTATACGCGATCTGTTGTGTACTTGCCGGTCTTCATTTCCTGTTCTATTTCTTGTAGTAGCATTATTCGTCTGAAGGTTGGTGGGTGTGTTGAGAACCAGCTGTTAATCGTTTTCCACGTGGATTTGGCTTCTTTTTCCATGGCGAGTTCCAGTTCTTTCTCGTCTAACACTCCATCATGGTCTAGGTCGTATTCGTCTTTCTTTTCCATTATCTCACATATTTCCTGTTTAGCAAGCGAAGGGTCGCCTATGTAGAAGGCTCTTACGCCTGATGGGGCCTTCGGTGAGAGTGAAAGTCCGTAGGTGATCTTTGCCAGGGCGCTTTCGAGATTGCTCGGTGAGTTTGTTACGTAGGCTGAGTAGGCGTCTGCATAGTGTTCTCGCAGTCTGCTGAGTCTCATTACGCATAGCAGTGAGATTATGTAGACTACGTAGGATAATATTCCGATGACGAATAAGGCTGCTCTCATGTCGCCTTCGTTTCTTTGTCTTGAGGATCTGCCGGATATCCAGGCTGTTTCCCATGTTCCTCTTGCGACAAGGTAAGCAATTAACGGCAGTGCTGAAAGTACTGTCATGACGATGTAGTCTTTGTGTTTTAAGTGTCCGAGTTCGTGCCCGATGACGGCTTTGACTTCGTTTTCGTTCAGGTTTTTCAGCAATCCTTCGTGTACTGCCAGTGTGGCGCTTTGGGCTGTTCTGCCGAATACGAAAGCGTTGGGGGTGTTTTCGGGGACTATTGCTAGTTTGGGCATTGGCAGACTGCTTTTGTCGGCTAGTTCTTTTACTGTGGATTCAAGCCATGGGTTTTGGCCAGGCTGCAGGTACTGCAGTCGTGTTGACATTTTTACGATGGCTGGTCCAATAAGGTATTGAAAGAGGATGAATACTATTGGGAGCGCCACAATGAGAATTATCCAGTAGGTGAGGCCGATTGTGGCGACGAATTCTTGGATAATGAACAGTACTACGAACAGGAAAGTGGCGAAGATTAGGGACACCAGTAGTATGCTGGTTCCCATTGCGAGTTTCAGTTGACCGAGTCTTGCCAAGTTTTTGTCCTCTGTTCTTTATGACAGAAAAACGCGTTGGAATTAAAGTTTTCTTAGCTGCATGCGGCTCGGTTATGGGACGTGGATTTGGACGTGCGTTGTAGGCCTACTCGTTGTAGTTTTTGATTGAAAAACAACCAAACAGACCCCCCTCCCCTCTAGGGTTTTTGCACTTGTCCTAGATCACTTGGGGGCAGAGACAGGACTACTTACTGACGAACGCATAATCTTTGCTCGATTCTGTCCGAGTTCGTTGAGTTACTTCTTGTTTTTCGTGTACTTCTTTGGAAGTTCTTTCTTCTTTTTTTTGTTTGCTCGGCATGCTTCTGCCTCTCCTCAGTTTTCGTGTTGTTCTTATAACACGGCTGCAATTAATATAAACAATTGCTTATAAATACTTTCATTTTGCTATATTGAATACAGAACTACACTTC